>JAFTVQ010000128.1 GCA_017461865.1 Lachnospiraceae bacterium | reverse complement strand
GTAGAACAGGCAATCTACTGTTCAACGTATACGCCCAGTCGGCGCATGCATTTATATGACCGGGGAGTGATCGCACCGGGCAAACTTGCTGACTTTATGCTGGTAAAAGATCCTGCACACCTTTGTCCGGAACTGGTATACAAAAAAGGAAAAGAGATTTATAATCAGACACAAAAGGAGAATACGTTCTGTAAAAATTTATTTCCGTCCGACTTTTATCAAAGTTTAGATATTCCGGATATTGACATGGAAGATTTTCAAATGCCGCTCTCACGTTTTCTTCCGGATATCAAGCCCTTGGATTATCCGGATACCGTAACAATACGTGCAATTGAAGTACAGCCGGATCGTACGCATACATGTGAGAAACATGTTACCATGCCGGTAAAAAATGGTATGATTGACTGGAAATCCAGCGGCTGCATGCTTGCCATGATAATAGAGAGACATGGCAAAAACGGAAACATTGGGTACGGTTTCATAACAGGAACTTTTCTTAAACAGGGAACCGTTGCAACAAGCTATTTTCACGATCATCATAATCTCTTCCTGGCAGGAAATGATGAGGCGGACATGCTTCTGGCTGCCCAAAGAATCCGACAGCTGCAAGGCGGATTCCTCACCGTACAAAACGGGGAGATTCTGGCAGAGCTGCCGCTTCCGGTATGCGGCATATTGTCTGATGAATCGTTGGAATATGTAGGGACAAAATTATGTCATATCCGCGAAAGCCTGATTCGTCTGGGATATCAACACAAAAATCCGATTATGTCTATCGGTACACTCGGGCTTCCGGTCAGTCCTGCATTAAAGCTGACGGATAAAGGACTGATTGATGTTCCGCATGGCTGTATAGTTCCTTTGATTATATGACATCATTATTTCAAATAAATTATTGGTAAACAACAACGCACCAAATCTCCATTGCTGAGCTCTGGAAGGTCTGGTGCGTTTCTTATTTATTTCGCATAATTTTGGCACTTAACAATATGCTAAAAATATGTTAATATATATTATTGGATGTTGGAACAAACAATTTAAAGAATAAAGGTGTATATATGAGAAAGTTAGCATTAAATGATGATATTTTAATGACAGTAGAAAAGCCTGCGCGATATATCGGCGGTGAAGTCAATTCTGTCATGAAGTCAAAAGATGTAGCAATCCGTTTTGCTATGTGTTTCCCGGATGTTTACGAAATCGGCATGTCCCACCTGGGTATACAGATTCTTTACGACATGTTCAATTCCATGGAGGATGTATGGTGCGAACGTGTCTATTCGCCGTGGCTGGATTTAGACGCCATCATGCGTCAGGAGAAGATTCCGCTGTTTGCACTGGAATCCCAGGATCCCATCAAAGATTTTGATTTTCTGGGTATCACTATCCAGTATGAGATGTGTTATACCAATATCCTGCAGGTACTGGATCTGGCACAGATTCCACTGCTTGCCTGCGAAAGAGGAGAGGACATGCCTATCGTCATCGGCGGCGGTCCCTGCACGTATAATCCTGAGCCCATTGCAGATTTCTTTGATATGTTCTATATTGGCGAAGGGGAAACACAGTATGAAGCTTTGATTGCGCTTTATAAGCAATGTAAGATTGAAAACGCGGGCAGAAAGGAATTTTTGCGCCGTGCAGCTAAACTTCCCGGAATTTATGTGCCACAGTTTTACGAGGTTACCTATAATGAAGATGGTACTATAGCAGCCTTTACGCCAACGGAAGAGAGAATCCCGGCAACTATCCAAAAAGAAATCGTCATGGACGTAAGCAATACTTATTATCCCATGAAACCGGTTGTGCCTTATATCAAAGTGACACAGGACCGTGTTGTCATGGAGATTCAGAGAGG
>JAFTVQ010000127.1 GCA_017461865.1 Lachnospiraceae bacterium | reverse complement strand
GTGCGAAAGAGGAGGCACAATGATTATGAAAAAATTAATCGGAACAAAAGATTTTTATAAAAAAGTATTATTTATCGCGATTCCGATCATGATTCAGAACGGAATCACCAATTTTGTCAGCATGCTGGACAACATAATGGTTGGTCAGATCGGAACGGACCAGATGTCCGGCGTGGCCATCGTCAACCAGCTGATGTTTGTTTTTAATATTTGTATTTTCGGAGGGATTTCCGGTGCCGGCATATTTACGGCCCAGTTTTACGGAAAAGGCGATCAGGAGGGAATCCGCAATACCTTTCGGTTTAAGGTGTATGCCTGCGGATTTTTAACCGCCTTTGCTGTGGCGCTGTTCTGGTTTGCCGACGATTTCCTCATCTCCCTTTACCTGCATGAAGGAAGTGAGGTCGGAAATTTAGCCATGACGTTGCAGTGCGGAAAAGAGTATTTGGCAATTATGCTGGCGGGACTGATTCCGTTTGCAATCAGCCAGATTTATGCATCAACACTCCGTGAATGCGGAGAGACGATTTTACCGATGATAGCCGGAGTGACAGCGGTTTTTGTCAATTTGGGACTGAATTATGTGCTGATTTTCGGAAATTTCGGTGCGCCGAAGCTGGGAGCCAACGGAGCAGCCATTGCGACGGTTATTTCCAGATTTACGGAAGTGGGAATCGTGGTTATATGGACCCATGCCAAAAAAGCAAAATATAAATTTATTGCCGGCGTATACAAAAGCTTCCGCATACCGGGAGAGCTGGTGCGGACCATACTTGCTAAGGGTTCTCCGCTCATGGCCAACGAGATTTTGTGGGCGGTCGGAATGGCGATGATTGCCCAGTGCTATGCATATCGGGGACTTGCCGTGGTAGCGGCGCAGAATATTACTTCTACGATTGTCAATGTATTTAATATTGTCTATATTGCTCTCGGCAGCAGTGTTTCCATTATCATCGGACAGCTTCTCGGTGCAGGAAAGAAGGAAGAGGCAAAAGAAAAAGATGTGCAGTTAATTGCATTTGCAGTTGCATCCTGTGCATTGATCGGAGCGATTATGGCATGCTTTTCCAAGGCATTTCCGTCCGTTTATAATACAGAACAACAGGTAAAGAATCTGGCAACAGCACTGATTTTGGTATCCACACTTGCGATGCCGTTTCAGGCATTTAACCATGCCTCCTATTTTACTCTGCGCAGCGGCGGAAAAACGTGGATTACGTTTCTTTTTGACAGCGTGTTTGTGTGGGTGATTGTCGTGCCGTTTGCTTTTTGTCTGTCCCGTTTTACAAGCCTTGGTATCGTGACCGTATACCTGCTTGTACAGGCGACGGAAATCATCAAATGTATCATTGGATTTATTATGGTAAAAAGCGGCATATGGCTGCAGAATATAGTGGATGAGTTGTAATGTTTGAGCCGGATCATTTGTATGATTCGGCTTTTTTACATAAAGCAATTAATATTGACATCATTTAAAAATATATGTAAAATAGTTTACAAACAAGTTTGTGTTGAAGGGGGAGGCTATAATGAATTTTCAAGTAATTCAGGATATAGAAACGGTTATGGAGCTGACAGAGCTTTCTACGGAAGAGTTTGCGAAGCAGCTCGGCGTGTCCAGAATGACGCTGAACAACTGGCTTTCGGGGAAAAAAACAATCAGCGAAAAGAATATCTCCGCCTTTTATGATTACACTTTTAATAAAGGAATAAGGCTCAACAAGATAAAGGAGCAACTATATACGGAGGAAATGGAAAGTGGGTCGGAGGTTCTTCTGTTTCATGGGGCGAAGACTATGATAGAAGGAGAATTGAGTCTTGACCGCAGTAAAAGAAAAAATGATTTCGGTATCGGATTTTATTGCGGAGAAAGCTTGGAACAGTCGGCCATGTTTGTCGCTACATATCCCTCATCTTCCCTTTACATGATTAAGTTTGATTGCACAGGCTTAGAGAGAAAAGAACTGGGCGTCGACAGAGACTGGATGCTGATGATTGCATATTACAGACAGCGTCTGGGTGTGTATGCAGATTCGGAAATCATACATACGCTTATAGGGGAAATGCGGGGAGTGGATTATATTGTAGCTCCTATTGCGGATAACCGGATGTTTGAAATTATCGATCAATTTATTGATGGTGAGATTACCGATATCCAGTGCAGACATTGTCTCTCTGCGACCAATTTGGGCAAGCAATATGTTTTTGTCTCGGACAAAGCGTTGCGTCAGGCAGAAATTTTGGAGCGATGTTATCTGGCGACATCGGAAAAGGAGTCTTATCTGACGTCCAGACAGGAAATTTACGATGTAAGCAGAGACAAAGTGAAGGTTGCACGTAAACAGTACAGAAATCAGGGAACTTATATAGAGGATATATTAAAATGAGAAAGATGGATCATTATGGTTTGAAATTGTGCCAATTTCAGGCGCAACTTTTTCAAAATTCCATAGAGGAGACCGAGTGTAGTTCGGGAATCTTTATCCGCCGTTTTATGCATTCCGATTTAGCAAAAAGAATGGATACGGATGGATTTCTTTTTAATGCAACGGATTTGGAAGATGCATTGTCGGAAATAGAAATTGAATTCGGAAAAAGTAATTACGGCAAAATAAAATACGGAAGCGAGGAGCTGTATTGGACGGGATACATTTATCGATATTGGTCTTACATCAATGAGAAAAGCAGTAAACAGATATACAAAATAATCAAGCCGGATGAGTTGCGAAAGATGTACTTTCCGTATCATTCCCTGGATCCGGAGCAGGTGATTGAACGAATCAAAGAATCCAAGGGAATCAAGGAGGAAGATGATATCCAAAGAGGTGTGGAAGTCATGAGAAAAGTCAGGGCGAAACACAAAAAATAATCTCCTCTTCGGAGGGTGTTATCCATTGACAAAATTTTTATATCATAGGAAAATGTTAAAGACAACAATTTTCGGAGAGGAATGAAAGAATGAAAATAGTAGTTCTTGAGAGAAACAGTGTCGGGACAGATATACCTGTTGACTGTTATAAAGATTTCGGAGAGGTAACCTGTTACCGCAATACGGTGGCAGAAGATGCTGCCGAAAGGGTAAAGGATGCCGATATTATCATCGCTAACAAATGCGCGATGAACGAAGAGACGTTAAAAGATGCTCCGAATGTAAAGTTGATCTGTGAGTTTGCAACAGGTTTTGATAATGTAGATTTGCAATATTGTAAAAGCCGCGGAATCCGTGTGGCAAATGTGAGAGACTACTGTTCTTCCGCTGTTGCGCAGCATACGTTTTCTCTCGCGTTATATCTGTTGGAGCATCTCCGGCATTACGATGATTATGTGAAAGGCGGAGCTTACGGAGCGCAGGACAGGTTCAGTAATTTTGACCTTCCGTTCGGAGAGCTGGAAGGAAAAACATGGGGAATCGTCGGTATGGGAAATATCGGCAGGCGTGTAGCCCAAATAGCACAGGCGTTTGGCTGTAAGGTCATCTTTTATTCCGTCACCGGAAAAAGTACCTGTACGGATTATAAGCAGGTTACCTTTGATGAACTATTGATGCAGTCGGACTTTTTATCCCTGCATTGTCCGCTTTCCGGCCTGACCAGGAATCTGATTGACAAAGAAGCATTTTCCAAAATGAAAGAAACGGCAATTCTTATCAATGTGGCGAGAGGACCGGTCGTTAATGGCAGAGATCTGTATGATGCACTTGAGCAGAATAAAATTGCTGCAGCAGGTCTGGATGTGCTGGAAGAGGAGCCGATTTCACCGGACAATCCGTTGGGGCAGATCAAAGACAGCAATAGATTAATTATAACACCGCATTTGGCGTGGGCCAGCACAGAGGCGAGGACCCGCGTTGTGGACGAGGTGTACAAAAATATTAAAGCGTTTCTCAAAGGTGAAGAAAGAAATATTGTAATCTGACCTTAATAAAATTAAAGATGGGACAATCAAAAGATGAATAAAAATAACATTACAATTGCTATTGTGGATGATGAGACGATATTTCGCGTGTTGACAAGAAAAAAACTGGAAGAGGTCATGACAAAGCTTCCTTTCTGCTTTGAGGTAGAGGAATTTTCGTCCGGAAAACAATTTTTAGCTGCCCGGAAAGAATACGATATTGTCTTTATGGATATCGCAATGCCGGAGATTTCCGGTCTGAAAACAGCACAGCAATACAGAGAGAGTTGTCCGAAAGGAATTTTAATCTTTTTGACTGCTTATGAGGAGTATATAAAAGAGGGTTACAAAGTAAACGCGTTCCGTTATCTTGGAAAGCAGGATCCGCCGGATGATTTTTTTGAGGCAGTGAAAAGTGCGGTTCTACTTTTACAGACAGAACAAAAAATGAAGTTTCAGCTTGTAAACGGCGGAGAAATTTTTCTTGCATTGGAAGATATTGTCTATATGGAGGCACAAGCGAGATCGGTTATGATACATACAAAGGAGAAAGAGATTCTTCCGATCCGCAGCAAGATTTCTGATTTGACGGAGATTCTTGAGAAAAAAGGCTTCTATCTGGTACATAGGGCATATCTGGTAAATATGCGTTATGCCAGATCGTGTATAGCGAACGAGGTGGTGTTCTCGACGCTGGAAACTGTGCCGATCAGTGAGAGAAGATGCGCTGAATTTAAAAAGAAGCTTGCGGAGTTTCATGCCATAGAAAAGTAGATTTCTCTTTGTTTCATGTCAAAATAAGGTGTATTCATGTAAAAACCCTTTTATTTTCCCTTGAATGTGTTATGGTGGTTATGGCGAATTCTTGTGTAAAAGGGAATTAAGGGGAAACAGGATAATGAGGTGAGAAAAGACCGACAGAAATGTCGGTCTTTTTCTGTTGTCTGATTGCTTGTTTTCAGAGGGTTTCTGTGATATACTAAACTAGTCGTATTGTATTTATTTTTTATGCAACACAAAGGAGTTTTACCATGAGTGAGAAGGATTTATTGGGTACAGAAGAAGAGCTGGATATCGACGCGTTGTTTGCCAAAATGATGGCTGACAAAGCAGCCAGCGGAGAAGAAGTTTTGGGAGTTGATGAAGACAGTGCTCCGGCTTCTGAGGAAGTTACAGAGGTACCGGAGTCATCATTATATGAAGAAACGGTAACAGAGCAGGAAATCCAGACAGATGTTGAAGTTGTATCGGTAGAGGAGGAATTACCGGTAGCTGAAGAAGTACCGGCGGCAGAGCCTTTGGCGCCGGAGGAGAAGAAAGCACCTGTCGATTATGCAAAAGTGCTGGAAGATTTGGAAACATCGGCAGCAGAAGAAGCACCGTCGGCGGATGAGGTTCCGGTACAGGAAGAGATACCGGTGACGGAGAGTGTTGTCTCCGATGCTCCGGAAAAAGAAGAAAAGAAAAAACGTGTCTTTTCATTCGGAAACCGTATCAGAGCAATCGGTATTATTCCGCTGATTATTGCATGTGTTGTGCTTGAGATGGTTTGCAGTAATTTGCTGGAAGATTCCATGCTCGGTGAAGTAGAGACGGCACTTCAGGTAGCAGCTGTATCTGCAGATGAAATGTACGGCACAGGTGATACATCTTATATTGATGAATTAAAAGAAAGAACCGGATTTGAGATTACAGTTTATTCCGGCAGAATCAGCGCTTATACAACACTGACAAGTAATCCGGATTCACTGAATGCCGATGTGGCAGAACAGTTGAAGGATGAAGAAGCTGTGTTTGTTGACAGAGACATGATTTCCGGAGTGGAATATCATACTTATTATCAGAATCTACAGCACGCAGACGGTGTAATCTGTGTGGCAAAAGACACAGGACATACAGATAAGGTGGTACTGTTACAGTCGCTGAATATTATGTTGGTTGCGATTCTCCTTTTGGTCATTGCCTGGTTTGCAATCTCTAAAACAGCTCAGAGCATGATCAGCGTCATGAACGTGACAAAAGAATTCCTCGGAAAAGTAGCCGGAGGAGAGCTTACGGTAGCCTCGGACCCGAAGTTCCAGGCGCGTAGTGATGAACTTGGAGATATTTACAATATTTCCGTACAGCTTCAGAGTTCGCTCCGGAAAATTGTAAACAATATTAAGGTGTCTGCTGCGGATCTTACGGTA
The DNA here is from genome assembly GCA_017461865.1 of Lachnospiraceae bacterium. Classification (GTDB taxonomy): domain Bacteria; phylum Bacillota; class Clostridia; order Lachnospirales; family Lachnospiraceae; genus SVFI01. Next base: position 25,700 of record JAFTVQ010000127.1, on the reverse strand, counting down.
TCTGCAGATCAGTTGACCGGATTGGCGCAGGGCACGAAAGAGACCGTGGACGGTGTTTACGGTTCGCTGGAAGAGATTACAAAAGGTTCCGTGACACAGGCGGATGAAACAGGTGTAGCAAGACAGAATGTTGATATGATCGGTGAACAGATTACTTACATCACGGAAGAAGTAGATTATCTGACACAGAATGCAGAGCAGATGTCCGAAGCAGAAAAAGCATCGGAGGAAATCATTGACGAGCTCAACTCATCAAATGAAGAAACTGTGGCGTCTGTCACAAAAGTTGCAGACCAGATTAATGCATTGCATGATTCCATTGCATCAATTCAGACGGCGATTACAATGATTCAAAATATTGCAGAAGAGACAGATCTTCTTTCGCTGAATGCAAGTATTGAAGCTGCAAGAGCCGGAGAAGCAGGCCGTGGATTTGCTGTTGTAGCTCTTCAGATCAGTAAACTTGCGGAGCAGTCAAATGCAGCTGCAGCCGAAGTTGAGCAGATTATTGCAGAGATTATTTCCGAATCCAACAAGATGGTTGAGGTTATGGAAGTTGTTAAAGTGAAGATGGATCAGCAGAAAGAGAAACTGGATGAGACAATGGAGAAATCCAATGCCGTGGCAGTCGGTGTTTCCCGTTCTCTTGACAATATTGAAAGTATCCGTGAAAAAGTGGATGTGCTCAGTGAATCCGGAGATGCGATTCAGGATGTGGTACATAATCTGGCATCCATCTCTGAGCAAAATGAAGCATCGACACAGAATACGATGTCAGCAGCCCGTGGTATGACAGATACAATGGATACGCTGGAACTTTCATCAGAAAGACTCCGTTTGTTGTCGGAAAGACTTGAGGATGCATTATCTATCTTTAAAGTATAATAAAAATATCAATTATAGAACGAAAAAGCAGCTCGAAAATTCGAGCTGCTTTTTTATATCATATTAGTAATTAACATTCTCTCACATCGGAGAAACTCCACACTTGGATGTTGTAAGCGACAACACCGGTTCCGCAATATTCACAGAACTTGGATCCTAAATTTGTAATTGGGGCTCCGCAGTTCGGACAGTTGAGACCTTCTGCATCGCCGAGATCACCTTCCACGAGGGCTCGGTCCTGAATATAGATTAAATCCGTGTCGTATTTTGATTGGAATAACACATCTTTTGAACCGGAGATAACCTTACCGTCACTGTCGGTTATGTAGTGGTAATACTGTACCGATGTCTGCATGGTAATGATGCATCGGCCGGCTTTTTTGGTGTAACCGGAAATTTCGGTACGATGTACTTTTACATTGTCAAAGTGTTCTCTTTGATCCCTGTTTTTTAATATTGCAATGGCATGTTCCAACTTGTTCTTCAGTTCAGAGTTTCCTTCTGTCAAACGTCCCGGATTAAAATCATGAATCGCGAGAAGATAGGAAGTGAGAACGTTTTGGGCCTTTTCTTTCATCTCGTCATAAGAAAATTCAGGGAAATCCCTGGTGATTTTCGGAAGATAAAGGCTTGTCATCGCAGAGACAGATTTTGGTGTAACTGCATATTCTGCTTCAATCTGTTCAAAACCTTCCATTAAGGAATTTGTTCCGAATACCTGTCTGGAAAATTGTCTGGTCTTCTGCTTGAGTTTATAGACTCCATAGTAGATGGCGCCAATGACTATAAGCAGAAGTACCAAACAAATTATAATTAAAATCAGTGTCACTTTCATTATTTAACAACATCGCTTTCGTCAAACGGATCGCCGCATTCCGGACAGAATTTCGGTGGATTCTTAGGATCTGCAGGTTCCCATCCGCATTTGTCGCATTTGTAAAGTGGTTCGCCGGTTGGTTTCTGTGTTCCGCATTCTGCACAGAATTTTCCTTTGTTTTGTGCGGAACATACCGGGCAAAGCCATCCGTCAGCTGTCTGTTCTTCCGGTTTTCTTGCACCGCATTCACTACAGAACTTATTGGTGTTTCCGGAATGACCGCAACCGCATGTCCATGCATTTGCAGGAGCCGGTGCCGGTGCCGGAGCTACCGGAGCAGCAGCCTGAGGAGCCGGAGCTGCCTGCTGCTGGTTCTGTCCCATTGCAAATAAGGAAGTAGCATCCATTCCGCCGGCCATATTAGCCATATTCATTCCGGCGAATGCCATCATAGGACCTGTAGAAGTATTGGAAGCAGCAGCCTTCATAGCTTCAGCCTGTGCACTTACGAGAGTTGCAGCAGCCATATTGGAGTTGCGAAGAACAGCTGTTTTCTGTAATTCTTTGATCATTGCTTCGTCTTCTTCGGATGCTTTCACTGTGTTTACACCGAAGGAAGCGATTTCGATACCGCGAAGTCCTGCCCATTTTTCGGAAAGAACATCGTTCAATGCATCTGCGATTTCCATAGTATGTCCAGGAAGCTCACTGTAACGGATTCCCATAGCGGAAACTTTTGCAAATGCAGGCTGAAGAGCAGTTAAAAGCTCAGTTTTCAGCTGGCTGTCGATACGGTCTCTTGTATATTCGTCTGCCACGTTGGCACAAACGTTTGTGTAGAAGAGAAGCGGGTCAACAATCTTGTAAGAATATTCACCGTTACAACGGATGGAAATATCAATATCAAGACCGATGTTGTTGTCAACAACGCGGAAAGGAACCGGATTCATAGTTCCGTATTTGTTTCCGATAATTTCTTTTGTATTAAAGAAGTAAACTCTCTGGTCCTTTGCCGGATCGCCGCCCATGGTAAAACGTTTACCGATGGTAGCGAAAGTATTTTTAAGACTCTCGCCGAGAGGGCCGTAGAACACACTTGGTTCTGTAGAGCTTTCGTAAATAAATTCTCCGGCTTCTGCACAAACTTCTGCGATTTTACCCTGATCAATAATCAGCATACACTGACCTTCATTGACCGCGATAATAGAGCCGTTGGAAATAATATTTGACTCTCCCTTTGTGTTGCTGGTAGCGCGCTTGTCGCTGGTTCTTTTTTGTCCTTTTGCAACAAGTACGTTTTCATCCAGTGAGTCGCAGTAGAAATACTCACGCCACTGGTCTGCAACCGATGATCCGACTGCATTTGTGATTGCTCTAATTAATCCCATATCTTTCTCCTTTTCTTGTATAATTGTATAAATTGATAATTTATTTCGGGTTCATCCGTTTGTATAAGTATGCGATCGCTCTCACAAAAATTCGCATGACCCGGAACAAATTATATAATCGCGGTAATTTTTATATTTTTATGTACGGAGAGGTCGATAAATTTGTTGTCTCCGCATTTGATAGTCGGTCTGGACAGATGTTCCGGATGAATGAAAACAACTTCTCCTTCGAGACCGTTATTTAAGCGTACCCTGAAACCGATGAAGGAATTGCTGACATTGCGAAGAAACGTTAAAATCATGTCAGGATCATATTTATCAAAGCCTTCCCGTTCAAATTCTTCGATGACATCAAACGGACAGATTGGATCGCGATATACCCGCTTGCTGGTCATGGCATCATAAATATCAACGATGGTAATCATCTTCGCGAAGAAAGAAATCTTATCGCGGCCGAAACCGTACGGATAACCACTTCCGTCACATTTTTCATGATGCATGAGGGCAGCGTTTTTGACTTCCTCGGAAAGACCTGCAGCATCCAGGATATTGTAACCATCCAGAGGATGGCGCTTCACAGCTTCAAACTCAGCCTTGGTCAAAGGTCCCGGTTTTTTCAAAATGCTTTCCGGAATCTTTATCTTGCCGATATCATAAAAAAGTCCGCAGGAGGTGGCAAGAATACGGTCCTCCTTGCTCAGATTCAGCCATCCGGCAAAAATGTTGCTGATGATGGCAGCGTTGACACAGTGGGCGTAAGTGGAATCATCGTAATCTCTCATGTTGATTAACATATCCATGAGGTTGACTGATTTTCCGGCATTATCCATGAGTGTCAGCGTCTGTGACACGAGGTTTGCTGCATCGAAATTGGAGTTGGATTCCGCAATTTGGTTAAGACCGGTTTGCAGCATGTCTACGTGTGCATCAAAATTGGATTTAAATTCTATGAAATCCGGTTTGGAACGTACCCGCTCACTGTAGGAAGGAGGGGCCTCGTTCATGGAATTATCCACGGAGACTGCTTTGTCTTCTACCTTGATGGAATAGATTCCGAAGGAATCCAGTTTCTCAATATTTTTATCAACTAAGATTACTTTTTTACCGAGAATCAGTTGGCCGTCAATGGAATAGATATCTTCGGCGGTCACCATTCCGGGACGAAGATCTTTTACTTGCAATTTCTTCATTTTTATCACCCCGCTCTTAACTTAAAATTATAGAAGATATTAGAAATACTGTCAATGAAAGTCGTACGAAAACAGGGTAAAAAAACGGCAATTTTCTGACATTACTTTATCAAACGATGAAAACAAAATCTACCAGTTAAAGTTGCATAATTTTAAATTTTCGCAACTTGCAAAATAGTAGAGCACAGGAAGTGCAGTTGTGCTAAAATATAGACATAGTTTTCGCGGGTGAAACGGAATAAATATGAACCGCAAAAGGAGGAAGACATGGATATCATTTGCGCAGGTGAAATGCTTATCGACTTTACGCCGGGCAATGAGCCGGATACTTATACAGCCAATCCGGGAGGTGCGCCGGCCAATGTGGCGGTCAGCGCAGCCAGAAACGGAATGGAAACGGCGTTCCTTGGTATTTTGGGAAATGATGATTTCGGACGGAAATTGAAAGGGGTTTTGGAAGAAAACGGAATTGCCATGCTCTGTCCGGATTTGACAGATGAGGCGGTAACCACGCTTGCTTTTGTTACGCTGCATCAGGGTGGGGAGAGATCTTTCACCTTTGCGAGAAAGCCCGGAGCAGATATTTTGCTTGACCGAAAGGATATAAAAGAAAGCGATATAGAAAAATGCAAAATATTTCATGCGGGAAGTGTGTCTCTTTCGGAAGAGCCTTGCCGGAGTGCAATAAGTCATGCTTTGATGCTTGCCCGTGAGAAAAGGAAGATAGTAAGTTTTGATGTGAATTACAGAGATATGATATGGCACGATGAGGAGCGTTGTAAAAAAGAGGTAGAGAAAATACTTCCGTATGTGGATTTCCTGAAAATATCCGATGAAGAGCTGGCATTTGCGGGCGGTGAGAAAAATATCCCGTCGTTTATGGAAACATACGGAATCACGGTTTTGGTCGAAACGCTGGGAGCTGACGGAGCAAAATATTATTTTGCGGGCAAAAGCGGAAAAGAGGAAGGCAGGAAAGTGGATGCCGTAGACGCTACGGGAGCCGGAGATGCCTTTTGGGGCGGATTTTTGTCCCGCATGCTTATGCTCGGTGTTGAGAAGATTTCCGATGTGACGGAAGAGAAAGTGACAGAAGCTTTAAGATACGGAAATGTATCCGGGGCTTTGTGTGTGCAGAAAAAGGGCGGTATCCCGGCCCTTCCCACAAGAGAAGAGATTGAGGAGGTATTGGCATGAAGAGATCAAAAATCAATGCGTGTATCAAAGATATGGAAAGACTGGTTAAGGAGCACGGGTTTGAACTTCCGCCGTTTTGTCACTGGACGCCGCAGGAATGGCAGGATAAAAATGAAGAGTATGATGAGATCCGTGACAATATGCTCGGATGGGATATTACGGATTACGGTCTGGGAGATTTTGATAAAGTCGGGTTTGCGCTGATTACGCTGCGAAACGGAAATCAGAACAATCCGAAGTATAAAAAGGTTTATGCGGAAAAACTTTTGATGCTTAAGGAGGGACAGCACTCTCCGATGCATTTTCATTGGAACAAGAGCGAGGACATTATCAACCGCGGTGGAGGAACATTGATTATTCATGTGTACAACGACGCGGGAGACGGATCGTTTGCAGACACGGATGTTCTTGTAAATATGGATGGCCGCTCTTATTATGTTCCGGCCGGTACAGGTGTGGAACTTAAGCCCGGTGAGAGCATTACGCTTTGGCCGCATCAGTATCATGACTTTGATGTGAAGCCGGGGACGGGGGATGTGCTGATCGGGGAAGTATCCATGTGTAATGACGATAATACGGATAATCGTTTTTACGAGCCGGTGGGAAGATTTCCGACCATAGAGGAGGATGAACAGCCGTACCGGCTTCTCTGTAACGAATATCCTCCGGCAAAATAATAATCGGGAAAAGGTATCACTTATGAAAATTTTACTGACTGCGGTCAACGCCAAATATATTCACTCCAATCCGGCGATTTATTCTTTAAAGGCATATGCGGAAAAAAAGGAACCGTCTTTGGCCGGGCAGATTGAACTTGCGGAATATACCATCAATCATTCGGTGGGAGATATTTTGTCGGATATTTATTTCCGTAAACCGGATGTAATCGGATTCTCATGTTATATCTGGAATATCCGGTATGTTGCGGAATTGGCGCAAGAGGCAAAAAAAATTCTGCCGGATGTGCAAATCTGGTTCGGGGGACCGGAAGTTTCCTTTGATGCGGTTTCTCTGTTGGAAAAATATCCGTTCCTTACCGGGGTCATCAAGGGAGAAGGTGAGGAAACCTTTTTGGAATTGGCACGGACATACGCGAAAATCCGGCAGACGGGCAGAGACTTTGCTGAGGCAGAGTTTGACGAAATCAAGGGTGTGGCAGTGCGACAGGGAGGCGTTGCGGCAGAGACACAGGAAAGACCTCCTGCAGTGTTGTCGGAGCTTCCGTTTTTATACGAGGAAACTACCCCTTTTGAAAACCGTATTATATATTATGAGTCCGGTCGGGGTTGTCCGTTCCGTTGCAGTTATTGTCTTTCTTCCATAGATAAGACGGTGCGTTTGAGAGATTTGGAAATTGTGAAAAAGGAATTGGCCTTTTTCCTGGAGAAAAAAGTCCGTCAGGTGAAGTTTGTGGACCGGACGTTCAACTGTAACAAGGAACATGCCCTATCCATATGGAACTATATTTTAGAGAACGATAACGGTGTAACTAATTTCCATTTTGAAATTGCAGCAGACTTATTGGGTGAGGAAGAGCTTGCCGTCCTGGAAAGGTTCCGTCCGGGTGCGGTCCAGTTGGAGATTGGGGTACAGTCCACAAACCCGAAAACGCTTCGGGAAATTGATCGGCACATGGATGCAGAGAAACTTGCCGGGGTAGTAAAACGTATACGCAGCGGAAAGAATATCCATGTTCATTTGGATTTGATTGCAGGATTGCCATATGAAGATTACCTGTCATTTGCAAAATCATTTAACGATGTATTTGCCATGGAGCCGGAGCAGTTACAGCTCGGATTTTTAAAGGTACTTAAGGGATCCAAAATGCATAAGAAAGCAAAAGAGTACGGACTTGTTTATCGCTCAAAACCGGCTTATGAAGTGCTTTTTACGGATTGGCTTTCCTATGAGGATGTATGCAGATTGAAGCGCATAGAAGAGATGGTGGAGCTGTATTATAACAGCAACCAGTTTACAACAACGCTTCCGCTTGCTATCCGTCTTTTTGAATCACCCTTTGCTTTTTTTGAAGCACTGGCAGATTTTTATGAGAAACAGGGATATTTTGTGCAATCGCCGGCGAGAAGTTACCGCTATCAGGTGCTGCTTTCTTTTTTGGAGGAAAAAGTCGAAAAAACCGAGGAGAATATCATCGGTTTATACAGAGAAAGTTTGTCTGTGGATCTGTATTTGCGTGAGAACTGTAAAACGAGACCGGAATTTGCGCCGGATATGACAGAAAGCAGGGGTATGATCCGAAATTTCTTTCAAAAAGAGGCAGCGGATCACGATGTGCTCGGAGAGGCCTATGCGGACTTTGATGCCCGGATGTTGGCAAGAACAGTGCATGTGGAGCCGGTAACCTATGATTTTAAGACAGGTAAACGGAGAGAAAAGAAAGAATATATATTGTTTGATTATAAAAAGAGGAATGCACTGACCGGTGAGGCGAATATATACATGATAGGAAATGTGATTACAGATGAGTAATTTAAATGCAGTTGCCATAGATTTGGAAATGACGGGGCTCAACGTGCGCACGGAAAAGATTATTGAAATCGGGGCGGTAAAAATCCGGAACGGGCAGGTGACGGATACATGGAGCAGTCTGATCCGGCCGGGCAGAAAACTGAATGAGGACACCGTAAGGATTACAGGCATTGAGGATGAAATGCTGATGCAGGCTCCGGAGTTTGACAGCATCCGGGAATCGCTTCTTGAGTTTTTGGGAGACGATGTTCTGTTGGGGCACAACGTGATTTTTGACTATTCTTTCCTGAAAAAGGCGGTGCTGAACGGACTTCCGAAAGGAAGCCGTTTTGAAAGACAGGGTATTGATACACTGAAGATAGCACGAAGATTTCTTCCCGGGGAGCAGAATAAAAAGCTGGATGTACTTTGTAAACAGTACGGGATAGAGTTCCGGGCTCACAGGGCTTTGGATGATGCCATGGCGGCTTTTCTGCTGTTTGAAAAACTGTGGGAGGAGTATTCCGGATCGGGAAAAGACATATTTGAACCTAAGCCGCTCATTTATCAGATAAAAAAAGAAAGCCCGGTGATGGCAAAGCAGATTGCCCAAATCACGAGGCTCGTGGAAACGTATGGAATTGATTGTCCCTATGAGATTGAAAAGATGACCAAAAATGAAGCCAGCCGGTATGTGGATAAGTTGAAAGCAACTTACGGTGCATTGCCCAAAGCCTGATCTTGGCCGGACAATGCGCGCAGGATTGCTCCCTTAGTAATCGAATGAAGTAATCCGGCCCGTTCCTTCAGCCAGTCGATGCCGCCGTTGTTGTCCGTTTCCCGATACATCTGAATCATCAGTTTATAATGGGAAAGGGAGTCGCTTCCTGTCAGGATGGTTTCTTCGGACAGCATGAGAGCCTCTTCTTTCCGGCCGATATCATACAGATGTTGGCAGAGAAGATAAATGTTTTTCACAAAACACTCGTAGTTGGCATCATATTCGCTGAGAATGGTAATATTGGCCGCGCCGTATCTTTTTTTGACTTCGGTGTTGGAAATTCCGTTTAAATTAACCATTTTTTTATCAGAGAGAGCATAGAGAAGCGACAGGGATTCCGGGATCGGGTCCGGTGAAAAACTTTCCTCCGAAGGAAGTTTTTCAAAAGGGAAGACGACATAGTCGGAATCTTCCAGTTGTTTTTTTCTGACACTATTTGCCAGGGATTCTTCTTCCCAGAAATCCTGTTTGGCTTTTTCGTCTAAATTACGGGCTTTTTTCAATCGGAAAGCCAACCAGGCAGAGAAAACCGTAAAGCTTGCAAAAATGATGAAATTCATATATAATATCCTTTCGAAGTAAAAGAGGTGAGTAATATGCTTAATAATAACAAAATGAAACGTGTTTTCGCAACAGTTATTGCAGTTATTTTGGTACTTGCACTTGTTGTACCGCTTGCAATATCGGCAATTGGGTTCTTTTAATCAGTAAGAGGAATATGGTATGAGAAAATTTATGACAGTTTTATGTGCGGTCTTTATGTGTGGCTTTTTGTTGTCAATGAATATTGAAGCAGAGGCTGCAGGCACATTTAACACGATTGAAAAAGGTGTTTATATCGGTGATATCGATGTGTCCGGAATGACGACACTGGAAGCGGAAGAGGCAGTGAATTCTTATGTAGATTCTCTGAAGGAAAAAGAGATTACATGGAATGCGCTCAATGACAATACCGTGACCGTGACGGCAGCGGATTTGGGAATTAAATGGAAAAATAAAGAAGTGGTCGACCAGGCGGGAGAACTGGGAAAGGCCGGAAATATTGTTCAGAGATATAAGGCGCTCAAAGATTTGGAACATCAGAATGAAGTATTTCCTTTGGAAATTACATTTGATGAAGCGTTAATCCGCACCCTGATTACCGATCAATGTCTTCAGTACAATGTGAAAGCTGTGGACGGTACGCTCACAAGAGAAGACGGTGCTTTTAAGTATGTTGCCGGACAGACCGGTGTTGAGATTGATGTAGAAGCGTCTGTTAAGATGGTGTTTGAATATCTCGGTAGTGAGTGGGATAAAGAAAATGTGACGATAGACCTTGTTGCAGAGACAACCCAACCGAGAGGAACCGCTGAAGAGTTGGCTGTAGTCAAGGATCTGCTCGGTAGTTTTACAACCAGCTATTCTACATCAGGGTATAATCGTAGCGGAAATGTAGCAAACGGTGCAAGCAAGATTAACGGTACATTGTTGTATCCGGGAGATGCATTTTCTACATATGAGGCGGTGAGTCCTTTTACGGAAGCCAATGGTTACTATGAGGCAGGTTCCTATTTGAACGGATTGGTTATCGATTCTCTCGGAGGAGGAATTTGTCAGGTTTCCACGACGCTTTACAATGCGGTTCTTTTGGCAGAACTTGAAGTGACGGAGAGATTTAACCATTCCATGATTGTTACTTACGTGGATCCGTCTGCGGATGCAGCGATTTCGGGAACTGCCAAGGATTTTAAATTTGTAAATAATCTGGATTATCCGGTTTATATCGAGGGATATACTACCGATGATAAAAAGATTACATTTAATATTTACGGTTGTGAAACCAGACCGGAAGACAGAAAAATCAAATATGAAAGTATTGTCATCAGCAAGACAGTTCCGGAGGGAGAGAGAGTCGTTGCGGACTCTGCGCAGCCGGCCGGATTTATTGATGTACAGTCTGCACATATCGGATATGTGGCAGAACTTTGGAAGGTAGTTACGGTTGACGGTGTGGAAGAAAGTCGTGAGCAGATTAATAAGAGCAGTTACACGGCAACACCGCGAACAGCAGCAGTAGGAACGGCAACGCCTAATCCTTGGGCAGCACAGGCAATCAATGCAGCGATTGCAACAGGAAGTATTGATCAGTGTCGCGCTGTGGCGGCAGCAATCAATGCAGGGGCTTACAATGATCCGGTGGCAGCAGCATTTGCAGCACAGCAGATGCAGGCGCAGGCGGATGCAGCTGCTGCGGCAGCGGCTGCAGCGCAGCAACAACAGGCGGATGGCGCGACACAATAAGAGGATATGATTTGCAAAGTAGGAGAACAAATTGAAACCAGGAAAGATTTCAGAGAATGTTCTAAAACGTTCCGTATTAAAATATATTAATCAGGACAAAAAGGAAATTGCTAGAGGCGCAGCTATGGGAAATGACTGCGCCCTTTTTTCTCTTTGCGACTGTGCGTCCACAGCGGTTTGTTCTCTTTCAGTAAAGGAGAAAGAAGCGCTCAAACATGCGGTTTTCGGGGCGGTCAACAATTTAGCCGCCGGAGGTAAAAAGGCTTCGTACCTCATCTTTAACATTACGCTTCCCGAGAAGGCCAGAGAAATCCGGCTTCAGGAAATTATGGAAGAAGCCGCCCGAATCTGCGAGGAAGAGCAGATACAGATTATAGGAGGACATACAGAAATATCTTCCCATGTGGAACATGCGGTTATCAGTGTTACCGCGCTTGGAAAGGTGCAGGAAGATAAGTGTGAGAATGCGCCGGAAAGGGTACCGGGGTCCGGAGACCTTATAGGTTGCGATGTGGTAGTTTCCGGATATATCGGGGCGGATGGTGCAAGCCTGTTAGCGGTACAAAAAGAGGAAGAACTGGCGGAAAGATTTCCGTTATGGTTGGTGAATGAGGCAAAGAACTTCCGCAAGGAATTATCTGTAGTACCTGCGGCAAAAATAGCGATGTCCCAAGGTGTGCAGGTGATGCATGATATCAGGGAAGGCGGTATTTTCGGTGCATTGTGGGAGATGGCACAGAGAGAAAGTGTGGGGCTTACCGTCCAATTGAAGCAGATTCCGATGAAACAGTCTGTCGTTGAGATTTGCAATTATTATGACCTTAATCCGTACGAGCTTTTGTCCGAGGGATGCCTTCTCATGGTAGCGAAGGACGGGGAAACATTGGCGGATGCGCTTTGTGAGAACGGAGTGGAAGCGGCGGTGATCGGAACGGTGACCGGAAGCAACGACCGTATCATAGAAAACGGCGAAGAAATCAGATATATGGATCTTCCAAAGCCCGATCAAATCAGAAAATTATTGTAATTTAAATTATAGAAAAGGAATGGTGAAACAATGAGAGAAAGAATATTAGCAATCATCGAAAAAAACAGCCGAATTGATATGCGGGAACTGGCAGTGATTATGGGTGAGCCGGAAATTGATGTGGCCAATGAGTTAAAAAAATTGGAAGAAGAGGGCATCATTTGCGGATATCACACATTAATCGACTGGGAAAAGACGAATATTGAAAAGGTATCTGCCCTCATCGAAGTGCGCGTGACACCGCAGAGAGGTCAGGGATTTGACAATATTGCAGAACGTATTTACAAATATCCGGAGGTAAATTCCGTATATCTGATTTCCGGCGGATACGATCTTTTGATTACATTGGAAGGACGTTCCCTGAAAGAGATTTCGCAGTTTGTTTCCGATAAACTTTCTACGCTGGAATCTGTTCTCAGTACAGCAACTCATTTTATCTTGAAAAAATACAAAGACCACGGAACGATTCTTGATAAGAAAAACGAAGATGAAAGGATGAAAATTACCCCATGAGAGATCCATTAGCAAAACAGGTAGTAGAATTAAAACCATCCGGAATCCGTAAGTTTTTCGATCTTGTGGCAGAGATGCCGGAGGCGATTTCTCTCGGTGTGGGCGAGCCGGACTTTGATACACCGTGGCATATCCGCGATGAAGGCATTTATTCCCTGGAAAAGGGAAGAACTTTTTATACTTCCAACGCCGGATTAAAAGAGTTAAAACAGGAAATATGTAATTACATAAAACGAAAACTCGATATTACCTACAATTACAACAGTGATGTTATTGTTACGGTAGGAGGATCGGAGGCTATTGATATTGCACTCCGTGCCATGATCAATCCGGGCGAGGGTGAGGAGGTTCTCATTCCGCAGCCGAGCTATGTTTCCTATGAGCCGTGTGCGATTTTGGCAGGGGCAAAGCCGGTAATTATTGAGCTCAAAAATGAAAATGAATTCCGTCTGACAGCCAAGGAGCTGGAGGATGCGATTACGGATAAGACAAAGATACTCATTCTTCCGTTCCCGAACAATCCGACCGGAGCAATTATGGAGAGGAAGGATTTGGAGGCGATTGCAGAGGTTATTGAGAAACATGATTTATTCGTAATTTCCGATGAAATTTATTCAGAACTTTCCTACAATGAGGAGCATGTTTCTATCGCATGTATTCCGGGAATGAAAGAAAGAACCATTTTGATTAACGGTTTTTCCAAGGCCTATGCCATGACAGGATGGAGACTCGGTTATGCCTGCGGTCCGGAAAATATCATTACACAGATGGTTAAGATTCACCAGTTTGCAATCATGTGTGCGCCGACTACCAGTCAGTATGCGGCGGTGGAAGCACTCAGAAACGGTGATGAGGATGTAAGGGAGATGAGAGAGGCGTATAATCAGCGCCGTCGATTCCTTATGCACTCATTCAAGGAAATGGGTCTGGATTGCTTTGAACCATTCGGCGCATTTTATGTGTTCCCTTGTATCAAAGAGTTCGGGATGACCAGTGAGGAATTTGCGACACGTTTCCTTAATGAAGAGAAAGTAGCGGTTGTTCCGGGTACTGCATTCGGTGACTGCGGTGAGGGATTTTTGCGTATTTCTTATGCGTATTCATTGGAAAATCTGAAAGTTGCCATCGGAAGACTGCAGCGTTTTGTGGAGAAGCTCCGGGCAGAAAAACAATAGGAAGCAGGGAGTTTTTATGAACATTATTCTTCACCAGCCGGAAATTCCGGCAAATACCGGAAATATCGGAAGAACCTGCGTGGCGACGGGTACAAGTCTGCACCTGATTGAGCCTTTGGGATTCCGGTTAAATGAAAAAGAAATCAAAAGAGCCGGAATGGATTACTGGGACAAACTGGATGTTACCAGATATATCAATTTTGAGGAGTTTAAGGAGAAACATCCGGGGGCAAAAATATGGATGGCAACCACGAAGGCCAAACACGTCTATACAGACGTTGCTTTCGGACCGGATGATTTTATTATGTTCGGAAAAGAGAGCGCGGGAATACCGGAAGAGATACTGGTGGATTATGAAGAAACCTGTATCCGTATTCCGATGCTTTCGGATATCCGCTCTTTAAATCTTTCCAATTCTGTGGCAATAGTGCTCTATGAAGCACTGCGCCAACAAAATTTTTCATCGATGCAGATGACCGGTGAGTTGCACAGATTGCAGTGGAAATAGAGGAAATGATATGTACATTATAGTCGGACTGGGGAATCCTACGAAAGAGTATGCACATACCCGTCATAACGTAGGATTTGACACCATTGACCAAATTGCAGACAAGCACAATATTGCCGTGACGGAAAAAAAGCATAAAGCCGTTTACGGACGCGGTTATATTCAGGGACAGAAGGTCATTTTGGCGAAACCGCAGACATTTATGAATCTCAGTGGTGAATCTGTCCGTTCACTCATAGATTATTACAAAGCAGATGAGGAAACAGAGCTCATCGTAATCTATGATGACATCAGTTTGGAGCCGGGACAGCTTCGCATCCGCAAAAAAGGAAGTGCCGGAGGGCACAACGGAATTAAAAATATTATTGCACATCTCGGGCATGATACATTTATACGTATCAAGGTAGGTGTTGGGGAAAAGCCAAAAGGATATGATTTGGCGGATTATGTTTTATCCCATTTCCCCAAAGCGGAGCAGGAAGCGATGAATGAAGCATTTGCAAGGGCCGGCGAGGCAGTGGAAGTTATTATGACAGACGGACCGGATGAGGCCATGAATCGTTTCAACGGTAAGAAATGAGAGGCGTAAGTGAAGGCATTTACTGAGCATTTAAAAGAATTTTCTTTTTATGAAGATGCAGAAAAACAATTGAAAAAAGGGAAAACGATCGCGATATCGGGCTGTGCATCTGCACAGAAATGTCAGATGATTTACGGACAGGGAAAGGATTATCCGTATAAGATTATCATGGCTGCAGACGATGTGAAGGCGAAGGAAATTTACGAAGATTATCTGTTTTTTGATAAAAATGTCGTATTGTTTCCGGCCAAAGACTACATTTTCTTTCAGGCGGACATCCGCGGAAGGGAAATGACGAGAGAGCGAATGATTTGTTTTCGAAATATATTATCCGGTCAGCCGCTGACGATTGTCACGACACCGGATACTTTTATGGCTCCGGTTCTTCCGGTTGAGACATTGCGGGAAAATTGTATCTCTATCAGTACAGGCAGTGTTGTAGAAGAGAGTGCTGTGGCGCAGAAACTGGTGCGTATGGGATACGAGAAAACCTATCAGGTGGAGACGCCGGGACAGTTTTCCGTACGGGGCGGAATTATCGATGTATTTGATTTGACGGAGGAAAATCCTTACCGAATTGAACTTTGGGGGGATGAGGTAGAGTCCCTTCGTCGTTTTGACGTTTTAAGCCAAAGATCCATTGAGGGACTTCGAGAGCTTACCATCTATCCGGCGACGGATATGATTCTCACAAGCAGTCAGAGGAAAAACGGACTTGCAGCAATCCGGAAAGAAGCGGAATTCATGGCACAGACCCTTCGGGAGCAGAAAAAGATTGAGGAGGCGCACCGGATAAAAACCATGGCAGCCCAGCTTGCAGAGCAGATGGAAGAATTCGGTGTGATGGCGAACCTCGACAGCTATATGAGCTATTTTTGTGAGGAAATGACGGGATTCTTTGATTTATTTGACAGGGATGAATTGCTTCTTGTCATGGATGAGCCGTTACGTGTTTATGAACATCTGGAAGCGGTAGGGCTGGAGTATAAGGAAAGCATGATGCAGCGTATGGAAAAGGGGTATGCACTTAGCGGGCAGGCATCGCTTTTATATACACCGGAACAGGTAATCGCAGCGATAAACAGCAGACGGCTTCTGGTCTTGTCAGTGCTGGATACCAAGCTGAAGATGCTGAATGTGGATGAAAGTTATCATGTAGATGCCAGAAATATTAATTCCTTCCAGAGTAGTTTTGAACTGCTTTTGAAGGATTTAAAACGGTACCATAAAAACGGTTACCGTGTTATTTTGTTGTCGCCGTCCAGAACTAGGGCAAAGAGACTGGCAGAAGATATTTATAACAGTGATCTTAACTGTTTTTACAGTGAGGACAAAGACAGAGAACTTGCCGGCGGAGAGATTATGGTTATGCACGGACAGCTTTCCAAAGGATTTGAGTATCTGTCCCTGCGCATGGTCGTAATTGCGGAGAGTGATATTTTCGGAAAACGGGCAGCCCGAAAAGCGAAACGAAAACGCTATGAAGGGCAGAAAATACATGACTTTACAGAGCTGAAGGTCGGCGATTATGTTGTGCATGAAAGCCATGGACTCGGTATTTACCGCGGAATTGAAAAAGTTTGCGTGGACAAAGTGGTAAAGGATTATATGAAAATCGAATACCGGGATGGGGGAAATCTCTATGTGCTTGCTACCGGATTTGATGCGGTCATGAAATATGCTTCTGCGGAAAGCAGAACGCCGAAGCTGAACAAGCTCGGAACCCAGGAATGGGCGAAGACAAAAACAAAGGTAAAGGGAGCGGTATCGGAGATAGCCAAAGACCTTGTGCAGCTCTATGCGGTAAGGCAGCAGAAAGAAGGTTTTGTTTACGGGCCGGATACTGTTTGGCAGAGGGAGTTTGAGGAACTGTTTCCGTATGAGGAAACGCAGGATCAGCTTCTTGCCATTGAAGCGACGAAGCGGGATATGGAAAGCCGTCGTATCATGGACCGGTTGATTTGCGGTGATGTGGGATTCGGAAAGACAGAAATTGCAATCCGTGCAGCCTTTAAAGCAGTACAGGAAGGAAAGCAGGTAGTATTTCTGGTTCCGACAACTATTTTGGCAAAGCAGCACTATGATAATTTTGTCCAGAGGATGAAAGATTTCCCTGTGACGGTGGAAATGATGTCCCGTTTCCGGACACCGGGTCAGTTGAAAAAGACGACAGAAGGGCTGAAAAAGGGATTGGTGGATATTGTGATCGGTACCCACAGAGTGTTGTCCAAAGATGTACAGTTTAAAGATTTGGGACTTCTCATTGTGGATGAGGAGCAGCGTTTCGGTGTCGCGCACAAAGAAAAGATTAAGCAGATGAGGGAAAACGTCGACGTGTTGACTCTGACTGCAACACCGATTCCGAGAACACTTCACATGAGTCTGGTGGGAATCCGCGATATGAGCGTTTTGGAGGAGGCACCGAATGACCGTATGCCGATTCAGACCTTTGTTATGGAATATAATGAGGAGATGGTCCGCGAGGCCATTACAAGAGAGCTGGCCCGTGACGGACAGGTGTATTATGTTTATAACCGTGTCAATTCCATCGCGGAAATGACTGCGAAAATCCGGGCTCTGGTTCCTGATGCCAATGTGGCATTTGCCCACGGGCAGATGAAAGAGAGTGAATTGGAGCGGATTATGTATGATTTCGTGGAAGGTCAAATTGATGTGCTTGTCTCCACGACGATTATTGAGACCGGTCTTGATATACCGAATGTCAACACGATGATCATTCATGATTCGGACAACATGGGATTGTCCCAGCTTTATCAGCTCAGGGGCCGTGTGGGAAGATCCAACCGAACCGCCTATGCTTTTCTCATGTACAAGCGCGACAAGATGCTTAAAGAAGTGGCAGAAAAAAGACTGCAGGCGATTAAAGAATTTACCGAACTGGGAAGCGGATTTAAGATTGCAATGAAGGATTTGGAAATCCGCGGTGCCGGAAATCTTCTCGGTAAGACCCAGCACGGACATATGGAAGCAGTCGGTTATGATTTATACTGCAAAATGCTTAATGAAGCGGTGAAGACCATGAAAGGTCATAAGCAATCCATTGATTTTACAACGACTATCGATATGGATGTGGACGCATATATTCCGGAGAGCTATATTGTCAATGAATATCAAAAATTGGATATCTATAAGAGAATTGCAGCGATTGAAAGCCGTGAGGAGAGCGAAGAGATGCGGGGAGAATTAATGGATCGGTTCGGTGAGATTCCGCGAAGTGTGGAAAATCTGCTCCGTATTTCATTGATTCGCATGTATGCACATGATTTGTATGTCACGGAGGTAAAAGGGAAAAAGGACGGTATCACCTTTGTCATGGACCCGAAGGCGCAGATCCGGGTGGAAAACATTGAAATTGTGCTGGCCAACATGGAAGGAAAGCTGAAATTCAGTGTAAAAGGAATTCCGACATTTTACTATCGTTTGAAAGCCACCGGTGTTGTGCAGCGGGATGAGGAGCAGATGCTGTCGGCAGCAGAGCAGACGGTTATGGAAATGCGAGCAAGACTTTTATAGACAGAAAACAATATTTGGCAGAAATATTTTGAATTTCAAACTAGACGAAATTATGTTTTGCATATACAATAGGGAATAGGTTCACAAAGAAACAAATGAATTTTTATGAGAGGTATTATTAATGAGAGATTTCGTAATTTCAACAGAAACCAATTCAGACATGTCACAGGAATTTTTGCAGAGCAATGATATTCTTGTAATTCCGCATTATTACAATGTAGAAGAGGATATGTACGGAGATGACAATGAACTCCCGATTAAGGATTTTTACAATGAGATGCGTGCGGGCAAAAAAGCAGGAACTGCAGCAAGCAATCCGGCAGTAATTGAGGAGAAATTCACTGAGGTAGCAAAGCAGGGAAAAGATATTCTCCATATCAGCTTTTCATCCCAGCTTTCCTGCGGATGTCAGAATATTATCAACGGCGGAAATGCCATTAAAGAGGATTATCCGGATTTTAGTATTGAAGTTGTGGACACGTTGTCCGGAACGCTCGGTGAGGGACTGATTCTTCATATGGCGGTTGAGCTGAAAAAAGAAGGAAAAACGATGGCAGAAGTGGTGCAGTCGCTTCGTGAAGTAATTCCTCATGTAAATACTATTCTCACGGTAGATGATCTGGATACCCTTTACAGAGGTGGTCGTCTTTCCAAAACTTCTGCAGTTGTGGGAGGTGTTATCGGAATTAAACCGCTTATTATAATTAATGCAGAAGGTAAGCTTGCAGCAATCGGAAAAGCAAGAGGACGTAAGAAGGCGTTCAACATGTTATTAGAGATGATGGAAGCAAATATGGGTTCCTACGAAGACAAACAGGAATTCATCGGAATTGCTCATGGAGACGCAGAGGAAGATGCCCTTGTTCTCAAGAAAATGATCGAGGAAAAATTCGGTTTTGACAAGTTCGTAATTGAACCGATCGGGCCGAGCATCGGTGCACATACAGGTCCGGGAGCTATCGGACTTATATTCCTCGGAGAGAAGAGATAAGACTGCAGATATCAATATAAAGAGCTGAGATTATACATCTCAGCTCTAAATTTTTTTTCATATAAAATTTCTCCTCAAACCCCACTTAATTTACTCTTTTCCGTTCCAGCAATACGTACAAAGTTTGCACGGATCAATTCCGACTGATTCGAGCATATCATCAAGACGACTGAACTGGAGAGATGTAAAGTTGAGCTCTTTGCGAATTTCTTCGACCATTGCTTCGTACTTTGGATTTTCCGGATCACAGTACTGACTGAGTATTTCGTCGGAAAGTACTTCGGTATCCTCTACTCCTTCAAGCATAGCAATCTTTTTCCGGGTTATCAAATCCATCTCGGAGTTGGAGCGTGAGAAGTTCAGGTATTTACATCCGTATACAAGCGGCGGACAGGCCGGGCGGATATGAACTTCTTTGGCACCGTTTTCATATAAGAAATCGGTTGTTTCACGAAGTTGTGTTCCGCGTACGATGGAGTCATCTATCAGAAGAAGACTCTTATCTTTAATCAGTTCATTGACAGACAAAAGTTTCATCTTGGCAATGAGATTGCGTTTGCTCTGGACGGTAGGCATGAAAGAACGTGCCCAGGTCGGAGTATATTTAATAAAAGGTCTTGAGAATGGGATTTTTGACTCGTTGGAATAGCCAATGGCATGAGCGAGACCGGAATCAGGAACACCTGCAACTGTGTCCGGTTTCACATTATCACGCTGAGCCAGTTTCCGGCCGCAATTATAGCGCATCTGTTCTACGCTGACTCCTTCATAGGAAGAAGCCGGGTAGCCATAATAAACCCAGAGAAAAGTACAAATTTTCATATCTTTGCCACAGCAGGCAAGTGTTTTGGCACCGTCCGGAGTGATAACAACAATTTCACCCGGAGCCAGTTCTTTGTAATTTTGGTATTCGAGATTATGATACGCAAAATCTTCAAAAGAAACACACATGGCATTGTCTTTTTTGCCGAGAACAACAGGGGTGCGTCCGTGCTTGTCGCGGGCTGCGTAAATGCCTTTCGGTGTCAAAATAAGAATAGAAAGGGATCCGTCTACAATTGTAAGTGCGTGCTCAATTCCGTCAATCAGATTTTCTTTCTGGCTGATAACAGCTGCAATGAGCTCTGTTGGATTTACTTCGCCCGTACTCATTTCCTGAAAATGTACGGTTCCCTCTTTAAAAAGGTTGTCCACGATTTCTTCTACGTTGTTGATACGTCCGACTGTAGTAAGCGCAAAAGTACCATGATGAGAGCGGACAAGCAATGGCTGCGGTTCATAATCAGAAATACAACCGATACCAAAGTCGCCTTTCATATTGCGAAAGTCTTTATCAAATTTTGTACGAAACGGAGCGTTTTCGATATTGTGAATGGCACGGTCAAAACCATCCTCTCCGTAAACAACCATTCCCGCGCGTCTCGTTCCCAGATGGGAATGATAATCAATTCCAAAAAATAAATCAAATACGCAGTCTTCTTTTGCTGCGACACCAAAAAAACCACTCATGTATCTGTGCTCCTTTTCTGACTTATAATTTAGTAACCCCGTCTATTGTATCAATTCGAATTTGAGATAGCAAGAAATAATTGCGAAACAATTTAAATTATGCTAATGTATAACATAGTGTAGTAACACATACAAATTCATTCTCTGGAGAGTCTCTGCGCATGGCAGAGCGCCGAAGGTGTAAGACGGAAACTCCGTTGATCTCTCAGGCAAAAGGACAGAGCCTATCAGCATGTTCTATATTCTTTAGAGATACCAGCGAAAGGAGATAGGAACATGTTAGATTCCATCAACAAAGTACTGGTAGCGATTGATGACTTCGTTTGGGGTATTCCGCTTATCGTACTGATTCTTGTAACCGGTATCATCTTAACGGTCAGATTAAGAGGTATCCAAATCACCAAATTACCACTTGCCGTCAAATATATGTTTGCAAATGACAAAGAGGGAAACGAAGGGGAAGTATCCAGTTTCGCCGCTCTTTGTACTGCACTTTCCGCAACAATCGGAACCGGCAATATCGTCGGCGTTGCGACTGCGATTGTAGCCGGAGGTCCGGGAGCTCTTTTCTGGATGTGGATTGCAGCGCTTCTCGGAACCGCGACAAAGTTTGCAGAATGTATGCTTGCGATTAAATACCGTGTGGTGGCAGAGGACGGACACATTGTCGGCGGACCTTTCTACAGCATTGAAAACGGTATGGGACCGAAATGGAAATGGCTTGCAAAATTGTTTGCATTTTTCGGAGTGGCAGCAGGTCTTCTCGGTATCGGTACTTTTACACAGATTAACGGTATCACAAGTGCGGTGGAAAACTTCTTTGATGTAAATAAAGTACATACTGTGCAGCTTTTCGGAATGGATTATTCCTGGGCAGTTGTAGTTTCCGGCCTTATCCTGACCGTTTTGGTTGCACTTGTTGTTATCGGCGGATTAAAGCGAATTTCCAAAGTTGCGGAAGTTGTTGTTCCGTTTATGGCAATCTTATATGTGGTGGTTGCCCTGATTATTCTTGTATTAAACTTCAAAGCAATTCCGGGTGCGTTTGTTGAGATTATAGAATGTGCATTTGGCCTCAGGGCAGCAGCCGGCGGTGCTCTTGGTACTGTAATGATAGCAATGCAAAAAGGTATTGCCCGCGGTATCTTTTCGAATGAGGCAGGTCTCGGTAGTGCACCGATTGCTGCTGCAGCGGTTCAGACAAACTCTCCGACAAAGCAGGGGCTTGTATCCATGCTCGGAACGGTTATTGATACTTTAATTATCTGTACAATGACGGGTCTTTCTATCATTATTACAGGTGCGTGGGATATGGGTCTGGAAGGTGTAGCTGTTACGGCAAAAGCTTTCGAGCTCGGACTTCCGTTCCCGGCGAAGGTATCCACCTTCCTTCTTATGCTTTGCCTTGTATTCTTTGCATTCACTACAATTCTCGGATGGGATTACTACAGTGAAAAATGTCTGGAGTATTTGACAGGCGGTAATCAGAAAGCAGTTAAAGGATATCGTTGGTTATATATTTTGGCAGTATTTATCGGACCTTACATGACAGTAAGTGCAGTTTGGACCATCGCAGATATCTTTAACGGACTTATGGCACTTCCGAACTTAATTGTACTTATCGTGCTGAGCGGAGTATGCGCAAAAGAGGCGAAGTCGTATTTTGATACACTGAAAAAATAAGAAACATTTAAAAAGAGCTGTTGCAACATAGATGTTATCATCTATGAAGCGTCAGCTCTTTTTTTGTTCGGTTATAAAACCGGAGCATATTGGTAATAAATTTTGTATTTGTCCAAAGACTGTGTTTTGGCCTTTAAAAGTTTTCTTTCACACGCCTCACACTCCGCCGGTAATGCCTACATGGATAATGATAAGGAAGAACAAAAAAGCAATGGAAACAACCGGTGCAATGCATGAAAAGACGATTGCCGGAATTTTTTTGTTCTTAATCGTAATGATAATTGAAATCAGCCATAAAATCGGATGTACCGGAATAAGGTACAGTAATAAGGTAAGTCCTGACAATGGAATCGGATAGGAAGGAATGAATTCCGTTCCGTATAAAATCCCGACAAAGGCTGCCAGTCCGAATAATATCCATCTTACAATACAATCCCATTTATATACTTGAAACATTTTCATAATAAAACACCTCGCAGTTACATTATAATTTTAAACTGCGAGGTGTTCAAGAAATATTTATTTTCTGATATCTTTTACAATTTCATCCGGAATTTCGAAGGTACAAACGCCCATATACATCGGTGCCACATCGCCTTCGTTGAAGCTGATAACAATATTACCGGTGTCATTTAAGAAAAATTCTGTATCTTCTGTGATAGTATTAAAATTCCATTCCGGCATTTCCGGATCGTCCAGCCAGTAGATGATGTTCTCGTCTGCTGCCATCTGTTCTGCCATCTGAGATTTGATATTTTCGCTGATCGGAGTAATGTAGTCAGCGTTGCCAATAAACAATTCTTTCAGAGCCAGTCGTTCTCCGGTCGCAAGATCGATGGTGAAGTAGTAATTCCATTCCACGCCGCTGGCAGCAGCTTCATAGCAGGTCAGCTTTAAGGTAAAATAGCGTTCATTTGTCTGAATCGTTTCATGATTGATTATCAATTCCTGATAACCTTCGGCTTCCATGTTTGCCTCAAACTCGGAAATGTATTTCTGGGTCAGAGTATCGATTTCCGAGTTGATTTCTACTACAGTTTCTTCTAGTTTTTCGGCTTCCGGAGTAGGTGTATCTTCCGTAATTACTTCTGTCTCTGTGGTATCCGTTACAACGACTTCCGGAACTTCAATATCCGCAAGTTTTGTTTCCGTTTCTACTTTATAATCACGGAACGTAACAGCTTCTACGAGTTTTCCGAGAATAGGAACGCTGCTCAAAGTTTCCGCTGCCTGCATGGAAACATTCGGTACGGCAATAAAAAGCGCAATGGCAGCAGCAAACGGAACTGCAAATTTAACAACATTTGAAGAAGAATGGTTTTTTTTCTTTGCTTTTTCAATGGATGTCTGCAATTTTGCAACCTGTTCTCCGGTCATTTTTTCATTCATATAATTAGTTTTCAATTGATTCATATCAATATTATTCATAATTTCACCCTTTCTATGGTTCCAGACGGATACGCAATTTTTCCAAACTGCGATAAAGCCTGCTTTTGACTGTGTTTTCGTTTTCTTTCAGAATTTCAGCAATTTCACTCAGCTTCATGTTCTCAAAATATTTGAGGATAATAACGGATTTGTCTTTTGGTTCCAGATGGTCCAAAGCTACCTGAAGATCAAAATTTTCGTAGGTGTCTTCGTGTCCCGTTTCCGGCACCATATCCTGCGGAACAATCAGTATGTTTTTGTTTGTTTTACAGAAACGGAAAATTTCATTGAGCATAATACGGTAAAGCCAGGTTTCAACGAAAGCTTCGTTTTTTAATTTTTTGGCGGCCGTAATGGCTTTGTATGCCCCGTTCTGCACAATATCCAGTGCATCGTCGCTGTTATGTGTGTAACTTTTGGCTAACCGGTAATATTTGTCGTAGTTGGTTAGCAGTGTCTGTTCAATTAGTTTCATTGATGACATAAGCTGCAAGGTCACCTCCTTATCTGTTGCTTTTATATATTAGACCTATCATAACGCAAAAAAGTTTCAAATATAAACAAAAAATTTATGTGCAACTTGTGGTTGCGACGGCGTTTATATTTGACTATGTGAAAGGGTTGATTTTGTCGTTTGTTGTACATATAATCGAAGCTATGGGAGGTATCATCATGAAAAATTTTGCGGATAAGTTATACAGTCTTCGGACGCAGGGGGGTTATTCACAGGAGGCTTTGGCAGAGAAAGTAAATGTCAGCCGTCAGGCAATTTCAAAATGGGAACTTGGACTGACGCTTCCGGATACAGATAAGATTGTTGCGCTAAGTAAGGTGTTTGATGTGACGATTGATTATCTGTTGAAAGATGAAATCAAAGTGAACAAAGATGAGAGTCTGGACCGTTTGGTTCTTAAATTTCTCGGATCGGCACAGGATATGGAAGAAATTTCAAAAGAACTGGTTGATATTATGCAGGACGGAGTTGTGGATGATTTTGAGCGCAGACGCGTGGATGAGATTGTGAATATGCTGGATGATATCAGTACGATTATCGATGAGATTAAAACGAAGATGCGCATGCAGTAATTTTGGGAGGAGATAGTATGAGTACAAAAGGGGTTTATGTGAAAGAAAATCCGCATATAATCTGCTTTATTGTTTCTGTTGTCTTTTTACTTGCATCATTACTTAATCTTCACAGCGCAGATCTTTCTGCAGAATACATACCGTTGACCGGTGAAATTACAAATGTGGAAGAAGATGCAAAGCTTGTGCGCGGAACAAAAAGAATTTGCTATGATTTTGTTGTTTCGTGGGAGACGGACGGTCAGACATATGAAAAGAATTTTGATGATCAGGTTGATTATCGGCCGGAGGGACCGGTAGATATTTGGGTCAGTCCGGATGGACAGCAGCTGCGTTTCAGCTCAAGTGAAGAGATATATAAGGAAGTACCGCTGACGATTGCCGTCGGTGTGATAGCCGGAATTCTCGGAATCATACTTTGGAAGAGAAAAAACGGAAAGCGAAAATACATTTCAAAAGCCGAGCGAATGGATCAACTGGAAAACAGAAAGATTTACAGTGTGATAGCATGTTTGGTCTTTGCGGTGATGGCAGGATTTTTTGGATATGAAGTGTATAAAGAATACAATTCTCTTTATGTCGATGTCATCATTTCCTGCGTTATCGGAATGTTTGTTTGTGTCGGAATATTTGTCCATGCACATGTAAAAATGAAG
>JAFTVQ010000126.1 GCA_017461865.1 Lachnospiraceae bacterium | reverse complement strand
CAACGTTTCCTCTTCCTTTGAAACTTCACGGTTTCCATCCACTACCAACACAGCAATATCTGTGCGGTCCAACATACGCCATGTCTTATCAGTCCGAAGTTTTCCCAGTTCTCCCCCGTCATCGGTTCCGGCCGTGTCAATGAGCACTACAGGACCGACAGGTAAGAGTTCCATGGCTTTCGTGACCGGATCCGTCGTTGTTCCAGGCACATCGGAAACCACCGACAGTTGTTGTCCGCAGATTGCATTGATTAAGCTGGATTTTCCGCTGTTTGTTTTTCCGAAAAAGCCAATATGAATTCTGTTGGCTGAAGGCGTTTCATTTAAACCCATAACAATCTCCCGCATCAAAAATAGAAGTCTCTCTCTCCCTCTTTTATCTTTTCCAATTTTTCAAGTACCGTTTTACGGACCTGTTCTTTCGGAATATTCTCCAATTCTTTCAGAATCATCTCTTCCCCCAGTTTCCGGGTTTGTGAAGAGGCATAATCCGAAAGATATTCCTGTAATGTCATAAGTGCATTCGGATGACAACAGTTCTGGATCTGTCTGCTTTTGCAAAGATCCATGAAACGGTCACCCGTTCTTCCTTCGCGGTAACAAGCGGTACAGAAGCTCGGAATATAATCCATCTCCATGAGCCAGTGTACAATCTCGTCCAAGGTACGTTTGTCGCTGACATCAAACTGCTCGCTGTTTTCTTCCTCCGGTTCCGGCTCCGCGTAACCGCCCACGCTTGTTCTGGAACCTCCGCTGATCTGCGACACACCGAGCTGAAGCACTTTCTCCCTGCACTGCTTACTCTCCCTGGTAGATACAATCATTCCCGTATACGGAACACTGATGCGGATACAGGCAACAATCTTTGCAAAAATTTCATCATCGATTCCGTTATCAAAATCATCCGGATCAATGTCATCTGCCCTGCGCAGTCTCGGAACACTGATGGTGTGCGGACCGACACCGTGCACTGCCTCCAGGTGCTCTGCATGCATGAGAAGACCTGCAAATTCATAGCGGTAGAGTTCCAGTCCGAACAGTACACCGAGGCCCACGTCATCAATACCGCCTTCCATTGCGCGGTCCATCGCTTCCGTATGATATGCATAATCATGCTTCGGTCCGGTCGGATGCAATTTTTCATAACTTTCTTTATGGTAAGTCTCTTGAAACAAAATATATGTTCCGATTCCTGCATCCTTTAACTTACGATAATTTTCTACCGTTGTCGCTGCAATATTCACATTGACACGGCGGATGTCACCATTCTTATGATGAATGCTGTAAATCGTGTTTATACTTTCCAAAATGTATTCAATCGGATTATTTACCGGATCTTCTCCGGCTTCGATAGCCAGACGTTTATGTCCCATATCCTGAAGCGCCGTAACTTCTGCAGCAATCTCCTCCTGTGTCAGTTTCTTGCGCGCAATCCCTTTGTTCTTTAAGTGATACGGACAATACAGACATCCGTTGACACAGTAATTGGACAAATAAAGCGGTGCAAACATAACGATGCGGTTTCCGTAAAAATCCTGCTTAATTTGTTTTGCCAACGCATAAATTTCTTCGTTTTTTTCCGGAATATCACAATCCAGAAGCACCGCCGCCTCTCTGTGCGATAATCCTTTTCTCTCTCTTGCCTTTTTCAGAATCTGAT
>JAFTVQ010000016.1 GCA_017461865.1 Lachnospiraceae bacterium | reverse complement strand
GCTTTCAATGTGATTCTCATCACCTGCTGATTTGCCATAAAAAAAGTCCCTCCTTTTCGTACTTTTGTTTCTTAGTACGACAAGTAGTGACTGTACACTCTCCCGTGTGTGTCCTGGACTTTCACACGTCGTTTCTGCTTCCTTAAGCAGACTGTTTACTTGGTACAGTGACTTGTCGTCAGTTTCCTAACTTGACATTCGCTCCACGGAAAACCTGCGATTTCTCGCAGCAACCTCACGCTTCATAGCTATCATGCCACAGCAAAATTTAGTATAACTTACGAATTATGGGATTGCAAGCACTTTTTTTGTTTTTTTTTGCATACAATCCCATTTTTTCTTAATTATTGTAATTTTTTATTGTTTTTGTTGTTTTTTCTTATTTTTAATATCTACGAAGACCATAAGCAACAGAATAATCAGTCCCAGACATGTCGCACATGTTCCTTCTATTAAATAAGGGGTCACATACTTCAGCTCGATATCATATTCTCCTTCATCCAGCAGTACTGACATAAACATTGTATTGGTCGGGACAAGTTCCTTCTCTTCCCCGTTCACATACACACTCCAGCCCTTGCTGTACGGAACCGAGAAACAAAGATATTTTTTCTCATCCAGCTTAACATGTCCGGAAAACGAATTCGTGCCGGCCTTAAACGAATCCCCTCCCTCTACTTTCAGCTTCGCCGTCTTCTCAGGAAGATCGCTTACCGGCTGACAGTAGATATCCAGCGTATCAAAATAATAATCGCCTTTTTCCTTAAATGTAATCGTTACATATCCGGCCGCTTTTTCCCCGTAGCCAAGATTCCACACAAAATCTTCCCATCCGCAATAAAGATTTCTCTTTTCATTATAGTAAATCAACGTCACTTTTTCCTTGGAAGCATCCGTTGCAACCGAAATTTCCGTTTCCTGTTTCGGCACGCGGCGCAATACCCTCTCATGCAATTCAAGCCATTGTTTGGTCGAGGCATCTTTCTTCTTCCTATTTATAATTTCATGCCACTGCTGTTCGGCATCGAATTTCAGCCCCCGAATTTGTAAATAGGTTTCGCATCTTTCATCACCTTCAAAACGCAACGTCAATGATGCATTTTTCTTTAAGGCACGGATTTTTCCGTCTTCAATCTCGACATTTTCCGAAGTCTCCAGCACATATGGCTTCTGCACAGCCGAAAACATCACACTGTCCGCCGTCATATCCGAAGAAACATTATTATCATCCAAAACCGCCGTTGCCAGAACAGCCTCCTGCTTTTGCACACAATCCATCATTTCATATTTTGTTTTCGGCAAACACTGATTGTATGCATATGCGAATCCCGGATTATCGGATGTCTCATACAGCGAATACCCATCTTGCAGCGCAATCGGATCTTGACGGAACAGTACAGAATTATATTTTGGCTGATTTGTCACAAAATATTTTACATTATTCAATGCCTGCAAATAACTTCTGCAGCCGAGATTTCTGTAACTGAATTCCATCTTGAGCAAAAGCCCCATCTCTTTATGGAATTGACTGATATTAGGATTGGTTACACTGAAATAATAACTTATTCCGTTGACCCCCTGCAACATAGCACTGTTGTTCGACAAATCTTCACAGCCGCCCATCTCAAATCTGGCCAGTGCATCTTTCTGTGCATAATCTCTTATCACATCACTCGGGTTCACAAAATGCTGTTCCGAAGAGTTATATCGATTGGACGCACTTTCTACGGCTGTATCTTTTTCCAAAAATTCAAGAGAATACGCTTGCTTATTCGGGGAATACATCCAATACGCAGGCATACAGATTCCCACTACTGCCACCAACAGGCACAGCATCGTAAATATTCTATATCCGGTTACACTATTGCGAGCCCCAAATACAACAGCGGCCCCTACTGCAAAAATGATCAACGATAAATACAGACGCTTGCTTCCCACCGATTCAAGGCACAAAACAATCCCTATATATATAAGTATCAAAATAAGGAAACAGATTTTTTCCTTTTTTGTCAAAGATACCATTTCCCTACACACAGAAACAAAAATGTAAGCAAGAAGAAACGACGCAATAAAGCTGCATCGATAGCTCACATAAGATAATCCGTTCATCATACTTCCAAAATACGGAACGCAGAAAACAGTCATCAAAACAAGAAAGCCGATTTTTAATTCTCTCTTTCCTTTCTTTGAAAAAAGAACAAAAAGTGCGACCGCTGCCGGTATTGCAACTCCCGGGCGATTCGAATATCCTCCCCCCTGTTGTGTCACAAGCGATGCAAACAGCTTTTCATAGTACCCTAATTCAAATAGGGTCGGAATGTAGTTATCCGCCCCCAATCTTCCGGCAAAGACAACCGCCATAACATTAGGTACAAAAACAACTGCTGCGAGCAAAACAGACAACACACCATACATCGCCAATTTCCCGATATAGAATGCCATTTCTTTCCATTGATATTTTCCCACTTCCTTTTTGTAGACTATGAGAGCATAGCATACGCAGGCAATCACTATCATATAGAAGAAATAGAAATTGCTTATCGCAGCAATATAAGTGGAGAAAACGAATAAATACGGCTTCTCTTTGCGATATATTTTATCAATTCCTAAAAACATCAACGGCATATAAATCATCGGGTTGATAAAATACGGATGCCTGATTGCGTTGTAAAGAACAAAGCCGGAAAAACAGTACAGATAAGAACCGATTAACGTTGCCCTTCTTCCCTTGCCGTGCCCGAAACAATATACCGAAAACGAAATTCCTGTCAAAAACATACGAAGCAGTACAAGCCCCGAATAAAATGATTCCATATTTTCCGCCTTCACAAAGACCGAAAGCAAATTCAACGGATCTCCGATTGCATAATAATGCAACGTCGTCAGAATATCACTTCCCTGTCCGATGGTCATGTCCCACATAGGAATCGCCCACTCGCGGTGTTCTACCAAATTCTTTACAATCTGTTTCAGCCATTCTGAGTAGTAAACAAGAGCGACAATATGCTGCTTCTGTCCGTCTCCGTACCAGACAAATCCTCTTCCGGACGAATAAAAATCATAAAAAACGATGGCCGCTATTGCCCCGAAACCAAGAGCGTATACAAGCCAATATATTTTCTTTAAATCAATTTTTCCAGTTTTCATGCTTCACATGTCCACCTTTTACATTTTTCTATCAGTATATCCGCTATCCTAACCACAGTCAAGAAATCCCCGCCGTCTTCCGCACCGGAAACTCGATCTGTTATGAATCCTCGCCTTTCACATTTACAACCACCGCCGATGTCAATACCAAAATAACCCCAAGCAATGTCAGCAGCGATAATCTCTCTCCATACAAAACGAAACCGATCAGCGTTGCGACCACCGGTTCTATGGACGCAAGAATTGATGCACGCCCGGCTTCCATATAAGAAAGACCGATTGTATAAGTCAGATAAGCAATAACCGTAGTGAGGAGCACAAGTCCTGTTACAAGGCAAATACACTTAACGCTCCCTTCCATACAAGACACCAGATGCTGTACATCAACAAGCGGAAAGAATCCGATGCAGGCAAACAGGAACGTATAGAAAGATATGGTCAGACTTTCATACCCCTTTTGCAATGCATATCTCCCGAAAATACTGTACATGGCATAGCCAAATCCCGAACCCAATCCAAGCAGAATTCCCGGAACGGTCAAGGTCAGCTTTTGAGATAAGATGCCTGTCACGAGAACACAACCGGCAAAAGCCATCACAAGGGCTGTCAATTTCAGCGGATGAAATTTTTCTTTGAACAGAACTATGCTCAATGTCGTCACAATGGCAGGAGCAGTATACAAAAGTACTGCTGCCACCGAGAGCGATGTCATTTGTATCGTCGTAAAATAGCAATAATTAAAAAACACAATACTGACAATTCCTGTCCCAATAAAACACCAGATATCCTTGGGGCGGATACGAAGCAGTTCTTTCTTATAAATAAGAATGCCTACTCCCAAAAAGAGTAGCGCTCCGAAAACTCGAAGCGCTCCAATCTCTAATGATGTAAATCCATAAGCACTCAGTCCTCTGACGAAAATGCCCATGCTCCCCCACAGACAACCGGCTATTATCACAAATAACGGTGCTGCTTTTTTCATCTTTTATTTCCTTTATAATAGTATTATTTACACTCAGCATTTACAGCTTCAAACTCATCCACCATTTCCTGGGAAGGAGCTTTTGTAAGAAGGCTGACTACCACGTTTACTATAATTGCTACTACAAACGCCGGAAGAAGTTCGTAAATACCCCAGACACCGCCGATCGGTTTGATGAGGAACTTCCAAATAAATACCATAGCACCTCCGGTAAACATACCCGCAAGTGCTCCCCATTTGTTGGAACGTTTCCAAAACAGCGCCAGAAGCATAACCGGTCCAAACGCAGCTCCGAATCCTGCCCATGCAAAGGATACAATATCAAACACAGAACTGTTCGGGTCTTTTGCAATAAACACCGCAATCACAGAAATGATAACAACCGACACTCTGGCAATAATCATTCCTGCTTTTTCAGATAAGTTTTTAAAGAATACTTCCTTGATAATATTTTCAGACACACTGGACGATGCTGCCAAAAGCTGTGAGTCTGCTGTAGACATGGTCGCTGCCAAAATACCGGAAAGAATCAAACCTGCAATAATTGACGGAAGTATACCATGTTTACTGATCACATCGGAAATCACAACAATGATTGTCTCCGCATCTTCAAGAACCGGAATCACGCCGGCCTTTGTCATGGCACTTCCCACAATACCGATCATAATTGCCACACCAAGAGAAATCACAACCCATACACTTGCAATTCTTCTGGACAATTTTAATTTGTTCGGGTCTTCGATTGCCATGAAACGCAGAAGCACATGCGGCATACCGAAATATCCGAGTCCCCATGCAAGCATAGAGAAAATACTCATGATTCCGTATGCGCCTGCTGTCTTTGTCGCAGGATCGTGAATGGCTGTCAAACTGAAGTAGCCTGCAAGACTGTTTGCATTATCCATAACCGCGTCCATTCCTCCTGCTGTGACCACACCAAATCCAAGCACCACAAAAATCGCGATGGTCATAACAATACTCTGCATAAAGTCAGTCGTGCTGGCTGCAAGAAAACCGCCAAGCGCAGTATATCCTACGATAATAATCGCGCTGATTACCATAGCCAAAAAATAGTCCATACCAAATAAGGTTGCAAATAATTTGCCGCAGGCTGCAAAACCACTGGCCGTATACGGTACAAAGAAGATAATAATCACAAGTGCTGCAAGTACGGAAATAATTTTCTTATCATCTCTGTAACGATTGGAAAAGAATACCGGAATCGTCGTTGAATTGTTACATTTTACCGTATAGGTACGAAGTCTCTTTGCCACAATCAGCCAGTTTACGTAGGTACCGATAGCCAGACCTGCTGCCGTCCAGAACGCATCTGCAAGGCCTGTCAGGTAAGCAACGCCCGGAAGCCCCATCAAAAGCCAGCTACTCATGTCGGAAGCTTCTGCACTCATTGCTGTCACAAACGGCCCGAGCTTTCTTCCTCCCAAATAAAAGTCAGCCGTTGTTTCATTTTTCTTTGAACATACAAATCCGATTATGAGCATGCAAAACAAATATACCATGATCGTAACCAGAATTACCATTGCTGCTGTTGTCATATGTATTACTCCTCT
>JAFTVQ010000125.1 GCA_017461865.1 Lachnospiraceae bacterium | reverse complement strand
ATGTACGGGGAAGGATAGTTCTTGCCCGGATTTTTATATGCCACCACTGTCTTGTTGACATACTGCATCGGATTGAGCGAAATCTGATTGCTCTTGCGAAGCATGGAGTTGGCAAAGTCTTTGACGGAGGAGAATGCTTCGTTGCTGTCGGAATCGGCAGCTACTGTCTGCATCTGTTCGTCGTCAATGGAAAGATGTCCGTCAGCTGCAAAGTTGAGTCCGATTATGTGCAATCCTGCGGAATAATGTCTCGTAATCCGGCTAATTTCACTCATGAGCTGGGTGCTCTTGGAGTGGCTGCCCGGATTGGCGGACACGTCGTCGATAAACCGGTTGTAACTGTCTGCCAGGGAATGTATGTTCTCGGACAAACTCTCGATATCGTTTTTGAGACCGATTTCGGTTGTCATTCCCGGTTCGCTGCTCGGACCGTTCAGCGTGATTTCGTATACTTTCTCGACCGTAAATGTGTTGGAGGAGGCGGTGCGTTCAATACCGTTCACCTCGAACAGGGCATTGGAAGGCTGCTGTGAAATTTGAGCCAGTCCCAAATAATCTACGATGCCTTTTGTTTTGCTTGTGTTTTCATCGCTGATTTCAAATAAGGTTTCTTTATCCGGAGCAAGACCGGTAGAAACAGATTCTAACTTAAGTAAGCTGTTTCCCTCTCCGTCTTCCACGACGGAAGCCTCCAGACCGATATTTGCGCTTTGAATCAGGCGCTGAAGCCGGTTCTGGACTTCGATATTGGAATCATTTTCATGCAGCTCGAACTGAAATTCGTAGCTCATGTCCTTGATGGATACGTCAAAAGAGTAGCTGCCTTCCGCGAGGTCAATCTGTTCGTCGGATACAAGGGCGTTTCCGGTATTTACCTGGTTTTGGGCAAGCTTGGCAACATCCAAACGGAAAGTAGGTGCTGATGTATCCGCCCCGTCCTCCTGCATGCCGATATATTTGGCGGAGGCAATTTCCGGATGGGAAGAATATGCCTTTTTCTGATCCAGCACATTTTTTTCGTCAAGGGAACTTCTTGTCGCCATGACCGAATTGCGGAATGTTCTTGCACTTTCTTTTAGGCCCACGGCATAAGCTTTGGAAGCAGGGCTTTTATCCAAAAGATAGAGAGGTGACTCTTTATTCATTTTTATTATGGAATTATAAATGCTGCGCAGATCACTCTTCTTATGAGTGTCGAGCGGCGTGTTCGTCTTAGGTGCATATTCGGTCAGGTAATGATTGTAGACCTGATTTAATGCGCTGACATTCACTGCCATAAGAGCCCTCCTTTCTTCCTTGAAATCGCACTGCTTGTGAGGCGAAAGAGTTGACAATCCGTGTCATCGCCTCGGCGTGGGCATAATAAAGCTATTTTTATAAGCTAAATATAGCATATGTAAATGTCAAAATCAAGTGAAAAAAGGAGTCTCTTCTTATTATATGTAACCTGTTTAAAAAAACATAATAAAAAATTTATGTTAACTATTGTCTTTTTAGGGGAATATGCTACAATATAAGCAATATGGACATCTGTGCCCATACCAAATATGGTATGCGTATTCAACTATAATTTACATAAAATCCTATTTGCACAAAAAGAAAACGAGGGAAGCAGTATGAAAAACTTGAAAAAAGGAATTCGCCAAATTCTTTTTAAAAACAAGAAAGTGAAAAGACAGATTGCGCTGTTTATGGTGCTGTGCATGATTTTCAGTGTGATACAGATGCCGGGACTGGTTTATTCGGTTAAGGCTGAAACATCGGCACCGACGGTGACGACAGTCACGCTGGACGGCAAAAAACTGGAAGACGGAATGACCGTGTATAACGGTTCTGTTTTGAAAATCAATTTTAATTGGGCGATTGATGATTTGGATAAATCGACCAAGAGTTTTTCGGTGGACCTCAGTCCGTTGCAAAATATTGTGATTGCGCCGACGGATAAAATGCCTCTCGTAGACGATGGCGTAGTTATCGGATATTATCAGGTGGTAAGCGGCAACAAATTGGAGATTGTAATTGAGAGTGATGAATATCTCGACAGAGATGACCGCCACGGCGGTGTTGAGATTGAGGGTGTCGTGCGCCCGGATGATGCAGGCAAAAAAGACGATGACCCGATTGAAATCAAGTTTTATAATAAAAGCTATAATCTCGTTTATAACACCGGTGTGGATGAGACGACAATGTCTGTCAATAAGTCGGCGGCCGGAGATGTCTATAAAGAGGACGGAGTGTTTAAGCAGGATTTCAATGTTTATATCAGCCCGTCCACGGATGTGACGGGAATTTCCGTGGCAGAATCTTACGGAACCGGCTTGGAAGCACCTGTAGGAATCAAAATCAGTGCAAGCAATTGCGCCGGTATTCCGTCGCCGCAGGACTTTGCGTCGTTTGATGCGTTAAATGCTTATCTCGCGGACAAAGAGATAAAAGCGTGGCAGGGTATTACGCTCTCCTATACGCAGGAGGTGGACCATACAAGCAGTGATATTGATAATACAGCTACTGTCACGTTTACAAGTAATAAAGGAAACGTGTTGACGAAGTCCGGCACCGCGAAGGCGGCGGTAAAAGATCCGACAATTGCGAAATCGGGTGTTTTGAACGGAGATTCCATAGATTGGACCATTACGGTGGATTTGAGAGACTATGCGTCCGGAATTTCGAATATTTCCGATGTGGTAGATTATCTTAAAGACACGCCGGGAGCGGGACTGCTACTTGACGGACAGGAAATTCAGATTGATTTTACAAATCCGACTTCTGTTTCCGGAAGCGTGTATACCTATACTTATTCCACGCAGGTGGAGAATACGTATTTAAATACTTCCAGCGGGGCAACAATTACAAACGATGCGGAACTGAAGCTGAAAGACGGCACGACGGTTTCGACTACCGGTTCGGTGAAGATTGATCCGAAGCACTGGGTGGAAAAGGAATTTGTCAGCTATGATGATGTAAACAAAATTATTACATGGGATGTGTATCTGGACGTTCCGGACGGGGTGACGGATGTCACGTTGTCGGATGTTCCGATGTCTCCGTATGAAAACAATTACGGCAACGGTAATCATTCGGTTACGACGTGGGATGTGTATGTGGATAATGTCCTTGCAGTAACCGAACTGCCAAACCAATATGGACAGTTGTGCGGCGGCATTACGCCTGCGGGGCAGGAGAGGGTTTCGAGTGTCAATGCGTGGAACAAAGCAAGAGATATTGTTCTCAATAATACATATGTTGCGCAAAAACAGGCAATGCATCAAAAAATCAAAGTGACCTTCCAAACGGAAGTCAGCGATGATTCGCTGCAGGGCAAGGCCTATAACAATACGATTCTGGTGAACTACAAGGATCCGGAGTTTGGGCAAAAGGAAACATCAGCTTACGGACAGTTTAAAGATAACAGCAATCTTTTGAAAAAATCCGGGGAGGCAGTAAACGGACAAAATGCGGTTCAGTACAGAGTACAGATGTATCTGTACGGAATGGACATGGTAGACGGTAAAGTTCTGCGCATCGAGGAAAGTTTCCCGGGCGGGCTGGTTTATCGCGACGGTTCCGTCAAAGCAGTGGTGGAAAATGAGTGGCGGAATTCGGTGCTGGATTGCGGCGCGGTAACGTATGACGAGGGGACGCAAACCTTTAGTGTACAAGTGACACAGGATATGATTAATAAGCTTTCGGCAGAATATCCGTATGTGACATTCTATTATACGATGGATGTTGAGAATGAAGGTACCTTCACCATGAACGGCGGGGGAACTTATACGAATAATGCAGAGGGATACTATGCAACGACTCTGATCGGCTCTGGTTCTTCCGAAGTGACATTGAAACCGCAGCAGATTGTGAACAAGACAGGAAATTATTCGTTGGACACAGCTCCGTATGCAACTTATGAAGTCTATATCAACGAAGATAAGCTGGATTTATTGCCGGGAGACGGGACACTTACGGCAAAAGATACGCTGGGAAGCGCATTGTCGTATAAATTGGATGAAATAAAAATAGAAAAACGTGAAGGCAGTGCCTGGGTGGATATTCCGGAAGCAAGATTTACCTATGACGGTGACGGCAATTCCCTGATTTTTACGAAGCTTCCGGATCAGACATGGATCCGTATCAGCTACAAAGCCCGTGTCAACCTGGCTTATGGTGATTGGATGACACCGGAAAATTCTACCAATACGTTCGCTTTGGAGGGGGCGTCAGGCGGAGCGACGGAAGATGGAACGAGTTTTTCGGTTATGGCGCTGAAACCGTCCGGTTGGGCAGCGTCCGGACAGGGAAAAATCGAACTTTACAAATATTGGACCGATGACGGTCAGATGAAAGCGCTGGAGGGTGCTGAGTTTGAACTCAGAAGAGTGAAATATGATGCAGAAACCAACCAGATGGTACCGGACAGCGGAGAAGAGGGGGATGTTGATTACAACGGCGGCAGCAATATTGTCAAGAAAGACATTACCGTATCAGAAAACGGAGTTGTTACGGTAAGCGGATTATCTTATGCGCGTATTTATGCCCTTTACGAGACGAAAGCCCCGGGGGAAGAATATGCACAGAGAACGGAGCCGTACTATTTTGTCCTGACAGGAACAACGGCGACACTTCCGCCGGAAGATTCGGGAATTAAGGTCAATGTATATGCGTCCGGCAGCCGGTTGCCGTATGAAAATTATAAAAACACAATGGGATCTCTTACGGTGACGAAGAGATTGGACGGTGTGGATGCCGGGGATGTGCAGGCTGTGCTCGGCAACATTCAATTTGAAATCAAGTCGGGAGGCGCCACCATTGCGGGCGGTTCGTTCAGCGGCAGCGACATGGCGTATTCCGGCGGTATATACAAAAAGACGTTTAGTAATCTGAGTGCCGGTGTGTATACGGTGACGGAAACGGTGACAGATACGGAAGGGTATATTTATAAAACTTCGGCCTATGAGATTACCGTGGACGGTGTTGCGCAAGGCGAGACGGATTATACGAGCGGTTCTGATGTGAGTCATACGATAAGTGCGGAAGATGTGACGGTCGCATTCACGAACGAATACGAAAAAACAGCGTCCTTGCGGTTGAAAAAGACGGTGACGGGAGATGTGTCCTGGGATGACGTAAAAGACAACATTGTGTTTATAGTATATGCAGACGCAGGGTTGACCGATGAGGTAGCTGTTGTCAACGGAAGCGATATGGCGGCAGAGGGTACTTCTTATGTGAAAATACTGGAAGGATTGGATCCATCCAAGACATATTATGTTGTGGAGTCGGGAGCGGATGTTGCCGATCATACAAGAACTACTACCTATACCATCGGTGGCGCGGCTGCGTCAAACGGAGAGACGACGGGGGCGGTTTCTCTGACGTCCGGAGAGACCGAAACGGTTGCGTTTATCAATGACTATAAGGTGCACAAAGGTAAAATAAAGCTGACCAAAGTTTTCAGCCATGAAACCAAGCAGGGCGAAACACCGAAAACATGGGATGAAGTTGCTTCTTCCCTCAGTTTTACTGTCACGAATGCGGGCAGCGGTGAGATTGTGGCGACGGTAGCAGGAAATTTGCTGACGGACGGCGACAGTGATGGTACATATGAGTATCTTATCCCGGAGGATCTTCCGGTAGGAACCTATATTGTGACGGAAAATGCGATAGATATTTCCGATGTTGTTCTTGTGACAACGTACAAGGTTACGGCGGAGGCCGGTGGAGTGCAGCAGGCGTCGGCGGAAGGCAAAATCGCCAACGCGGAAGTTTTGAAAGATGATACGACAACTGTGGCATATGACAATAAATACACAAGTAAATATGCGACTTTGGTTATTAGAAAGTCGGTGTCCGGTGATCGCAGCTGGAGTGAGATCAAGGATCATATCAATTTTACGGTAACGCGTCCGAACAGTTCGGATCAGGTGATTAACGGCGGGGATACCGGCTGGGTAAAAGACGGAGAAAATGTATACCAATATGCGATTGAGGAAATTATAGTTCCGGGTCTCTTTACGGTGAAGGAATCGTTTGACTTGGAAGATACAGCAAACTATACAAGAGTGACGACCGTGAAGGTGGATAACGGAGCGGCGCAAAATGCGAATGAAGTCAGTTTTGATTTCTTGGTTCCTCAAGGCGCAACGGTGCAGTTTGATAACAATTACACGCATAATACGGGCGATATTGTACTTGAGAAGACCATCAGCGGAGTGGCTGAGAGAGATCTTGCGACGGCTAAGGATACTATCACATTTACGGTGACACCATCGCCGACGGGAGACGGAGCGGATAAGACATATAAGTTATCCGATTTCACAAAGGGAAGTGACGGCAAATATACGCTGACAATCAAAGATGTTCCGACCGGCTCATATCATGTGAAAGAAACAGTTTGTGATATTGCGGGT
>JAFTVQ010000124.1 GCA_017461865.1 Lachnospiraceae bacterium | reverse complement strand
GTTGAATTCTTTCCTTGGTCAAAATTTAGCTTGGCTAATTTAACCGTTTTTACTTTGTTTTAGGTTTTGTTCTCTGAACAATTCTTTTTAGAATTTTCAGGGTTGCATTGCTGTTTATTTGTCAAGGTTCTGTTGCTTTGGTAATTCTTAGAGAATACCGACGGAGAAGGAGGGATTTGAACCCTCGCGCCGCTATTAACGACCTACTCCCTTTCCAGGGGAGCCCCTTCAGCCTCTTGGGTACTTCTCCAAATGTGCTGAATGTCTTTACACTATTATTACCATCGCCGGAAACTGCGTTTCCGAGCGGAGAGGGTGGGATTCGAACCCACGCGCCCTTGCGGACAAACGGTTTTCAAGACCGCCTCGTTATGACCACTTCGATACCTCTCCATTCGCTCACCTTTCGGTCAGCGCAAGGATTATTCTAACAAATGATTTTGCTTGTGTCAACAGCTTTTTTTAAACTTTTTTGAAAGTTTTTTTATTTTTTGATTTTTTTCAAAAAAGCCTCCGAAATAACCAAATCCTCCGGGGTAGTCAGCTTGATATTCGTATAATCCCCCTCTACCAGTCTGACCTTCCTTTCCGTCATGTACTCCACTACCATTGCATCATCGGTTATTTGAACACCGCGGGACAAAATATTCTCCTCCTCACGCAAAAGCGCTTCATAGGCGTCACTTACCATCCCGAAAGAAAAAGATTGCGGCGTCTGCACTGCCCACACCCTATTTCTGGAAGGAGTCTGTGCGCAAAACCCGTCCTCGTCAGCTATCTTGATAGTATCCTTCACCGGTGTTCCGATTACACACGCTTCGTAAATACGTGTCTCACGGATCAGCTTGTGTATCATTTCCTCTGTCACAAACGGCCGCGCGCCATCATGTATCAGTACAATCTCGATATCTTCCTGCACCTCTTTCAAAGACTTCAGTCCACAGGCTACGGAATGGTATCTTTCTTTTCCTCCCGGAACAATATCATATACCTTCTTAAAGCCATACGCTTCCACTATCTCTTTTCGGCAATATTCAATTTCATCTTTTCCCGTCACAAGGACAACGACATCCACATCACTTTGCTCAAAAGCATTCAGTGCATAATATAAGACGGGTTTCCCATCCAAAAGCAAAAATTGCTTTGCTGTCCGGGTACCCATCCTCTTTCCCTGTCCGGCAGCAAGAACAATCGCCGCCGTTTTCTTTTTCTTTTCCATATACAATTATCTTTCTCCCAGTTTTAAATTAGGAACTGCATTCAATGTATAATCACTTCTTGTTCCTGCCATGTATTCATAATATCCTGCCACAGCAATCATCGCAGCATTATCTGTACAATATACCGGCGACGGACGATAAAACTCAATACTCTTTTCTGCACAGGCTTCTTCAAGTGCCGCGCGAAGTGCCGAATTCGAAGCCACTCCGCCTGCAATGGCCAATTTGGTAAATCCATATTCTTCCACCGCCCGCATTGCATGATCCACCAGAACATCCGTAACCGCCTTCTGGAAAGAAGCCGCAACATCCGCCTGATTGATTTCTTCCCCTTTCATTTCACAGGAGTTAAGATAGTTCAACACAGCAGACTTCAATCCGCTGAAACTGAAGTCATATACATTATCTCCTACTTTTGCACGCGGGAAAGCAATCGCCTCCGGATTTCCCTCCTTGGCAACACGGTCGATTTTCGGACCGCCCGGATACCCGAGCCCAATAGCCCTTGCCACTTTATCAAACGCCTCTCCGGCTGCATCGTCACAGGTCTTTCCGACTATCTCATACTGACCGTAATCTTTCACGACCACAAGATGCGTATGTCCGCCGGACACAACAAGACACGCAAACGGCGGTTCGAGATTTTTATGCTCAATATAGTTTGCACTGATATGTCCCTCAATATGGTGCACCCCCACCAATGGTTTTCCAAGCGCAAATGCAAGCGCTTTTGCATGGGCAACACCAACGAGAAGCGCTCCGACAAGCCCCGGTCCATAGGTTACTGCAATTGCCGTAATATCATCAAAAGTAACCTCCGCTTCCTGCAAAGCCTGCTCAATCACCTGATTGATTCGTTCCACATGTTTTCTGGATGCGATTTCCGGAACCACTCCCCCGTACAAGGTATGAAGATCAATCTGGGAAGATATCACATTGGACAATACTTCCCGCCCGTTTCTGACAACCGAAGCCGCCGTCTCGTCGCAAGAACTCTCTATACCTAATATCAACACATCTTTTTGATCCGCCATCTCATCCCTACTTCCTTCTGGGTTCTATTCTGCACTTCCTGCAGTCCGATTTTTTTCAACCAATTTCCATCCATATATTTTATAGTGTTCATTTTCGTCCAAACGCAAAATGAAAACCATATTAGAGTTATAGAGAATTTCATTTTGCTTGATCGTATAATTGCAATACAATCTTGCCCATTCATATCCGTCCTCCGAGAAGGTTTCTACATCCACACTGGAAGATGGATTATAACTCACAACTGTTCTGTTATTCTTATTAAATTCTGCAATATCATATTTCAGGGAATCGATATAATCTGCTTCCGTCTGGTTCGCGACTAATTCTGCATCATATAATTCACGCGCTTTCATACCGAGGTTATAGATATCTTCCTCCGTCAGTTCTTCATTGTAAAAGCACTGCGTAATTTCACTGAAATACTTTACGACCTCTCTCGGCGTCGGCGGATAATTAATATCCAAATCCCTTGCAAGCATCTGCTGCGTCGCCGTCATAACTTCAATTTCCGAAACACTTTCCTCCGGCTGCGACACAGATCTGTTGGATAAATAGTAGTAAAATCCTACTATAAGCAAAATCAAAACAACAAATATAATGACACCTTTATTTGTCGAAAATCTTTTCATACTCTGTATCGCCTCCTTTCCGTTGTTTCTTCTATCCCTGAATATCTTAATTTATATTGTTTGTGTTATTCTTCTTCAAAATCCAATTCGATAGTCTGCCCGTCTTTTGCCGTGAGAGAAGGTTCAAAAATTTTTCTCACCTGCGGAAGATATTGATCCGGCCACGGTAGCGACGGACTGTAATGTGTCAACCACATTTGTCTGACTCCTGCGCTTTTTGCAATATGCGCTGCCTCGTAAAAAGTCATGTGCTTGTGTTCCTTTGCTTTCTGCTGTTTATCCTCTTCTCCGTACATACCTTCGCAGATAAACAAATCAGCCCCGACCGCATGCTCTTCTATCGACTTAGTCGGTCTTGTATCCGTACAATATGTGACTTTTAATCCTTTTCTCGGAGCCCCCATCACCATATCCGGCGTGTATGTTTTGCCCTCGAACTCAACCACATTCCCTTTCTGCAAAGGATTCCAGCACTGCACCGGAAGCCCCAGCATCTTTGCCTTATCCACCTGAAACTTTCCTGCCCGCTCCACAACTAAATTGTAACCGTAACAAATCACATTGTGATTCACCCGAAAAGCTTCCAGCCGATAATCTCCCATATCAATCTGTTCAAACGGTTCGGTCAACTCACGAAACTTTATCTCAAACGGAAGTTCCGGTGCAATGACTCTCAATGCACCGACAACTCTCTCGAGACCTTTCGGTCCGATCATAAGCAACGGTTCGGTTCTCTCCGCATTTCCCATAGTCAAAAGCATCCCCGGAAGTCCGCTGATATGATCTGCATGATAATGCGTAAAACAAATGACATCAATCGGTTTCGGACTCCAACCCTTTTCTTTCATGGCAATCTGAGTTCCTTCACCGCAATCAATCAATATACTTTTCCCGTTATACCTTGCCATCATAGACGTCAGATAACGGTACGGAAGCGGCATCATACCGCCGGTCCCGAGCAAACATACATCTATCATTCTCTTTCCTCTGTTTCTATCACCTAAAGCAACTCGACATTTTCCGTCTCCGTTACCGGAACACAAAACATACGAATCCACTCTTCATAACAATCTTCGCACAAGTCAAAGCTGTGCTTTACTCCGTCTCTTTTTGAAAAATATCCGAAGTTCTGCTCTGCCTCAAATACAGCATCCTTCAGCAAGCCGTTTTCCACTTTCAACTGTTTCCCGCATCGGTTGCATATTACCTGTGTCAACTCACGAATTTCATTGTACACTTTCATTTGTTTTCCTCCTATACCCAAACTGTCAATTCTCCCAAAACGGAGTAATTCAAATATAGAGTACATCAGTGACCTTTGTATGACTAGTGGTAATAAATGTTAGCATAGGCTAACGTTTCCACATAATATATGCATCCTCCGCAGGGGAGGCATAAAAATTCTTTCTTATACTTTCTTTCTCAAATCCGCAGGATTCATACAAGCAGATTGCCCCGGCGTT
Organism: Lachnospiraceae bacterium; assembly: GCA_017461865.1. GTDB lineage: Bacteria > Bacillota > Clostridia > Lachnospirales > Lachnospiraceae > SVFI01. The sequence continues at coordinate 18,911 of JAFTVQ010000124.1, read as the reverse complement.
GGAAACTCTCACTTCCAATGTATATGCACTTACACCAAGTTCATCGCCGAACCTCATCAGCCCACGCATCAAATCCCCGGCCACTCCGGTTCTCCTTTTATCTTCACGGACAGCGACCTGAGTAATATTCCCTTCCTCGAGAACCCGGTACATTCCTGCATACCCGATGACTTCCGCCCCATCTTCCGCCACCACGTATGTATATGAATTTTGTCCGAGTGCATCAAGAAACGCCTGCTTACTCCACGGTTCCGAAAAATACTTTTTTTCCATCTCGGACACTTGCAATGCATCCTCTGTCGTCATGGGACGAATTTTATACATCTTTTTTTCCTTCTTTTTCAAGACGTTCTCTCTCAGCCTGGGACAACCTCAAATAATCAGGCCTATGTTCCGCCGCCGAAACAAACCGTCCTTCCACATAGTAATCCTTGGCTAACGTCGCAAGCGCTGCTGCATTCTGTCTGTTGCTGCACGGAGGTGCAAATTCATAATCCACCGTTGTACGCTCACGCAATATCTCTTCATGCACCGGCACACCGTCACCTAAGTATATGACCGGCCTTCCGAGTTCATTGATTTTTGTTATGATTTCTTCTACCGAAACCGCACATTGCGGCTCAAGAACGCAAAAGTTTGTCTTCTCACCCGAACGTTTAAAACAATAAAGTCCGGTATAAACCTGCCCGCGCCGTGCGTCCATCATCGGGCAAATCACTCTCTCTACCCCGTATAACTGAAACGCCATGGCATCCAGTGTCGGAATTTCGACAACCGGCTTATCAAGCGCCTGCCCCATCCCCTTGGCTGTAGCAGATCCGATTCGAAGTCCCGTAAACGAACCCGGTCCCTTGGCAATGGCAATGGCATCCAGGTCAGTCATTTGAAATTCTGTCATCTGCGTAATTTCCGCCAACATCGGCAACAATGTCTGGGAATGCGTTTTTTTATAATTGACACTGTACTGTGCCAGAATTGTATCACCATCCAGAATGGCCACACTCGCCACCAGTCCGGAACTGTCTATCGCTGCAATTTTCATATTATCTGCCTTCTTCAACAGTAATTTTTCTGTATTCAAACCCCTCTTCCGGGTTCTTTTCAATCGTAACCCTGCATGTATGCGCCGGCATAAGCTCTTCAATCAGCCCTGCCCATTCTACCAGACATACCCCGTTCCCGAAGAAATAATCCTCGTATCCGATCTCTTCCATCTCCTCCGGATCACCGATACGGTATACATCAAAATGATAGAGCGGAATCCTCCCCTCATCATAAATCTGCATAATGGTAAAAGTCGGACTGTTTACATGCTCATCAATCCCAAGACCTTTTGCAAAACCTTTGGTAAACACGGTTTTACCTACTCCGAGATCTCCAAGCAACGCGATAATGTCGCCCGCTTTTGCCTCTTTTCCTATTTTTTCACCAAGAGCAAATGTATCCTGCTCATTTTTACTTTCATATACCATGCACATCACCTTTATTTTAACACAAAGCAAAAAAACTGTACACTACTGTTTAAACTTAACTTTGGCCGGATCCATGTACCGGCAAAGGATTTCTAACAATATCGGTGTCTCATTTCCGAGATCTGCCCGCGGAAAGATGGATGCATTTACTTTTGACGTATAAACGATCACGCTTTTCCCGGTGGAAACTGCTTTGTGCATATTCTCCCACTTCTGCATCTGGGTTGTTTCTCCCTGAGATACATAGATTCCGTCTTTTGTAAAAGAGTAGTGGAGCGGTTTTTTGAATGCTTCGTTGGTCAACACCTGCCGTTTGGCGCTAAGGAACAAATTCCAAGGAAGGTAAACAATGATAACAATACCTGCCAGAAGGTAAAGAACTCCTCCGCCTTTGGTCCAAAACAGGATGCACATAAGCCCGAGCGCCGTCGCCAAAGGCCCGGTCAGACTCATGTAAGTATGTCTGAGCATGTAATCATAGAGGACAGATGCACTCATGTTTACATCCACCTCATATAGTATATCTTCTTTATTTAACACAACTTCTTGTGGTTGCGCTGTCTGCTCCATATGGATTCCTCCGTTTCATTTTGCAATTATTCCTTCATATTGATTTATCATATTATACCCAAAGAAAAAGTGCAAGCTATTACACTTGCACTTTCTGTGAAAATTTTATTAATCATGTCTGAGTGCCTCAATCGGACTCATTTTTGCAGCTTTTCTTGCAGGATATATTCCGAAGAACAGACCGACACCGGTAGAGAACAGTGTTGTGATCAAAACCGTAATTACTGTTACCTTTGCCGTAAATCCCATCAATCCGCAAACTAAATTAGCCCCTGCTACTCCGAGAATAATTCCTATCACTCCCCCGAGCAGTGTAATAATCGCCGATTCCGCCAAAAACTGCAACATAATAGATGCGGTTCGGGCTCCGAGTGCCTTTCTGATACCGATTTCCCTTGTGCGCTCCGTCACGGAAACAAGCATGATATTCATAACACCGATACCGCCTACCAACAGCGAAATCGCCGCCACAAACACAACAAATACCGTAATCATATCAATCACCTGGGTGATGCTCTTCATGGAATCATTAAAATCCTGCATCTGGATTGCATTGGAATCCACTGATAACTGATATTTACTGCGAAGCATTCTCATAATTGCCGATGCTGTGTCTGTCGCATATTTCGGTCCGTCGGTAAATACATAAAAGCTCGAAAAATCTTCTACATAATATCCGAATGCAGATCCCATCGTTGTAAGCGGAATCTCCATCTCCACTTCATCGTAATACATAAGTAACCCACTGAGGGCGCTGGCAGCATTGTCTTCCCTGATACCGATAATCGTGCATTCCATAGTCAGTCCGTCGACAATCGTCTCAAAACTTTCCCCTATTACATCGGTTGTTCCGAATAATGCAATCGCACTGCTTTCACGAATGATACACACACGGTTTGCAGATTCATAATCCGAACGGTTAAAATACCTGCCCTTGACAATCGGCTCTGTATATATATATTGTTGCGCCACCGTTCCGCCGTACACATAGGCCGTGAACTCACCTTTTTGACTGCGGGCACTTCCATAGGTCTGGTAACTCGGGCTGACTCCTTTTACATGTTCAATCTTCTCTTCAATTTCCTCAAAGTCTTCAACCGTAAAGCGAACGGTCTCCTCCACCGTTTCCCCCATCATACTGCCGGAATAAAAGTACAATTGTCCTCCGGCAATCTTATTGAGTTCTTCGTTAATCTGCAAAGACACTCCGTTACCGATGGAGATAACCATGATTACAGAGGAAATACCGATGATGATACCGAGCATAGTCAGCAGAGAGCGCCCTTTATTGCTCTTAATATTCATAAGAGCCATTTTTACATACTCTAAAAACTGTGTCATAATTTCCCCCTGCTAACTATTCTTCTGTTTCTTCAGCATCTTCTCCCGTCAAAGCCGAAGCAGGCATTTCTGATGCAGGCATGCCTTCTTCAATAGTTCCCGTCACATTGGTGACGACTTTATCGCCTTCCTTCAAGCCGGAAAGAACCTGAATATATTCATCATCACTGATACCTGTCTCAATCTCACGTTTCTCAATTACACCGTCCGAAAGAATGTAGCAAAAGATTCCGTCACTGGAGTAGTTAACACCGGCACTTGGAATAAGAAGAATATCTTCTTCCTCCGCCGTCTGTACAGAAACCTTCGCCTCCATACCGAGAATTATCTTGTCATCCGGATTATCAATATGTACGGTCACGTCCACCACCGCTGCTCCCGATCCGTTAACAGATGCAATACGGCTGATACTGCTTACGCTTCCCGTATACTCATTCTCATTGATTGTAATTTCTGCCGCCTGACCGACTGCCAGTTTCTGCACATCATATTTGGTCACAGAAAGGGTAACCTTCAACGCATTGGCATTGTGGATGGTAAACAACTGAACGCCTTCCGTTGCCATCTGGCCTTCCACCGCAACAACATCACTGACTATACCGTCAAAATCCGCTTTTACGCCCTCTCTTGCTGTTGCAAGCTGATCCGCTGCCTGGTTCTTTGCAACCTGGGCAGACTCCTTCATCATCGACTGCTGCGCTCTGTTTAACGCCGCTGCCGGGTCTCCTTCTTTTGTCAGCTCATATTCCTTCATCAATGCTTTGTACTCTGCAAGATCCGCACTGCAGTTTTCCAGAGTTTCTTTCAACGCATCTATGTCGTATTTTTTCAACTCTTTAGATACTTTCTTATAATCTTTCTCTGCCGATTTTAAAGCCTTTGCAGACGCTTTATCTTCCGGATTGCTTGTTAATGCCTTTGTCAGCTTCTGAATCTGTGCCGCCAATTCCGCCTGCTCTGTCGCCAGCTTGGTCGCCTTCTTCAACTGTGCATTCGCCTGAGCCACACAATCGGAATAATGCGCCACAAACTTTTTGGCATTTTCGTATTCCGCCGCTGCATTTGCCGCTTTCTTCTCTGCACTGTCAATGCCTACAATCGCCGCATCCGCACCATATGTACTGATCTTTGTCTCAAGTTCCGCCTGACTCAATCCATCTTCCAAGTCCTCTGTATGGTAAGTCACAAGAAGATCTCCCTTTTTCACAGGCTGTCCCTGCACGACCGATAACTGATCAATTTTGGCGGTCACATCCGCAAAATATGTTTTAACTTCCTCCGATGCAACCACTCCGGAAGCCTCAACAGTCTGGGCAATATTTCCGCGGAAAGCCTCCTTTACTTCCACCGGAGTACCCATTCCCGCCATTGCCGAAGACATTTTTGCAATCATCACGCCAAACAACACAACAATCAAGACACAGGCTGCAATTGTAACTATAATCCACGGCTTTATTTTTCCTTTTTTCTTTTTTGTTTTATCTTCGATTTTCAAATCAATTTCCGGAAATTCTACCGAATTTTCTGTCGTTCTATTCTCTTCCATTTTCATAATCCCTTTCCACTTTTCCGTCCATGATGCGCACAATCCGCTTTGCCTGCATAGCAATATCGTTATCATGGGTAATCAAAATCACCGTTCTTCCGCTCTCATGCAATTCCTTCAATACATGAATAATTTCCTTGCTGGAGGCAGAATCCAGATTTCCTGTCGGTTCATCCGCCAAAATCACCGGCGGAGCCTGCGCAATGGCTCTCGCAATCGCCACACGCTGCTGCTGACCGCCCGACATTTCTGACGGTCTGTGATTCATACGATGGGACAACCCCACCACCGACAATGCCTTTTCTGACAATTCATGCCGTTCTTTTTGGGAAACACCCCGGTAGATTAGTGGAAGTTCCACATTTTCCCTGGCTGTCAGATTCGGAATCAGATTGAATCCTTGAAAAATAAATCCGATTTCACGATTGCGGATATCCGAAAGTTCATCATCCTTCAAACTGGATACATCCTGTCCGTTCAATATATAGGTTCCTTCTGTCGGAACATCCAGACAACCGATCATGTTCATGAGAGTGGATTTTCCGGATCCGGATTGCCCGATGATCGCAACAAATTCCCCTTTATTGATCGTCAGACTCACATGATCCAAAGCTCTCACTTCATTCTCACCGGGATTGTATATTTTACTCATATCCCGGATTTCAACTAAAGCACTCATATTATCCCCTTTCTTTTCAGACAACAAAAGCCTTTGTTGTATTATTCAAGTAATACAGTAATACAACAAGGGCTTTTTGTCAACGCTATTTGTAAAAATAGTTTATTAAGATTTACTTAAAAAGGTTCCTTTGATGATCGGCGAAATGCGTTTATACACAAGAAATGTGATAACCACACTGATCATCGCTTTACAGAATGTGAACGGAACATTGAATTTTATCAGCGCCTCAAGCAGTGTATCCACACTCGGATTGATTGCCTGATACATTCCGAGAATAACTTCCTGCGGCATTCCCATCACGTTCATATAAAATGGATAAACCAAAAAATAATTGGATATAACACCGAACAGCGCCATTGCAACTGCCCCTATCACAGATCCGATCAAAGCAGCTTTCTTTCCCTTTTTCACCTTATAAAAAATGCCGGCTGTTCCTACAAACACAGCTCCAAGCAGAAAGTTACTCAGCTCGCCGACACCGCCTGTTGTGGTGTGAAGAAGATTAAACAGATTTTTAATCAGGCAAATCAAAATACCCGAAAGCGGACCCATGGCAAAAGATCCGATCAGCGCCGGAAGCTCCGAAAAATCAAGTTTGATAAAGGACGGCATAATCGGAATGGAAAAATTCAGTGCTTCCAAAACAAATGCTATCGCCGACAGCATACCGATCATTGCAATTTTGTAAGTTTTGTTTCTTGTTGTTTTCATGGTTTCTCTCCTTTTCATGACTGTTCTGTTCTAGCGGAAAGATGCAAAAAGCCCCGAATCCTGAGATTCGGGGCGCGTGCATACCAAGATAGTTTCCGCATTTGTGAAAGATAACTTGCCGCAACATATCTTTATTCACAAGCGGTCTTTTCTTTCTTCTCTCATCCAGACTTTACTGTCGGTTCCGGAATCACACCGGATCAGCCAGTTACCCAAAAGCAACCGGGTCGCGGACTCATCGCTTTCGCGCATCACCGCCGGTAGGGAATTTCACCCAACCCCGAAGAACGTAACATTATTTTTACGCTTTGGATTATACTACGCATCTGCTTATAATGCAACACCTATTCATTCGTTACATTCGGATCGTATTCTAATATATCGCCCGGCTGACATTGCAGCACTTCACAAATCGCTTCCAGCGTTGAGAAACGGATTGCACTGATTTTACCGGTCTTCATTTTTGACAGATTGACATTGGATACGCCTACCTTTTCCGAAAGTTCGTTCAAGCTCATTTTTCGGTCCGCCATCACACGGTCCAGTCGTAAAATTATTTTTCCCATAGCCGCCTCCTATAATGTCTCGTCAGATTCCTGCTGAAGAATCGCACCATATTTAAAAATGTACACAAGAAGGAATACCACCAGCACCATCAGTACCACACCAAGGTCCACGGACAGCGCAATGTTTTTGCTTCCCTTTAAAATATTGTCCACAATGATATTGCCCAAAGAATTGGCAACAGTCCAAGGAATGAGTGCATATGCAAGGTTCTGCATTTTTTTGATGACATTTTCCTCAAACGGAGACTCACAATCCCGAAATGCTTTGCACAGGAAGCCGACAAAGTAAAGTGTCACCTGTGTTAATCCAAGCAAAAATGCAAGTGCCAAAAGTCCCCAGGCCAGTTCTCTGAAATCTACATCGTATCGGTTGGCAGTACCTACAATTTTGAATCCGCGTTCTGTTCTCTCAACCGACGTCGGAACAAAATCCTCCCCATCAATGGTCACATCAACCGCTCCGCTCTCGATTTCAACCTTCATCTCATTTTCCAAATCCTGCTGCAGTTGATCCAGTTCTTCATCCGTTACATTCGTGCCGAGTATCTGTGCATCAATCTCCATACTTTCCGTTTTCTCTGTCGCATAGGTAACACCGTTTTCCGGAACAAAGAAGCACAATACCGAACCCAAAAGCAAAAGCGCAATGCCCAATGCTACTAATATTTTGCAGATTACTGTAATGTTACCGCTTACCTTACCTATTTTGTTAATTTTTTGAATCGCCTGTTCTTTCATATTATTCTCCGTTTCTTTTCTATTAGTGTTCAAACTTGTTGTTAAAGGGTTACTGTTCTTGCAAGAAGATAAACGCAAAAATTAATTTTTTATCGTTTATCGTTAAACGTATAATAATCCGATTTTTATCACTTGTCAACACTTTTTTAATGTTTTTCGATAATTTTTTATCTTTTTTGTTTCCAAGATACTATTAAAGCAAGATTTTGTTTGCTTGTACAAGCATTTTCATTCGACACCCTACTATTTTTCTGCTTTTGCATTTTAATAGGGGATATTAAGGGTGCTTTGTCCCACTAATTACTATTTTTCTTTATTTAATCGGTCAAAAAACAAGCAAGGCGCCCCACCTTATTCTTGCTTGTTTGCTTTAGTCGGGCAAAAAATTGATTCAACACCCTATCTATTGAGGTTTTTTTCCGTTTCGTTGGAAATTCTCTTGAATTTTACCCCTACTAAATCATTTGCCCTGCAAATTAGTTGGGAACCGGCGAACATAACTCCACGAAGTCCCGGCCCCAGAGAAAGCAAATCCCTAAAACAAATCAAAAAGCCGTCCATTCACTTCACCATGAATGGACGACCTCTCAAATCAATTCAATTATTTCCCGATCTTCATCGTCAATTGGATACGTTTCTTTTGAATATCTACGGTCATAACCTGCACTTCCACAATGTCGCCGACGCTGACTGCTTCCAGCGGATGCTTGATGAAGCGGTCGGTCATCTGTGAAATGTGAACAAGTCCGTCCTGATGGACACCGATGTCAACAAACGCACCGAAGTCAATGACATTGCGGACCGTTCCTTTTAAGATCATGCCCGGCTTCAAGTCTTTGAGATCCATGACATCGCTGCGGAGAATCGGAGTCGGCATATCGTCACGCGGATCGCGCGCCGGCTTTTCAAGCTCTTTCAAAATATCCGTGAGTGTCAGTTCGCCGATACCGAGCTGCTCTGCCATTTTTTTCTTATCTTTGATCTTTCTTTCCAGGCTGGAGATTCCTTCGGATACGGTTCCGCCTTTTGCCGCATCGCCGGAAGGAACATTACCGGAAGCTGCCTTTCCGTTTGCAGAATCGGATCCGGAAGCAAGGCTCACACCGCCCATTGCCTGTGCAAGCGCCTTACCCATCGCCGTATTAGTATTACGGATAACAACCTGCTTTTCTTTCTTAACCGGTTTCTTCTTCTCGGCAGATGCCGGAGCTTTCTTTGCTTTCAGACGATCTTCGGCTGCTTTTTTCTGCGCCTCCTTCACATCATCCATCGTAAGTCCGGTAAGCTCCAGAAGTTTCTGTACCGCTTCATAGGACTCCGGATGTACACTTGTCGCATCCAGCGGATTATCTCCGTCCGTGATTCGCATGAAACCGGCACACTGTTCGTAGGCTTTCGGTCCGAGCTTCGCCACTTTCAAAAGCTGTTTGCGGTTGGTAAAGCGGCCGTTCGCCTCCCTGTATTCCACAATGTTTTTAGCAATCACTTTTGTGATACCTGAAATGTGCTCCAAAAGGGATGCGGATGCAGTATTCAGATCCACACCGACTTTGTTTACGCAATCTTCCACAACACCTTCCAGTGCTTCGCCCAGCTTTTTCTGGTTCATATCGTGCTGGTACTGTCCGACGCCGATGGACTGCGGATCGATTTTTACAAGCTCCGCAAGAGGGTCCTGAAGACGTCTCGCAATGGATGTGGCACTTCTCTGTCCAACATCAAAATTCGGGAACTCTTCCGTTGCAAGCTTAGACGCTGAATAGACAGACGCGCCCGCCTCATTGACAATCACATATTCCACTTTTGTATCCAGTTCTTTCAGTAATTCCACGATGACCTGCTCCGACTCACGGGAAGCAGTTCCGTTACCTACCGAAATGAGGGATACGTTGTATTTCTTAATAATTTTCTTCAAAAGTTCTTTGGACTCTTTGACTTTATTTTGAGGCTCCGTCGGGTAGATGACAGTCGTTGCAAGCACTTTACCTGTCGGATCCACCACGGCAAGCTTACAGCCGGTTCTAAACGCCGGGTCCCAGCCAAGTACCACACGGCCGGCAATCGGCGGCTGTAACAAAAGCTGCTCCAGATTTTTACCGAATACCGTGATCGCTCCGTCTTCCGCTTTTTCTGTCAATTCATTGCGGATTTCACGCTCGATGGCAGGGGCAATCAGGCGGCTGTAACTGTCAGCAATGGCTTCTTTTAACACCGGGGAAGTCTCCGGGTTCTCATTTGTAATCGTCTGTTTTTCAAGATAACCGAGAATACGTTCTACCGGTGCTTCCACCTTGACAACAAGCATCTTTTCTTTCTCACCGCGGTTCAGTGCAAGCGTTCTGTGTCCGACCACCTTTTTGATCGGCTCTTCGTACTCATAGTACATTTCGTAAACACTCTGCTCTTTTGCATCCTTTGCAGCACTGCTGATTTTTCCTTCCTCAAAGGTCAGTTTACGGATATAAATACGATAGTCCGCCTCATCGGAAATCATCTCTGCAATGATATCCTTCGCTCCGGCCAAAGCCTCGGCTGCAGACGTAACACCCTTTTCTTCGTCCACATATTTTTCCGCTTCATCCATCAGCGGAGTGGTGATTTCCTGGGCAAGAATCAAAGCCGCCAGCGGTTCCAGCCCCTTCTCTTTCGCCACGGAAGCTCTTGTTTTTCTCTTCTGCTTATAAGGGCGGTAAAGGTCTTCCACCACCACAAGCGTTTCTGCTGCAAGTATCTTTTCCCGCAGTTCATCGGTTAATTTTCCCTGCTCTTCAATATTTGAGAGCACACTCTGTTTCTTTTCTTCCAAATTGCGCAGGTAATTCAGTCTATCATAAAGATTACGAAGCACTTCATCGTTCAGTGCACCCGTTACCTCCTTACGGTAACGGGCGATGAACGGAATGGTATTTCCTTCGTCTATCAGTTTTACGGTAGCTTCCACCTGCTGCACTTTAATTCCTAATTCCTGTGCAAGTTTTACATTGATGTCCATGTCTCTCTCCTTACATTTACTCTGCCACACCGGCCATCAGATAGATGAGCGGAGAATTCCAATATACGGTAACTTCGTTACATGAAAAGCTCTGTTCATTATCTACATAACATTTTGCTGCAGGTGCGTCCGCAAGTACATTCTGCGCATACGGATCCTCCAGATTGCTGTTCGGACCGCCCACAAGCATACCCGGCATCGTGCTCTTTAAGAACTGGGACGGTCTGTGGTGTGTACCCACCGGTGACAGACTGCCGTATCCCGTAAGGAAACAGTACGCTGTCGTATTATTTCCGAACAGGTAGTGCATCTGTGCCTTCGCCGTTTCTTTATATGTATCGTTACCGTTAATTTCATCCATCATGAGAAGAAGCATACCATTGTTTGCAATAGTCATATTACTTCCCCACGGGAACACGCCGGTAATACTGCAGCCATATGCGTCCGCTCCTGCAATGTCTGCAACAGCCTTGCATCCGTTTTCCATATAAGTTTTCATTTCACCGGCAAACGCTTTATCCGCTCCTGCTGCCGTCACATATGCATACGCACCGTAATATCCCACATCGGCCCAGCCGAGTCCTGCAGATGCATCTGCAAACTCAGTTGCTTTTTCACCGTAAGCATTGTCGCCTGTTGTTTTAAAAAGCTCTGCATAAGCCCACAGACGCTCGTCGCTGTCCTTTGCATCCGGATACTCTCCGGTTACGATTTCCGTCGGATTCTTAAATCCTTCCCCGTTGTCTGTGTTGCTTTCCAAGTAAGCAACAGCATCTTTTGCCGCCAACAGGCATTTATCTGCATACGCTGCATCAATGTCTTTGTAAACTCTTGCTGCCATCGCCATCACTGCTGCAAAATCGCCGGTTGCACAATTAGAGATCGGAGTAACAACAAGTTCTTCCGTCTCTTCCTCCGGCATCACAATGCCCGGGAAGTTTGTACAGGTTACCTTGTGGTATACACCGCCGCTTGTCGCATCCTGCATTTTAAACAGCCAGTCTAATTCATATTTTGCTTCATCTAAGATATCCGGAATTCCGTTTCCGCTTTCCGGAATGCCTACTTCGTCGCCGAATGCTCCCGGATAGCTTTCGTATGCAAGCATAATGTCCGCAACAGCCTTTGCTCCGGAAACCACATATCTTCCGTAATCACCTGCATCATGCCATCCGCCGGAAACATCAATCGTGTCACTTGTTCCGTAAATTTTGGCTTTTGTATCATGACATACGCCATGGGCAAATTCACCTGCCAAATCGGAGGAAAGTTCTACGCCGCAACGCTGCATAAATAACATTTTAACTGTGTCGTTAAAGGCTTCCGCGTACACATCATCGCCGATAACAAACTCATAAGATTCTTTGTCATTGGCACCGATGACCGTATATTTACCTGCATCTTTGACATCGCTGAAATCTCCGGTTGCTTCCTTTTCACCGGTATTGGCGTTATCTTTTGCAGCTGTCATAGTTCCTTCAAACACTGCACTGCCGTCCGCAGATACTACAGTGAACTTGTCGCCGATTGCATCCCCTGTAAAGACAGCAACCTTAGTATCCTGCGGCAAATAACCGATCTGGTTTACACGCACATCCGGTGTTTCAACACCTGCAGCTGCACCTGCACGATTACTCTCATCAATACAATACAGTTCGAAATTATCAAAATATACGCTGTGCTCTGCAATATCCGCCGGAGTATTGCGTACAAGTCCCATATTAAAGCAGAGACGCGGTGCCGGATCGCTCGCCTCCTCCATTGTAAACTGGATGTTGAAATGCTGCATCTCCGGAGTCAAAGCGATCTCTTCAATCGAATACGCATGATAATCTCCGCCATTGATCTGGATACGATACTGAACATCACATTCTACGCTGGACGCTGCATCAAAGGAAATCTCATACACACATCCCTGTTCCAAACCGAAGCCGTCATAATAAGCCTGTACGCCGTGCTCCTTGGTACCGATCTGCAAAACCTTCGCTTCAAGCTGTCCGTCGGCATTGACTTCAATCGTTCCGTAGCCACCCTCGCAGTAGGTCATCCAGTTTCCGATGCCGCCGGCAAAATCTCCGTTTTCAATCATGTTGAATCCCATAAGAGATTTCTGCTCTTCAGGCTCTTCTTCCTGCTCCTCCGTTACAGTCTCTTCTTCACTTTCTTCTGCTTCATCTGCTTCTTCCACAACTTCTACCGTCTCCTCGGTCGTTGTCTCTTCGGTCGCATTTCCGCCACAGGCGACAACAGAAAAAGCGAGTGTCATACACATGATGATTGATAGCAATTTCCTCTTCATAAATCCTCTCCATACTTTCTTTAAATTTTGCCTTCTTTTTCTCAAAAAAAGTCCGGCAATTTCTTTATTTCACCTTATTAGTATAATCAAAAAAAGGGGTTTATTCAATGCCAAATTCATGCTATTATGAATGTATACAGACAAAGGAGACGCATTATGGATCAAAACACGGAGCAGCAGGATTTTCAGACTTATCTGGACACCTCTTCATCTGCGCAATATGCCCAAAGACCGCAACAACCGAATATTTTCATGATCATGTCACTGATTATGGGCATACTGACTTTTATGTCATGCGCTTTTATCTTCTTTGCCATGGTCACAGGCGGACTCAGTATCCTTTTTGCTATCCTTTCCAAAGGAAATCATCCGAAGATGAGCTATCCTGCCAGAGCAGGAATCACAGCATCTGTTGCCGGAATCATCCTTTCGGTCATCCTTACGTCTGCTGTTTTTTATCTTGTATTTAACAGCAGTGAATACAGAGAACTGCTAAACACCACATATGAATCCATGTACGGGGAGTCTTTCGACGAAGCACTGGAAGAGATATACCCGTCATTACAGGGAGGTGGCACAGTTGACACCACAAATTAACGGATATGCAGGCGCATACAACTATAGTTTCCAGCCGGCTTCATCCGTCGGTGCTTCCGGATCCGTTGTGAGAAACCCGGGAGAATCCGACGTCCGGAAAGTCGGTCGTTCATCCTCTCCGGCGGAATGCCAGACATGCAAAGAACGGAAATATCAGGACGGCTCCGATGAAATGGTGTCCTTTAAATCAGCGGCCCATATTTCCCCGTCCGCAGCAGCTTCGCGTGTGCGGGCGCATGAACAGGAGCACGTTTCCAACGCTTTTAAAAAAGCGGCACAGGGGGACGGCAAAGTACTTCAGGCCAGTGTCCGTCTGAAATCGGCCATCTGTCCGGAGTGCGGAAGATCTTATATCGCCGGCGGAGAAACAGCTACCAAAATCCAGTATTCAAACGAAGAAAATCCATACCAGAAAGCATTGAAACGGCAAAACGCCGATATCCTTAAAGGTATGAATTTTGATGCCGCCGTATAAAACGAAATACGAATCGGAGTTATCTACATGAATTACTTAAAATCATCATCTGCCCTAAAGGCAGATGCCAAAGAAAATCTGCTCGGTAAATATCAAACTGCAGTTTTGGCCTATGTCCTTATGGATTTGATTGTATCCGGATGTCTGACTCTCATCGAATTGACTGTCAATCTGCAGACTGTTTCCGGAATGATTATTTATTACGCAGCATACATTATTATTTCACTGTTATCTACGATATTTGTCGTAGGGCAAAATTATTTATACCTGAATATCAACCGCGGACTTGCATACCGGACCGGTGACATATGGATCGGTTTCGGCACCTGTGCAGACCGTGCACTTTTTGCTTATCTCCGCGTTTTATTGAAATCCGTATTATGTGCGGTTCCTTGCGCGGTTGCTGCTGCAATCATGATTGTCACAAAGAATTATTATCTGTCATTACTCGTTGCAGTATGTGCTGTTTTCATGTTGGTTACAGTCACGATAATTCAACTGGACTACTCGCAGGTGCTGTATCTTGTGCTGGATTATCCTGACGAAAGCGCTGCGGAACTTCTCGCGCACAGCAAACGTTTAATGAAAGGGCATCGTGGCAGTTACTTTTATCTCCTTGTCAGTTTTCTCGGCATCTTTATGTTGGGGCTCATGACATTCGGCCTGGGAATGCTTTGGATTTATCCTTACTTCACAGCAACAAAAACCTGTTATTACCTGGAACTTATTAAAACAGAAGACAATAAAACCGAATAAAAAGAAAGCGTCGAAAGATTTCCTCTCGACGCTTTTTGTTTGATATTTTTTATTTTTCCAATCTCTGCGCTTTCATTTTTTCGCGAAGCATGTCTCTTGCATCCAGCGCACGTTCCTTCACGCGATTGTTGGTACCTTTGGTAGTGATTACCGTACTGAGCACCTTAAGGGACAAATCATACTGTTCGCACTCCATAGCAAGAATGGCAATGAGATAATCCATCGTGACTTCATCCATTCCGCACATCGGAAATCCTTCCGTCTGGCGCGCAGCGAGAAATCCTTCCAGCGCATTTTTCAGATACTCCTTTTCCATACGGTCATAGGCCTCTTTTTTAGCCGCATATTCCGGCGCTTTCGGATTCAACGCTTCTCCCATTCCACGGATCAGCCAACCCGTCTTGAGACAGATATATGCCTTCTCGCTGGCTTTGGCACGTTTTACGATTGCATTTGCCAGTGTGAGTTTATATCTTTCCAGTGCCTCTTCGTGCGTGTATATATCGCCGTTCATCGGATGCGGCTGATAATTGGCACAAATATTGGTGCGGATTTGATTTAACTGCATGGATGTCATGTATTTAAAGTAACGGCTGAGCGCTGCATAGCCGCAATGCGGACAGGCAATCGTCTCATACTTCATCATGTCGATGTTCTCATACTTCGGTCTGAGATCCATATCTGTTCCGAGCATACGGATTTTACCGGCACGGATTGTTTTGGCTTTAAACTCCTGGTCGCAGACCGGGCAGGTATATGTTTTGTCAAAGAGCATATCTGCTTCCTTAACCTCTACCGGCACTTCTTTCTCTTTTTCTTTTTTTTCACTTTTTTCATATAGAGTTGCATTTTCAAGATTACCAAGTCCCAATGCACCTAAGCCGGATAACAATCCCATATCTTCTTCCCCCTATAAACTACATTATTTCGGCAGTTTGAAAGAACTCTTCAGCGATACAATACGGTTAAATACCAGCGCATCTTCCTTAGAATCCTTATAGTCAACTGCAAAAAATCCATTACGGACAAACTGGAAACTGTCGTAAGCCTTCGCTCCTGCAATCGCCGGCTCAATGTAACAGTTATCAAGCACCTGCAGCGAATTCGGATTCAGGTTCAGACTTCCGTCCTCATTGTATACACCTTTTTCCTCATCAATCAGGTTTTCATACAGACGAACCGTCGCCTTTACAGCCTGTGACACCGGAACCCAGTGAATTGTTCCCTTGACCTTGCGCTCACTAAATCCCGAACCCGCTTTGGTTGCCGGATCATATGTGCAATGTACGACGGTCACATTTCCGTTTTCGTCTTTTTCAAATCCGGTGCACTTCACAAAATACGCATGCATAAGACGCACTTCGTTGCCCGGGAAGAGGCGGAAATATTTCTTTGGAGGCTCCTCCATGAAATCTTCTCTCTCAATATATAATTCTCTTTCAAACGGTACCTGATGGGAACCAAGTTCCGGATTCTCCATATTGTTGGCCGCATCCAGCATCTCTGTCTGGCCTTCCGGATAGTTGTCAATCACTAACTTAATAGGATCGAGAACCGCCATCATACGGCTTTTCTTCAGCTTAAGATCTTCTCTTACACAATACTCAAGCATCGCATATTCCGCAGAGGAATTCGCTTTGGAAACACCGCAGAGTTCCACAAAACGTTTGATGGATTCCGGTGTGAAACCGCGTCTGCGAAGTGCTGCGATAGATACCAGTCTCGGATCATCCCAGCCGTCCACAATCTTGTCTTCCACTAACTTTTTAATGTAACGCTTACCTGTCACCACATTGGTAAGATACATCTTTGCAAATTCAATCTGTCTCGGAGGATTCTGATATTCCAGTTCTCTCACTACCCAGTCATAGAGCGGTCTGTGATCCTCAAATTCCAAGGTACAGATAGAGTGCGTAATGCCTTCAATCGCATCCTCAATCGGGTGCGCGAAATCGTACATCGGATAAATACACCATTTATCACCCGTATTGTGGTGGGTCATGTGTGCCACACGATAAATAATCGGATCGCGCATGTTGATATTCGGCGATGTCATATCGATTTTTGCACGGAGAACCTTGCTTCCGTCCTCGTACATTCCGTTTTTCATATTTTCAAATAATTCTAAATTTTCTTCAATGCTTCTGTCACTGTACGGATCCTTTTTGCCCGGCTCCTTCAGAGTACCGCGGTACTCACGGATCTGCTCCGGAGAAAGATCGGAAACATAAGCCTTCCCTTTTTTAATCAGCTTTACTGCCCCTTCATACATCTCGTCAAAATAGTCGGATGCAAAAAACAGTCTGTCTTCCCAGTCTGCCCCGAGCCACTGGATATCCGCTTTAATCGACTCAACAAACTCAATTTTTTCTTTGGTTGGGTTTGTATCATCAAAACGCATGTTGAACTTTCCGCCGTACTGCTGAGCCAGACCGTAATTTAACAGTATGCTCTTGGCATGTCCGATATGAAGATATCCGTTCGGTTCCGGCGGGAATCTGGTATGCACGGTGTCATAGACACCTTCCGCCAAATCTTTATCTATTTCCTGTTCAATAAAATTTCTGGAAACAACTTCCTTTACTTCTGTATGTTCCATCACGTCTTTGTTTTCCATAACTTCAAACCTCTTTATTTTAAATTTCCACCCTTAATCATAACACAACTCATATAGAAATTAAAGATTTTCTTTTTCCGCCAGACTTCTTTCAATTCGCATATACAAATACGAAATTGCCAGGGCAATGACACCCACTACCAGGAAGGAAATCACTCTGTCTGCCGACTGTGCATCCGCAAAATCCACAAGCAGAAGCTTAGCGCAGACAAACAGCGACATGCAAAGTCCGTAAATACGCACACTTTTTACCTTAAGTAAAAATCCGGCTCCGACTGACGCAATCGCAATGATCATGAGAAGAATACTCACTGCAATCGGCATATCAATACCAAACGCAAACACCATGTATGTATAAAAAATACTCAATGCGTGCGCTCTGCACGGAACAACATTTTCTTCTTTGGTTCCACCGTCCTGCGAGAACAGCAACATCAGGAGTGCCGATTCTGCAAGCAGCACAACCGTCATGGAAATCCGGTTCGGATCATACATTTCAAAGAGACTCGCAAAAAGACTGATTCCGTTAAACGCCCACGCAAAACCGACCAGGTATTTTGTATAATCGTCTCTGTACGCCTCAAACTTGGTGAACAGCACCACGCTCATAAGAAGAAGCACAAGAGAAAGCGGAATGGCAATGGCAGTCTGGTCAAATCCGAACAGGCCGAACGCCCAGAGAACGAACATAACCAGAATCTCATGGAATACCATATCATAGCTTGCGCAGAGAATGGATATCACAATCGCACCGAGCAGCACATACTGCATATTGGAATCATTCTGCATATTTCCCAGGAACACGAATGCCGAAAAGAGTGCAACCAGTTTATTCGGCAAACCAAACTCTTCTCTCCAGAACAGCGGAAGCACATGGTAAAGCACATAAATCACTGCTACAGCCACCAAAAATGCACCGCTCGTCATGGAACTGCTCACAATGGCAAGAAATACTGCCCAACAGTGAACTCCTGCCCATTTCGCGTTCATATCGCGGTATAACCATATTGATGCAATATGAATGAGCGCCAGTACAACGGCTGCGACAATATAAAACTTCTCATCCAATACCACAAAGGAAAGGAGTATATGAAGCACAACCTGTCCCGTGATAAAAAATCCTTTCAGACTTCCGTCCATCTCTGTCTTATAGTAAATCACATAATGTATAAGAAGCATCACTGCCAAAAATGCAAATACCCATACAGCGGAAAGTTCGGAAATCCACGCTGTTACCATGAGGTAACCGGAAGCCACAACATTGGCCATGGAGTGAACATTGCGCACCGCCCTGTCGTTTCTTCCGACCGGAAGAAGCAGATAGAGCGTATTGACAATCAAAAGAATGACACACGGAACAATAAATTCCGTCTGCGACTCAAACTTATCAAGCGGCATCAGAGAAACGTAGCATCCCAAAATACCGATCATGCGAAGCGATGC
This sequence comes from Lachnospiraceae bacterium, assembly GCA_017461865.1. GTDB lineage: Bacteria > Bacillota > Clostridia > Lachnospirales > Lachnospiraceae > SVFI01. The sequence goes on along the minus strand of JAFTVQ010000124.1, from coordinate 106 downwards.
CGATTCCCGTTTGCGGCTCAGCAACAGCGCAAACACGGAAACTGCCACAGTCGCCAAAAGTGCTGCCACCGAATTCATCGTGTGCAGATACAAATAGTTCAAAATG
>JAFTVQ010000123.1 GCA_017461865.1 Lachnospiraceae bacterium | reverse complement strand
CTGGATGAAAAGCTTGCCGAAAAGCTTCACGGAGATGATGTACATAAAACAGATGAACGATATGAAGTTATTGCGGCAGATTCCATAGAGGAATTGATGCAGAAGGTCGATGATTATATGTTCCTGATGCGGAGCGATATGGCGATGACAGAGCAGGAGATGGCAGTCGGTCAGCATATTGACTTCAAAGGCTGACGGAAGGAGCGGTCTTATGACAATAAACTTAAATGTAAATACAAATATAAATACAAATGTACAGCAGACGGGTGGCGGTTTTAATGTTGACGCCGGTGACGGGAAAACAAAGTCATTTTCGCTTGCACACAAGGCGAAAGACCCGGTTGCAGCGCGGAAGGAGCAGGCCTTTGAGAAAGCGCGGAAAATTGTATCGGATGCGTTTGCGGGAGAACAGAAGATAGATGCTGAGCTTCAGGAACTGCGTGATCTTTCGACCCGATTGACGCAGGAAAACAAAGAAAAACTGGATCAGATAAGTCAGAATAATACGGAGATGGCCGAGCTGAAGAAGACGTACGGTGTTGCGGAGGACAGCGAGCAACAGAAGGATCTGGAAATTTTGATGAAGAAAAATGATTCACTGTATGATCCTTCTGTGCGTTTGACTGAGGAAGAGCAAAAGCGCTATCAGGAAATCATGGCGCAGGGACCGACGGAATATCAGTCCCGCATAATGGAACGCTATGAGGAAAATAACCGTTTGCAACGGGAGGCGGAAGAAAATCTGATGGCGATTCAGGCCAATGGCTCTGCCATCCGATTCATTAACGGGGAGCGTCTGAAGACGAACCCAATCGGAGATGCCGAGAAGGCGGCCGAAAAGTTTTTGGAGGCTGAGAGTGAGGCGCTCAGAGGAGAGTTGGTCGGTGACGCCCTTGACCATGTGCAGGAGGAACTTTCCGAAAAAGTCGAGGAGGCTGAAAAGCAGGAGGAGCAGAAAGCCGAAGTTGAGGAGCGGATTGAGAAGGTACAGGAGAACGTCGAAGAGCAGAGGAAGCAGGCGGAACAGGTGCGTCAGGAGACAAGAGATGCACAAAGCACGTCGAATACTGTCACGCCGGAGGATATTGCACTGGTGCATCAACAGATACAGGCAGAAATTGACAAAGTACTAGAGGAACTCAAGCTTCTTGCAGAAGATTTAAAAGGAAATGCGGTCGACAAACTCCTATAAGTTTGCTGAAGGTAACAGAAAGAAGGGAAACTCATGAAAACAATTTTGTGTTACGGAGATTCCAATACATATGGCTTTGATCCGGTAACCGGGCTGCGCTATCCGAAAGCGATCCGCTGGACGGGGAGATTACAGATGATTCTCGGGGAAGAGTATGTTGTAATCGAAGAGGGATGTAACGGAAGAACAACAGTCTTTGAAGATCCGGCAGAAGGTTGGAAGCGGGGATTGGATTATTTGAAACCGTGTCTAAATACTCATAAACCGGTGGATGTTGTGATTTTGATGCTCGGAACCAATGATTTGAAAGAGGTATTCGGAGCAAGTGCACAGATGGTTGCCGGGGGAGCGGAGACACTCGTTGAAACAATCCTGGAATTTACGGAGGAAAAACAGGGATTTGTGCCACGGGTGATTTTGGTATCGCCTCCTCTGATCGGTGAAGGCGTTTGTGATTCGGCATTTAGCCACTCTTTCGGGATGCGGGCAGTGAAGGAATCCCAAAAGTTAGCAAAGTATTACCGGGAGGTGGCAGAGAGAAAGGAGTGTGTTTTTTTTGATGCAGCGGAGTTTATTGAGGCGTCAAAGGAAGATGCCGTACATCTTTCTCCGGAAGGCCATAAAGTTTTGGCAGAAAAGTTAGCGGACAGAATTTTGACTATGGGATGATAAGGATAAAAACAGCTTTGCATAGCAGGGCTGTTTTTCTTTTCATTGTGAGGTAAAAGATGTATAATATACATATGAGACGAAGCAGATGGGAGGTGTCCGTATGACAGAACATAAAGTGCTCTCGGCGGAAGAAATGCTGGAGAAGATTTTTTCCTACATCAATATGCTTGCGGATGAGAAGGATTTTTCCACAACCATCCGGATTTTGACGGATATGGGACGTGTTCTTGTAAATGCAGACCGGGCGTCTTTCTGGGTGTGGGATCGCAGGAATAAACAGCATTTTACCATCGTGGCATTGGATAATGGGATGATTACGGTTCCGGAAGGAAAAGGAATTGTAGGAGCCTCGATTTTGAAGAACGAGACGATTATGATTAATGATACATCTCGAGATTATCGGTTCCATGGGGATGTGGACAAAAATACGGGGTATGAGACAAAATCTATTCTGTGTATGCCGGTAACTGATTCAAGCGGAGCGGTAATCGGTGCCTATCAGGCAATCAATAAGCTGGATGAGAACGGGCAATTCGGAGAGTTTACAGAGACAGACCGGAAACATTTGGGACTGGCTGCAATTTATTGCGGAAAGATGTTGGAATCGTATCTTTTGTACAATGAGAATCAGATGGATTCCGTGACCAAGTTGCGAAATCAAAAAGGGTTTTACGACTATTATAACAAACGTATTCTTCCGTATTTGTATACGGAAAAGGTAGCAATGGTATTAGGTGATATCGATTGCTTCAGTGTGGTCAACCGGATACACGGTAAGAGCGGCGGTGATGTGGTGTTGAAAGAAATTGCGGACTTGATCGTATATAAGTTGCAGTTGAATGATGAAGCAATCCGCTGGGAAGGGGACAGATTCCTTATTCTTTTGCCGGGGAAAGGAATGTCCGAAGCGGTTCTTTTTGCGGAAGATCTCCGGAGTTCCGTGGAGGCTGCAAGATTTGCTTACGGTGAGTACGAGCTTCATGTAACGATGTCATTTGGAGTCAGTGAACTTGCGTTTAATAATTCTTCGGATGAAAACATTGAGTTAGCGATGTGTAAGTTGCAACGCGCAAAAGATTTAGGAAGGAATCGGGTAGAATGATTATTGAATTTGATAAGATGGAAGAAAAAGCACTGCCGAATTTTAAGGGCGGTGAAAAACAGTACGATGTAAAAATGTTTACGGAAGGCAACCATAAGATTATGGAGGGAAGATTGGTCCCGGGAGCATCCATCGGACTTCACACCCACGAGACGGATTGTGAGGTAATCTTTCTTACAGAAGGAAACGGAAAGGTAGTCGATGACGGGAAGGAGTATGCGGTAAGTGCCGGAATGGCTCTTTTTTGCCCGAAAGATCATTCGCATACACTGATGAACAACAGCGATGCAGACCTCAGATTTTATGCTGCGGTAATCAGTCAGTAGGTGGAAAAATGGGAGTTGAAGTGACACGGGATATGTTTGTCTTGGCAAAAGAGGAAGAAGCCCGGGATATTTTGGAATTTTATCATTCATTTATCGGTCAGGAAGGTTGCACCTGGAGCGAGGATTATCCGACGATGGAACATGTACAATCGGATATTGAGAAGGATAATCTGTTTCTGATTCGGGATGAGAGAGGTATTGTGGCTACTATTTCCATTGATTCGGATGAACAGGTTGATGTGTTGCCGAATTGGACTGTTGCGAATGCGCGGGAAGCTGCAAGGCTTGGTGTGAGGAAGGATGTGCAAGGGTGCGGAGTTGCCCGGAAGATGCTTTTGTATCTGATGCAAACATTAAGTGAAAGAGGTTTTGAGGGGATTCATTTTCTTGTCAGCCCGGACAATGCAGCAGCACTGGCAAGCTATGACAGGTTGCATTTTGAAAACAGAGGAAATGTATATCTCTATGATCATGATTGGTTTTGTTATGAAAAGAGAATAAAAGAGTAAAGGAAAAGAAGACCGGAAATCCCGGTCTTCTTTTTATGTATCGTTGCATGATTTTACAAAAAATCCTGGAATAGCATGGCGTCGTTCGGATGAATATGTCCTTCCAAAATCTGTGAGATGTTTTTAGGAGCGATCGCTGCCTTTTTGCGAAATTCGGAAGGCGTGGTGCCAATGTATTTTTTGAACATTTTGTTAAAGTAGCTGCTGGAATTGAATCCGGTCATAGCTGCGATATCCGAAACGGAATCATCATTATTTATGAGCAGGCGTACCGAAGAGTAAATCCGGTACTTAATCAAATATTCAAACGGAGTTATCTTAAGACAACGTTTGAAACAACGGCAACACTCACTTTTACTGATATGTACGGACTGGGCAATATCCTGTAAAGTAATCGGGTCCGCAAAGTGATTGGAAATGTAAGTGAGAGCCTGCTTGATACGCTCTGCATCGTGAATTGCGTGGATGTCACCATGAACCGTAGGAAAAGAAGATTTGCTCTTCAGTTCGTTTAATATAAGGAGCCATGATTCAATCAGCAGGTTTTTGGTCATAAGTTCGTAAGCGTATGGCTGATCGGTATTTATTTGAATGATTTTTGTAAGAGTATCATAAAGTGGCTTCGTTCCTGAATCGTTGCAATCAAGCAGAAAGTACGGTGCATGGATATTGTTGATGACCGGATGCAGATATTTGGCTGCCATAGCGTGATTATGTCGATTGCAGATGAGAGATAAATGAAATACAACCGAATAATAAATACAGTCTTCTCCTTCAAACGACTTTGTGCGATGCAGGACGTTGGCATTTAAAATGATACCTTGTCCTTCGGAAAGAACGTGGCATGTGTCGCCGGCAAAGAAACGTGCTTTTCCTTTTTTTACGATGATATATTCGATTTCTTCATGCCAGTGCCAGTGGACAAGCTCGAGATGCGTCTGCGAAGAATCCACATGGTAAAAGGCAATCGGATAGTCGATGTTTCCGTGTTGTTTCAGTTCGTAAAGATCCTCTCCCACATGAATGGGCAAATTCTGGTTATCGGTAATCATAAAACAATAAATGCACCGGGCATTTCCTTTCTTTTGTATTTGTGTATGGTTATCGTACCATAAAACAGATTTTTTTTGAATAAAATAGTTACAATAGTTTTTTTGTGAGGAGTTACATGGAAATTCAAAAAATGGAAAATCAACTTACGTTGGCGCTTGGTTTGCCTGAAAATCTTCGGGAAGGGGCGGAAGAACTCGGTACGGGATACAATCCAAAGGAGAGGCGTTGGGAATTGATTATAAAATATTCCGGCGAATTGTCACGTCTTTCCGGAGAGGAGATAACGGTGGAAGAACTGATTGCCGGCTATGCCATTGTAACCCTTCCGGAACGATTAATTCCGGCTTTTTCGCAACTGGAGGAGGTGGAATACATTGAAAAGCCAAAGAGAATATTCCCGCAGGTGCAGACAGCACTCAATGTATCGTGTTTCACTCCTGTGTTTTCGGGGGAGCGGACCGGTACGGAAGCTCTTTCGGGGAAAGGCGTTTATGTTGCAGTCATCGACTCCGG
>JAFTVQ010000122.1 GCA_017461865.1 Lachnospiraceae bacterium | reverse complement strand
TGTGAGAAAACACCATGGACGGATGGCTTTGCGTTTCGCCTTTTTGTAGGCTTTTTTCTGTTGTTTGAATTCTTTTTTGCTTTCCATACCTTTCTCCTTCTCTTTATATTTTGACTACATCCAGTTAGAGCTGTCACCTTTTTGCAGCTTATATTCCGGTTTTGCTTTGTCTGTTTTGTAAATCACAGCGCTGTCCTCATACTCCCCGGCCTTTACCTCAATCCGGTTTTCACTCTCCAAAGGAAGTTTGAACTTAAACACATGCTCTCCCTTTAAAGTCTCAACCTGTTTTCCGTTATTGTAAAGTGTCACTTCCTTCTGATTGGTGTACACTGTGATCTCTGTTACATGTTCCGTACGGTATTCATATCTTTTTCCTGCCAGATGAACAAACGGCTTGTCTGACCAGTATGCTTTATAAAGATAAAAGCTGTCTTTTTTCAATTTGCGGTCAAAGGTTACAAGTCCCTTATGGTTCATGCCCGGCTCACCGCCCTGATCCCTGGCATCTGCTGCAAAGTCAAACATGTTCCACACATAAGTCGCCCACATATATGGATATCGTTTAAAACATTCTAACAAATATTCATGATATCTGCACTGATACTCTTCCGTATTATCTCCGCGCCTCGGCTTCGGACTGTGCAGGTTCGGCATTCCTTCTGCACCGTACTCCGAGTAACACAGACATCTGTCCGGATAGAGGAAATGCCAGAAACGGATCCAAAGGTCGTTCAGGAAAAATCCCGGAACATACCATCCAAGATATAAATTCCAACCGACCAAATCCGTAATGTGCGCTACCGGATGCCAGTGATAACACATGGCAAAGCAGGCAAGTGTGGTCGGTCTTCCCGGATCCATCTCCTTGCAGAGCTTCTGCAGCGCATGATGGTTATCCAACATATCTTTTTTATACTTTCCGCCGGATATGGTAATCTCGTTGGAAACACCCCATGTCACGATGGACGGATGATTGTAATTTTGTACAATCAGTTCCTTCATTTGAGAGAATGTATTCTCCCGGCCGTTCGGAAGATGCTCCGATATATACGGAATCTCTGCCCACACAATCATTCCGTATTTGTCACACAAATCGTAGAAATACTGATTGTGCTGATAATGGGCCAGGCGGATGGTATTGGCTCCGACTTCACGAATCAGTTCCATATCCAAATCCATCTTGTCTCTATCGATGGCATTTCCGATATCTTTCCAGTCCTGATGGCGCGATACGCCGTGAAGAGGATACGGTTTCCCGTTCAGGTGGAATCCGTCCTTCGGACTGAATTCAAAAGTGCGTACGCCGCATTTACACGATATCTCATCCAGCACATTGTTACCTTCGCACAACCGGCAGGTAAGTGTATAGAGATAAGGATCTTCCAATCCGTCCCAGAGATGAACCTCCGGAATCGTCAGTGTCACTTCGCTTCCTTCTCCCTCTGCCACGGTACCGCCATCGGCATCTGCCAAAATTACTTGGACATTCGCTCCGTCGGATTTTGCAGCCTCGCACAAATAGGAGGTCACGAAAACTTCCGCGTTCCGTCCATCCACCTTCGTATCATATTTCAGACCCGGTCCTCCGAAATAGTCCAGATCAAAATGTTTTTTGGCCACAATCAGATACTCTATATCACGATAGATTCCTCCGTAGAAAGTAAAATCGGCCTTCTGCGGATACACTCTGTCATTGACACTATTATCCACTTTAATCTCAATTTTATTTTCATCCAAAAGCGCTTCTGTCACATCTGCGCGGAATGTAGAATATCCTCCGTCATGAGAAACAATCTCTGTTCCGTTCAGCAGCACGGTCGCACTTGCATTCACACCGTGAAACTGCAAATACACACATTCTTTTTCCGGATCGAACTGCGGCTTTTTAATCACATTGTCGTAGACGCAGGTCCCCCGCCAGTAATCATTTCCGCCGTCCTGTCCGTCCTTCCCGTTCCATGTGTGCGGAAGCGCTACAGGCTGTCTGTTCCCGGCCCCGTCCGTGAAACTCCAGCCGGTCATGAGCTTTTCTGTTCTTCTCATTCTTTGTTTCCTTCCCAATTACATTACATGTTTTTCTCTATTTTACTTCTCTTTGTCCAATTTATCCAGCATATCCCATACACCGAGCATGTACATTACCCCAAGTGCGCGGTCATACAGACCATAGCCCGGTCTTACATTACCCGGACCCTCTCCCCAGAGATGACGTCCGTGATCAGGGCGGATATATCCTTCGTAACCGCCGTCATGATAAGCTTTCAAAATGTCGAGAATGCCTGTATCACCGTCACAATCACGGTGACTCGCTTCCGAAAAGTCCCCGTTCTCGAAATGTTTTACATTACGGATATGTGCAAATGCAATACGGTCACAATGTTTGCGGACAATATCTGCAACATTATTCTTAGGATCTGCATTCAGGCTTCCGGAACAAAGGGTCAGACAGTTGTAAGGATCATCCACCATAGATAAGAAACGGTCAATGTTCTCCCCGCTTGTCAAAAGTCTCGGAATTCCGAAAATATCCCATGGCGGATCATCCATATGAATCGCCATTTTGATATCTGTCTCATGGCAGACAGGCATAAGCTTTTCAAGGAAATATTTAAGATTCTCCCAAAGTTTCTCCTTGGTAACCGGACGGTAAGCTTCGAACAACTCATCAAGCTTTGCCATACGCTCCGGTTCCCATCCCGGGAATGTCAGTCCGCCCAAATTATTTAAAATATAGTCTGCCATCTCTTTCGGATCATCATGAATACGGCTTGCTTCATAGTAAAGTGCCGTCGAACCGTCTCCGACCGGATGAAATAAATCCGTGCGTGTCCAGTCAAAAATCGGCATAAAGTTATAGCAGATTACCTTGACACCGAACTTGGAAAGATTACGGATTGTCTGAATGTAATTTTCAATATATTGATCACGGGTCGGCAAGCCGATTTTAATGTCGTCATGTACATTCACCGACTCTACCACGTCCATGTTAAAGCCATATGGCTCAAGCTGTTTCTGCACCTGTGCAATTTCTTCTACTTCCCACACCTCTCCCGGCATTTTGTCGTGAAGCGCCCAAACGATGCTTGTCACGCCCGGAATCTGTTTGATGTAGGAAAGACTGATTTTGTCATTGCCTTCTCCGTACCAACGGAACCCCATCTGCATTGGCATATTGTTTCCTCCTTACTCTGTCAATTATCTCTGTACCCGGGCACCTGCACCGCCCATGATTGCTTCTACTTCTTTTTTGCTTGCCATTGTAGTGTCACCCGGTGTTGTCATGGCAAGTGCGCCGTGGGCTGCACCGTAATTCACTGCAACTTCCGCATCACCTGTTGTCATCAATCCGTAAATAAGACCGGATGCAAAGGAATCTCCGCCGCCGACGCGGTCCATAATCTCAAGTCCCTTGTAATCTTTTGCTTTGTAGATTTCGCCGCCTGCCCAGCAAAGTGCACTCCAGTCATTGACTGTCGCTGTCTTTACCTCACGAAGCGTCGTCGCAACCGCTTTGAAGTTCGGATAAGTCTTTACCGCTTCATTGATCATCTTTTTGTAGCCTTCGATGTTGAGTTCCTTCAGGTTCTCGTCATTACCTTCAATCTCAAATCCGAGACATGCGGTGAAGTCCTCCTCATTACCGATCATAACATCCACATATTTGGCAATTTCTTTGTTTACTTCCTGTGCCTTTGCATGTCCGCCGATGGCACTCCACATGGAAGGACGATAGTTCAGGTCATAAGATACGATGGTTCCGTATTTCTTTGCAGCCTTGATTGCTGCGAGAACTGTTTCGCAGGACTGCTCGGACAGAGCTGCGTAAATTCCGCCGGTATGTAACCAGCGCACGCCCAGCTCGCCGAAAATATAATCAAAGTCGAAATCTTCCGGCGTTGCTTTTGAAATCGCCGTATTTGCACGGTCGGAACATCCTACCGCACCGCGGATTCCGAATCCTCTCTCCGTAAAGTTGATGCCGTTACGACAGGTTCTTCCGATGCCGTCTGTCTTCATCCATTTGATGAGAGAAGTATCAACGCCGCCCTGAAGAATGAAATCCTCCATAAGCATTCCCACTTCATTGTCGGCAAACGCCGTAATCACTGCTGTTTTCAAGCCGAAACATCTGCGAAGGCCACGCACTACATTGTACTCTCCGCCGCCTTCCCATGCGCGGAACTGTCTTGCCGTACGGATTCTTCCTTCGCCCGGATCCAGACGAAGCATAACCTCGCCCAAAGAAACCGCATCAAATTTACACTCATTTGCAGGTCTTAAATTTAACTCCATTTTTGTTCTCCCTTCTTATAAATCGAATTTGAAATACCTTACTGCGTTGTTATATGAAATACCTTTTATAATCTTTTCCAGTGCCTTAAAATCCGCCGGATACTCGCCGTTTTCCACCCAGCTGCCGATCAGTTCGCAGGCAATTCTTCGGAAATATTCATGTCTTGTATAGGACAAAAAGCTTCTGGAATCGGTCAGCATACCGACAAAATTGCCTAACAGCCCGAGACTTGCCAGCGATTTCATCTGCTCGATCATACCTTCCTTGTGGTCGTTGAACCACCATGCACTTCCCTGCTGAATCTTTCCGATGGCTTCGCTTCCCTGGAAGCATCCCATGATTGTTCCGATCGTCGCATTATCCGCCGGATTCAGGGAATAAAGAATCGTCTTCGGAAGCTGCCCGGTCTTTGCCAGTGCATTTAAGAAATCCGCCATCTGATCCGCCGGAGTATAATTACTGATACAATCAATTCCCGCATCCGGTCCGCAGTTTCCGAAAATACTTTCATTGTTGTCACGCTTCACCGCGAAATGCAGCTGCATCACCCAATCCTTCTTATGGTATTCTCTTCCCAAATCAATCATAAATGCTGTCTCAAACTGTTTTTTCTCCGCCGGAGTAATTTCCGCTCCCGCGAGCCGTTTTCGGAAGATTTCTTCCACCTGCTCCTCCGAAGCCGGCTCATACATGACATAATCCAGAGAATGATCGGAAATGGTACAGCCGTTTTCGTGGAAAAAGTCCATCCGCTGTTTGAGCGCTTCCACCAGTGATTTGTAATTCTCTATCTTCACACCGCTCACCCTGCTGAGCTTATCCAGATATTCGATATAATCCGGTTTGGTAATGTTCATGGCTTTTTCCGGTCTCCACGCAGGAAGAACCTGCACTTTGAAACTATCATCTTCCGCGATTTTCCGGTGCCATTCAAGGCTGTCTGCCGGATCATCGGTCGTGCAGATCAGCGTTACATTTGACATCTCAATCATCTTTCGCGCGGTCATACCGTTTTGCAGTTTTTCATTGCAGAGGTTCCAGACTTCCTCTGCCGTGTCGCCGTTTAACCAGCCTTCGTATCCGAAAAATCTCTGAAGTTCCAAATGGCTCCAGTGATACAGCGGATTTCCGATTGCCATCTCCAGCGTCTCGGCCCATTTTTGAAATTTATCCCGATCGGAAGCATCTCCCGTGATATATTTTTCTTCCACACCGTTAGAGCGCATCTGGCGCCATTTGTAATGGTCTGCCCCGAGCCACACCTGCGTGATGTTTTCAAACGCTCTGTCCTCATAAATTTCCTGCGGATTGATATGGCAGTGATAATCAAGAACCGGCATAACAGATGCATATTCGTGGTAGAGTTTCCGGGACGTTTCCGTCGTCAAAAGAAAATCTTTATCCATAAATTGTTTCATATGATTATCTCCAAAATACTATTATTTATTACGAATCTGCTTAACGAGGGAAACTGCTTCCTCCGTCAACGCTTTGATCTCATCAAACTTTCCTTCTTTTACAAGAGCTCCGCTTACCATCCAGCTTCCTCCGCATGCAATAATGCGCGGAAAGCTCAGATAACTTTCCAGGTTCTTTGCATTGACACCGCCCGTCGGCATAAATTTCACATTGGTAAAAGGTGCTGCCAGCGCTTTGATGGTTGCCACTCCGCCGAATTGCTCTGCCGGGAAAAATTTAACTACTTCAAGTCCTCTTTTTACCGCCTGTGTCACTTCGGAAGGAGTAATACATCCCGGAAATACCGGAATTTTTTTGTCCAGACAGTAATCCACAATCTCCGGATCAAACCCCGGGCTCACAATAAATTTGGCGCCTGCTGCCACGGCACAGTCCACCTGATCTGTCGTGAGCACCGTACCTGCCCCAACAAGCATCTCCGGGAACTGCTCTGCCATAATGCGGATGGATTCTTCCGCCGCCTCCGTACGGAATGTAACCTCCGCACACGGAAGACCTCCTTCTGTGAGTGCCTGCGCAAGCGGCGCTGCATCCTTTGTATCTTCAAGTACCACAACAGGTACCACACCCATGCTCTGAATTTTTTCTGCTATACTCATAATTTCTCCTTTTCTCCCTGGTCACTATACTACATATTTCTCAAGAGTCCGGCGCACTGCACCTTCCCCTGCTGTCATCTCTTTAAAGTACTGAATCACTGTCTGCGCCAAACCTGCTTCGTACAAATCTACGCCGAAGATGCCTGCATCCTTCAATACCGGTGCGATGCGCTCTTGTGCATCGGATTCTCCGCCGAGCTTAATGCCTGCCACATGCGGACAAACCGTATCAAGTAACGGATCCGGACTCAGTTCAAACGCCTTACCGCTGTCATCCACTGCCATGAGATATCTGAGCCAGCCGGCAAACACAAGCGGTATCAGTTTCAAATCTGCCACATCAAGGTTGTCTGATGCTGCATACGCTTTGATTGTCTCACCGAAACGGATTGCCAGTTTCTGCGAAGTGTCTGTCGCAATACGCTGCGGCGTATCCGGCATAAACGGATTCGGAATCCGAACATTAAGCACCGTATCAATAAACTCTTTCGGATCCAAAACCCCCGGATTTACCACCACCGGAAGACCTTCCACATAACCGATGGTCTCCACGAGTTTGCGAAGCTGCGGATCTTTCATTTCCTCCGAAATCTTTTCGTAACCGAGCAGACATCCGAACACAGCCAATGATGTGTGAAGCGGATTTAAACAGGTACAAACTTTCATTTTTTCTACCTTGTCCACCGTCTCGCGTTCTGTAAACATAAGCCCGCCCTTCGCCAGTGCCTCCGGCTTTCCGTTCGGGAACGCATCTTCAATCACGAGATACTCTGTTTCCTCCGCGTTGACAAACGGAGCCACCCATGTGTTTTTGGATGTCACCACCGGTTCCAGATCTTCCAAACCATCCGCCTTCAGAATCGCCTCCACCGAAGCATCCGGTCTCGGTGTGATTTTGTCAATCATTGTCCAAGGGAAAGTTACCTTTGACTTATCATTCACATATGCTTTGAAACCTTCCCCCGCAACACCGTTTTCAACCCATTTCTCGGCAAAAGAATTGATTGCTGCATATAATTTATCTCCGTTGTGGGAACAGTTGTCCATGCTCACCATGGCAACCGGCTTCTGACCGGCCTCATATCTGGCATACAGAAGAGCCGCAACCTTTCCCATGTAACTCATTGCTTTCTCCGGTCCGTTTTTCATATCTTCCGGAACGCCCGGAAGGAAATCACCCTTTCCGTTTACCAGACTGTATCCCTTTTCGGTAATTGTGAAAGACACCATCTGCAGGGAATCTTTGGCGAAAATCTCTTTGAGACGGTTCCAGTCTGTCCCGTTTTCGGAGTTTACCGTCAACGATTCAACCACGCTTCCGATTACCGTCTTTTCCACATTACCGTCCGCTTTTAATGTCACAAGCAGATTGTAATCATCGTGCGGATGATTCATCTTCTCGATAATTTCATAATCATATCCTTCTGCCACAACAAGTCCCCGGTCAAGAAGGCCCGCATTCAGGAGGTTTTGTACCACATTTGCCTGAAAGGCACGGAAAATATTACCCGGACCGAAATGAATCCAGAACGGATTCTCTCTGGTCGCCTCAGCCACCGCCACTCTGTCATACTGCGGAAGAGCATATCCTTTTTCCTCCCACTGCTGTCTGTTTAAAAGTCCCTGTTCGCTCAATTTCATCGCTTTTTCTTCTCCTTTCACAATCTGTTTTTTGTCCTTTTTCAACCGTTACATACATTATACTGAAAACCGTTTCATAATCACATTGGGCATATTGTTGTATACATTGCAAAAGTTGCGGTTTTATGTTATATTTGTCACATGAAAAAAAATTTGCAAACCCCATTCCAAACCAGACAGCACATGCTGTCGGAAGATTTTGAAGTTTATTACTATAATGATACCCACTTTGGAGGCGTCACTAATCATATGCATGATTATTACGAATTTTATTTTTTGCTTCAAGGTTCCGTTTCGATGCGTATTGAGGATGGGACATATCCCCTGCGTCCGGGAGACGTCATCCTGATTCCTCCGGATGTTCCCCACCATATTATAAATCACAAACCGGAAATACCTTACCGGCGCTTCGTGTTCTGGATCAGCAAAAAGTATTATCGCGGTCTTTACGAGCTTTCTCCGGACTACGTGTATATTGTAAAATGTGCGGTTGCGGAAAAACGCTATATTTACCACAACGACATTATCGGATTTAACAGTCTGCAGGCCAAATTTTTCCGCCTGATTGAAGAAATTCACTCCGACCGTTTCGGACGACTTTCCAAGATAACCCTGTCCACTGAGGACCTGCTTCTGCACATGAACCGCATTGCTTTCGAGCAAAATAATCCCCAGCAACAGCGAGAACAGCATAATCTCTACGAAAACCTGATACAGTACATCGAAAGCCATCTGGACGAAGATCTCTCTCTGGATTCTTTGGCCGACTCCTTTTTTGTGAGCAAATACCACATTTCCCACGTATTTAAAGAGCATTTGGGAATTTCCGTCCACCAGTACATCATCAAAAAAAGGCTCGCCTTATCCCGCGACGCCATCATCGGCGGCACGGACATCGGCAAAGCCTTCTCAATTTCAGGTTTTAAGGATTATTCCAGCTTCTTCCGGGCTTTCAAAAAAGAGTACGGCGTATCTCCAAAAGAATACAAAGCTGAACGCTGGTTAAAAAAATAGCAGCTGCTTACTCCTCTCCGCCGTGTCTTTCATACCACCAGCCCCAGATTCCTGCTGCCAGAGCAAGTACTGCCATCACACCTACTGCAATATTATTTATCATATGTCTACCTCCATACACATTCTTCTCTTTGAGAGTAACAGAGGTTCCTTGCTTTTACCAACTAAGAAGCGGTAAAGATTCACTTACTTCTCTCCAAAAAAAGCAAAAGAAATTGACACCAAACACTGCTAAATGCTATATATTATAGTAATACAAGGGAGTAGTCGGCAGCTTCTGCTGTTGTGTATTCGTCATCACGCCCGCGGGGCCGGATACACACTTACATAACTATTGTTTGTGACAAGACTTTTATTGCTTATTTATTGTGCAATAAAGGTCTATTTTATTTCCCTTTTTGCACGAAAAAAGGAGGAAAAAATTTATGATGTATTTGTTACTGCTTGTTGGATTTGTCCTTTTGGTAAAGGGCGCTGACTGGTTTGTGGATGGCTCATCTTCCATTGCCGGAATACTGAAGATACCGTCTGTTATTATCGGACTGACCATCGTGGCTATGGGAACCAGTGCTCCGGAAGCTGCTGTCAGCATTACAGCCGGTCTTAGCGGAAATGCCGATATCGCACTCGGAAACGTAGTCGGATCCAACCTTTTCAACCAACTCGGAGTCATTGGAGTTTGTGCCACCTGCTTCATCGTTACAACCCACAGAGATATTATGAAGCGTGACCTTTGGGTCAATATCGGTGTCAGCATCCTGCTTCTTGTAATGATTCTTGACGGAAAGCTTGGACGTCTCGAAGGTCTGATTCTTCTTATCGGTATGACAATTTATCTTTTCTTTGTCATTCGCGCTGCCCTGAAAAACAGAACACAGGGTGAGGATGTCAAATTGATGTCCGTTCCGAAGAGTCTTCTCTTCATTGTTGTCGGACTCGCTGCTATTATTCTCGGCGGAAACCTTGTTGTTGAAAATGCCAGTCTTATTGCACAGGCACTCGGTATGAGCGAGACACTGGTCGGTCTGACCATCGTAGCGATCGGAACTTCTCTCCCTGAACTTGTGACATCCTTTGTTGCCACCAAAAAGGGAGATACAGGAATTGCACTTGGAAATGTAGTCGGATCCAATATTTTTAATATCTTATTTATCCTCGGTATTGCATCGGTGCTTGCCCCGATTACCGCTTCCGCAGAGTTGATCATTGATACTGCAATTCTCATTGTTGTATGTATTGTCATTTTCATCTTTGCAAAAACAAGCGAAAAAACAAGCCGTTGGGAAGGTATTGTATGTCTGATTGCATACGCCGTGTACACCGCGTATATTATCATGCGATAACCTCAAATTAAAATACAACCCAAAAGGAAGCGCCGCCGGATTTTATTGTCCGCGGCGCTTCCTTCATTTTTCTTTTTTATCGGTTCTACGGAAGCAATGCTTCGATTGCTTCTTTCTGAATAACTCCCGTTGATTTTTTAACTACTTTTCCTTCTTTCATGATAACCAAAGTCGGAACACTCATAATGGAAAACTGCTCTGTCAAGGCTCCCTGCTCATCAATATTTACCTTTCCGACAACCACATCAGGATTGTCTTCGGCAAACTTTTCAATAATCGGGGTAAACATACGGCAAGGTCCGCACCAGGATGCCCAAAAATCGAGAACTACCGTCTTTTCACACTTTACAACCTCCTGCTCATAATTATCCATTGTAATCGTCTTAACCATACTGCACCATCCTTTCTCTATTGTAACATTATTTGCCCGAAGCAGATTTCTATTCAGATGCCTGCTTACAATTCTTCCCTGCAGAAATAACAATTATAGCTGTTGGCCCTGCTGTAGCTCGGAATAAGATTTTCCGCATTACAGTACGGACAGTACACCATACGTTTATCCTTCGGAACCGGATCACCGATCAGATATTTCTGCGCATAATTGTGATCCCCGTAATATTTTTTATTTTTCATGCGCTGCTCATGTTTATCACGCATCTCTTCCCTGTCATCCTGCAGCGCTTTCTCCCGAAGCATTTCTGTCGTACTCTTCTCCTGCGCAACAATCTGTGAATTTACTGTCGGAGCGGCTTTCGCCGGTGCCGGTTTGGATGCCTTTGTCTGCTGCTGACGCGGCGTCTGCCTCGGCGGTGTTTTTCTCGGAGGCGTCTGTCTCGGAGGCGTCTGTCTCGTCTGCGCGGACGACTTCGTATTTTTTAATTTTTCAACTTTGTTTCTGATAACTGCAATGATAATAATAAGAAATATTAATTCAAACATATTTTTCCCTTCCTTTACCCAATCAATCCGCTGCTGAATTTTACTATCAAAAGTTCCACAGCAAGTACATCTGCCATGCGTCCGGTCTTGACGCTCTCCTCTGCCGCCACGCATTCCTCAATGGCCTTCCGCAGCTGTCCCGACTTAAAACGCGCCGCCTGTGACATATATTTGGATGCGATGAACGGTGCCAGACCGAGCTTACTGCCCATAGCCTTGTTGTCATACCCTTTCCCGCGAAGCAGTTTGGCCTGATACAGAAGATTAAACTGTCTGGTAATCAGAAACAGGATACGCATCGGCGGTTCCTTCAATGACAACAAATCATAGTAGAGATCCAGCGCCGCTTTTTGCTGTCCGGCTGCCACCTTCTCAATCATATCAAAAATACGGTTGCTGATCTGCCTGGTACAAACTGCATCCACATCCTCGGAAGTAATGTCCGCCTTGCCGATCGTATAGCAGAGAAGCTTTTCCAATTCCGTGGAAATAACCGACATATCGCTTCCCGTGCGCTCCAAAAAATCTTCAAGAGCCCTCTGGGTAATCTGCTTTCCTTCCTTTTGCAACATTCCGATGATCCATCTGCGGAGCACCTGCTCATCCTGCGCGGAAAACTCCGCTGCATATCCGTGATCCTTGCAGGACTTAAACATCTTTCCCCGCTTATCAACCTGTTCCTCCACAAAAAGGAACACGGTGGTATCGGGAACTTCTTTTAAATAGTCAGCCAGCTTTTCCTGGGTACTTTTGAAAAAACCGCTGTTCTCCACAACGATGACTCGCCGCTCCGCCAAAAAAGGCATGGTTTCCGCCAAATCGATAAGCTTTTCCGGCGAGATGTCTTTCCCCTCGAAATAGTGGTAGTTCATCGTGTCCTCCGGATCGGCCAATGCTTTGGTCAAACGGTCTCTATACTGTTTTCGCAGATAGTCCTCTTCCCCGTAGAGAAGATAAATCTGTCGGAAGCTCTGTTCCTTAATATCCTTTGCGATTTTTTGCATGGCACACCCGCTTTTCATGTAATCCATTCTATTTTAGCACATGAGCCCTGTTTTTTCTATCCATATCACAACAGTTTTCGCTTATATTGTCTCAAGATTCATTCCGATGTTCTTCCTGTATACAAGCAGAATCGCTCCGGCAAGCAACAACGTTTCCGAAAAACAAATTCCGTGATAATAAGCCTCCGGCAACAAAAGTAACGGAAACGCAAAAATAATTGCTACAACGACACCTCCGATGCCGCCGAGAAACGACGCTATACTCTGTTTGACGGCAACGGTCTCATTTTCCCAATCCAGTTTCGGGAACAGCAGATTGAACATAAGACCGAACAGGCAGGAAAATACAATCAGCAAAAACGGAACCAGTATCATCCACACAGTTTCCGTCACAGACGGTTTGAAGGCGATAAAGAGACTGATCTCAGCGACCGCATAAAACGGTGCAATCAAAAGCAGATTAAACAATACTTTTCCGTCCAAAATCATTTTTGCGGTAAGAGGAAGACTTTTGACAATCCACCACTCCTTCCCTTCCATGGAAACCGATATGCAGACTGCATTCATCATCGACATAACGGCTGCAATCAGGCAAGGAGCCGCCGCCGGAATATTCACTGCAACCGGAAACTGTGACGCCGCCTGTTCCAAATCCACAAATATCATTGCCACCGCCGCAACCGCACCGAGTGCCGGGCCTATGATTGTATTGGATACATACGGACCTGATGCAAAATACCGTCTTGCCTCGCGGCAAACCAATGCCTTGCGCACGGAGGTTACCTGCATTTTTCCAATCGTATAATCATGCTTTGCCGCAGTCGCATACAGCCTTCTGCAAACAGCGTGAAAATTCATCGTCACAATCCATATCACAAAAACAACTGCTGCAAGGGAAACTGCTGCAAACAAAAGACACGCCCCTGCATTTCCCTCCACCATTGCATTTCCGATTATGACTGCGGGCGGATATATTTTTTCCAGTGCACTTGTTGCCAATGAAGAAATCTCTTTGAGCATTTCAAGAGAAAATTCATCGGAAGCACCGGAAAGCCTTGTACTAAAGCCTAATACTCCGACAACGAGAATAAGCGAAAACGCTGCTTCTGCCATAGCTTTATTCTTCATACGGGCCGCCGCGCCGGTAATGATTGCCCCGACAAAAACTGCCACAGACAAAGGCAAAAGAGGAATCGTAACAGTAACCACGACAGACAGCAACCAGAACAGAACCGGCGGATGCTCCGTCACTGCATAAACTCCAAGCCCCGGCAACGTAATCAATGCCGTCGCAATGAGGCTTTCTGCGTACAGCCGTAAAAACCGGCTTGCCACAACTGCACCGTCCGACACCGGAAACGCAGTCATAATGTCATATCCCTTGTTCCGAAATATCACACCGCCAACTTTAAATATATCGAAGAAAATAACAAAAAAAACAGAAATCGCAATGAGATACGCCGGTATAACATCCGCCGCCCCCAGCATGGCGAGCCCTGCACAAAGAGCCACAATATAGGAAAGAACCATTGCCAAAAGAACTGCCATAATAACCGCAAAGATTTTTACTTTCTTTTTGTACTCCGGATCTTTTGTGTGGCGGATCACATTGAGACCGAACAGATTGCAAAGCTCCAGCCCGGCCAAAAGCTTAATTTGTTTCATCGTCAAGCACCTCCATAAAGAGCGATTCCAAGGATCCTGCTTCTTTCACGACCTCACTCATCTTTCCGCCGGCAATCACCCGTCCGTCCCTGATAATCGCCACTTTATTGCAAAGCTTTTCCGCCACTTCCAGCACATGCGTGGAAAAAAACACCGCACCTCCTCCGGCACATGTTTCCTTCATAACATTTTTCAAAACAATGGACGCCTTCGGATCCAAACCGACAAACGGCTCATCAAGAATCCAAAGTTTCGGTTTATGTACCAGCGCGGAAATAAGCGCAAGCTTCTGCTTCATACCGTGAGAATACCCGGAAATCAAATCCCCCAGCGACGGAGTAATTTCGAATGCATCCGCATATTTTTTGATGCGTTCCTCCCTTACATCGGCCGGCACTTCAAATATATCCGCAACAAAATTCAAATACTGGATTCCGGTCAGGTATTCATAAAGATCCGGATTGTCCGGGATATAGGCAAAACTGCGTTTGCATTTCATTTTGTCGTCGCGCAGACTTACTCCGTCTATCACAACTTCACCGCTGTCTATACCGTGAATTCCCGTAATACATTTCAGCGTTGTTGTTTTGCCGGCTCCGTTATGGCCGATAAAGGCATATATATCACCCTTTTCCACGTGAATATTGACATCCGTAATCCCCTTGTTGCTTCCCTTGTAATGTTTGGTCAGATTTTTGATAATCAGCATCTTATCTCCTCCGTTTTTGCATTTTATGCCCCTAATATACTACATAACGCTGCGTCACAAGCAACTCCTGACGCAGCGTCATTTTTCTTCTTACTATATAATTTATCGCCCGCAAAAACAACTGTCAATCATTATCACAAAATCCATTATTTTTCCGCGCTCTCACTCCACCGTCACGGATTTTGCCAGATTCCTCGGTTTATCGATATCGCAACCGCGGTTCAGGGCCACATAGTAAGCAAACAACTGAAGCGGTATCACACCGAGCACCGGTTGCAGAAGCGGATGCACTTTCGGCACGACAAAAAGCTGAGATACCTGCCCCTTTATTTTGTCCGCCGTTTCGCCGGTGGAAAGTGCGATGACATCTGCGCCTCTCGCTTTTACTTCCACAATATTGGAAACCGATTTTTCAATGAGCGGTGCGTAAGTAGCCAGCGCCACAACCAGCGTTCCCGGTTCAATCAGCGAAATCGTTCCGTGCTTCAGTTCCCCCGCCGCATACGATTCCGAATGGATATAAGAGATCTCTTTCAATTTCAGGGAACCTTCCAGTCCGAGGGCATAGTCTATATTGCGGCCGATAAAAAACACACTGTTGTGATTGAAATATCCAAACGCCGCCTTCTGGTATTCATCCGGATCTTTGAGCACTTCCGCCGCACGGTCCGGAAGCTGTGAAAACTCTTCTACCAGAGTCCTGTATTCTTCATGGTCCATATGCCCCAGTTGCTTTGACATATAAACTCCCAGCATGAAAAGAAGGACCATCTGTGTCGTATACGCCTTCGTTGTAGCCACGGCAATTTCGGGACCTGCCCACGTGTAAAGTACCACATCCGACTCCCTTGCGATGGAACTTCCCATCACATTGACAATGGACAGCACCTTTGCCCCCTGCTTCTTTGCCTCCCGAAGGGCAGCCATGGAATCCAACGTCTCCCCGGATTGACTGATGACAATCACAAGTGTATGTTCATCCAAAAGCGGTTCACTGTAACGAAATTCCGATGCCAGACACGCCTCCACCGGAAGACGCAATAGCTTTTCCAATGCATATTTCCCGATCATTCCCACGTGATAAGCGGATCCGCATGCCACAATATATATTTTGCAAACAGTCTTTATCAGTTCCGGCGCAGCCTCAAGTTCTTCCAGACAGATTTCTCCGCCTGCTATTCTCGGTGATACCGTCTTGCGGATTGCCTCCGGTTGTTCCATAATCTCCTTGAGCATAAAATGGGAATACCCGCCTTTTTCCGCTGCAGCCACATCCCACTTGATTGTGTGCGTTTCCTTTTCAATCGGACTTCTGTCCCTGTCAAAAAACTGCACGGAGTCCGGCGTAAGAACAGCCACCTCTCCGTCTTCCATGTAAGCAACCGTTCTCGTGTGCGCCAACAGCGCCGTGACATCCGATGCGAGGTAACTGCCCAGCTTCCCGCAGCCGATGAGGAGTGGCGCATCCTGCCTGACGGCAATCATCTGCCCCGGGTAATCGCAGCACAAAATCCCCATGGCATACGCCCCTTTGATTCTTCCAAGGACCGCATATACCGCGTCCATGAGATTTTTGCATTTTTCATAATAATACTCCAAAAGCTGAACTACCACTTCCGTATCCGTGTCGGAACAGAACGTAATTCCTTTCCGCAAAAGGGACTTTTTTATCTCCATATAGTTTTCGATGATTCCGTTGTGGACAACGGCTATTTTTCCCTGCTGCCCCAAATGCGGATGGGCATTGGCATCATTTGGTTCCCCGTGGGTGGCCCATCTTGTATGACCGATGCCGATCATGCCGTCCGGCGCATTCTCATCCCGAAGACGCTCCCTCAAAACACAGAGCCGCCCCTTGCTCTTTTTCACCTGAAGCTTTCCTTCTTTTGATATGACTGCAATCCCGGCTGAATCATATCCTCTGTACTCCAGCTTTTCCAGTCCGTCCAAAAGAACCGGCACTGCTTCCGTTTTCCCTGCTACCCCGATAATTCCACACATGCTCCGTTACTCCTTTCTCTGTCTAAACATGGTAATATATGCATCACGCTCCGATTCTGCAAATTTTTAATCCTGCGTCGCTGTATCCCGGTTTTATACTTATTGTGCCCAGAAGAGTGTTTTTATAAAATCATTTAAATTTCTTGTATTAATCGGCTTTTTTCCGGTTTCGAATGTCATAAACAACCTGTCGCCCGGATATATTCCGTTTCTCTCATAAGAAGCCAGCTTGTATATCATCTTTTCCACATAATTCATGTCATCCATCTTCCCCAAATGCTCCCAATAAACCTCTTTGCGCTCCGGCATCCGGAGAATGGTAAAGTCCGGATATACAATAATATCCGGTTTCAACACAAGCGGACATTCGTACCTGTACGGTATTCCGAGTGCATACAACCGGTCTGCGATGATTTTCTCCGATTTCGACCGGACGCGCTCTCCTCTGTCTGTCACAATTTCATTTTCGCAGTTTTCAAATGCTTTCCCTTTATATTCTATTTCCTGCCACGCCCGAATATATTCGGCATCGGTAACCAAATCCGCCCGAATCAATTCTCTTCTGCACGGTTTTATTGATTCAAACAAAGTTTCCGCACTTGTCCGCTCATACTTTTCCAAAAAACTTTCAATTGCCTTGATTCTTTCCTCTGTATTTTTTACAACCTTCCGGTCGTAATCTCTCTGCGCAAGTGCCCTGACCAGCTGTTTTTCCTCCTTTTTTAAGTATCTTTCCTTATCATGCTTTGTTTTATAGTAATACTCCGGCTTTCCCCGCTTTTTTGCGACCCGGAGATTTCCTTCCGGCGCGCCGGCAAGCCGTTTTTTTGCTTTTTCTGCTATGATTTTTAATTCCCCGGCTTCCTCACGAAGCTTATGTTCCATTGTTTTCATTCTGTTTCCTCCTAATTTCTATTTTTTACAATTTAATGGGGACAAATTGACGCTGTCTGTCCCACCAAAACATTTTTACTTAAAATTCATAGGGCAAATCGGAGCCCTCATTCCCTATCAAATTTGTTTCCTTGTTCATAAGTAGGGCATTTCCCTTCATTTTCTCCCCA
>JAFTVQ010000121.1 GCA_017461865.1 Lachnospiraceae bacterium | reverse complement strand
GATGAAGTGTTGTTAAAGAATTTGGATTGGTATGTTGAAGGTGTAGAACTTTATGAAAAGTAAGAAGAAAGTAATAAGTCCGCAGATGGTGTCCGGTATCAGTATAATGCTTGCAATTATGCTGATGGTCGGTTCATTGCTCGGATACAAAATGAATCAGTTGCTGACGGATAATATCGAGAATCAGCTGACGGAGCAGGCAATATTATTGTCTAATCAAATTGACCAGAGTATTATGGTGCAGTTTATCCAATTAAAAAATATCGCAAACGCCGTCCAAAATAACCATGAAAAATTTGACGGTGTGTTGCAGACAATCAAGCAGGAGCAGGAGGGCGTTGCTGTGGGAATGGTGGCGCTTGACGGAGAGGTGATATTCGGAAGACCGGTCAATATGCATGAATTTGAGGGAATCCGGGATTCCTTCCGGGGAAATGAGGCCGTTTCCTACCGGGAAGGTGTCGGTATGATGTTTTCGGTTCCGGTTTACAGCGGAGAAAACGTCAAATATGTTCTTTACAAATTATATGATGAGTCTGTCATACGGGATACTTTCGGACAGGAATGCTATGACGGGGTCGGTCAGATTCTTTGGGCGACATCAGACCACCGGATTATGGTGCCTTTTGTAAATGACACTTACGGAAAAGGGTTTTGGGAGAAAAAAGAACTCTGGGAAACCTTTGAAATCATCAGTGATAAGATGAATATAGCAACCGCGGCCAGCAGTTTCGTGGAGTGCGGAAACGACAAATATTTCCTTATGGTTTCGGAGTTGTCACAGTATGGAATTTACATGGTGGGAATTGTGCCGGAAGAGGCACTGTCAGAAGGCATTATGTATATTACTACATTGGTGCTCTGGGTGTTCGGTTTGTTGTTGTTATTGTTTGTGATTGGCGGCATCTATCTCTTTATTACGGCCGAAAAAGCGCAGGAGAGTGAAGAATTGCGTGTCGAGAAAGAAGATGCAGAACATGCAAACCAGGCAAAAAGTGAATTTTTGGCCAATATGTCTCATGAGATACGTACGCCGATTCACGCTATTATCGGAATGAATGAGATGGTACTGCGGGAATGCGGAGATCCGCAGATTAAACGCTATTCGGAAAATATCAAAAGTGCCAGTTCCAGTCTTTTGGCCCTGGTGAATGACATCCTTGACTTTTCTAAAATCGAAGCCGGAAAAGTAGAGATTGTGAATGAAAAATACAATTTGGACAGTCTGTTAAATGACGTGGTAACCATGATACAGTACACCGCGAAAGAAAAAGGGTTGTCATTTAAAACCGGCATCGATAAAAATCTCCCGACGGTTATGCTTGGTGATATGGCCCGTATCCGTCAGATTATGGTCAATATTTTGAATAATGCCGTCAAATACACCGAAAAAGGAAAGATAACTTTCACTGTTACGCAGGTGGAAACTTCGGATGAAAAAACGACTTTGAAAATAGAAGTGAAAGATACCGGTGTCGGAATTAAGGAAGCGGATCTGAAGAAGCTGTTTGTCAATTTCCAAAGACTGGATATGAGCAAAAACAGAAGTATCGAGGGAACCGGTCTCGGTCTTGCCATCACGCACAGATTGACGGAGTGCATGGGCGGACGGATTGAGGTGGACAGTACCTACGGCGAAGGCTCCGTTTTTACGGTATATATTCCGCAACAGATTGTGGATGCGACGGGAATCGGTGACTTCAGAATAAGAAAAGAAGATGTGGAGGAGGCGTATGAAGGAAGCTTCATCGCCCCGACCGCCGATATTTTGGTTGTAGATGACCACAGTATGAATTTGTTTGTTATGCAAAGTCTCCTAAAGTCTACGAAGGCGAAAGTGACAACCTGCGACAGCGGAGAGGCTTGTATAAAACATATGTCCAAATATTGTTACGATATGGTGCTTCTGGATCATATGATGCCGGAAATGGACGGAATTGAGACGTTAAAGCAGATACAGGAACTTGGAATTAAAAATAATACGGTGATTATCGCGTTGACGGCCAATGCCATTGCAGGTGCAAAAGAGTTGTACTTAAGTCACGGCTTTGACGATTATCTCAGTAAACCGGTTGAAATCAAACAGTTGGAGCAGATGCTTCTCAAATATCTTCCGGCTCATAAAATTTCTGCTGCAAATCAGTCCAAAGGAGCGGAGATTTCAGAGGCGGCAGAGGTAAAAGAGAAGAATGCTGCAGGAACGTATATTGATCGCGAGGTAGGAATGAAATACTGCGCATACAGCAAGGAAATGTATCTTGAATTTTTGCAGATTTATTGTGAAGAATATGAAACGAAACTGCAGAAATTAGAAGAATGTTATGGCAAGGAGAATTGGAAGGACTATGTGACCCATGTACATTCCTTAAAGTCGACTTCCCTTGGAGTTGGCGGTGTTACTTTGTCAGAGTTTGCGGCGGATACAGAAAAAGCCGGAAAAGAATATCTGGCGGAAAAGAGTGAAGATAAGTTGTCTTATATAAAAGAACGTCACGATGAACTTGTGAGATTGTATCAATGTACGACAACGGAAGCAAAAGAAATGTTGGAAGAATAAAGAAACAGCCGGCAGGAATGAGGGGCGCCTCAATGAGCCGGCTGCTTTTTATTGAAACAATGCAAGTATATCCGTTTGGGAGGAGACGACACTTCCCTGAATCATGAGAGAATTGCCTCCGCACTTGGCACCGAGCCCGGTGCGGAATTTTTGTGCAATCTCATTGCAATCCAGGTGTTTACTTCCGAGAATAAAGCGGTAAGTGTGTTCGGTGCCGAAGAAGACGGCACAGTATCCTTCGTAACGTCCGGTCAAGTCATTTACGGCGTTGCGGATGGCAATGTTGTCGCAGATGTCTGTGAAAAGGACTGCATGCTTTGATGCGGAAGGATCCGGAAGCGTGG
>JAFTVQ010000120.1 GCA_017461865.1 Lachnospiraceae bacterium | reverse complement strand
TCTCATTTAACCACTTTGTTTCTGCATCTTTATCCAAATATAATCTAAACTTTGTCATCTTATTTTCCCTCCATAAGCTTTGCATTGTCCAAAAGTTCCTGCAGTCTAACTCTCTCTGCCTCAAACACTTCTCTTCCTGCTTCCGTGATCACATACTCCTTTTTCTTGCGTGATTCTGTGTCCACGCTGTAAATATCAATCCATCCTTTTTTCTGTAATGTCTGAATCGCTCCGTAAAGTGTTCCTGCGCCAAGGGTCACACGCCCTCCGGTTAATTCCTCTACTTCCTGCGTAATGCCGTAGCCGTGGTTCGGCTTGCGCAGCGCTAACAATATGTAATACACGGCTTCTGTTAAAGGTAAATCTTTTTCTGCCATTGTTAATCCTCCTTCATGTTATACTAATCGCGATCCGATATATCACCTCCCGATATATCGTATCTATAATATATCGTGCGCCGATACATTTGTCAATAGTTCTTTTAATTTTTTCTTTAATGCATTATTCCACAATAAAACAGGGTATACAGCGCATCTTTCTTCACTGTATACCCTGCTCACTATTCTGTTTCATTCCTACTCCACAAGCACTGTCGGCGACGACATCTCGCTGTACTGCGTGGAAATCATCTTTACAAAACTGATGCGAGAATAAGCCCCGCGTAACTTTTCATTGTAGACAAAGAGCCCGGTCAAATTGCTCGCATTGACCCACCGATAATCTTCCTGATTAAAATCAATATTTAAAAGTTCATACGGATTATTGAACGCCTGCAAAATATATTTCTTACCGCGGTTTTCCGATAAAATCTGCGCCCACTCCTCATCGCTCTCATGTTCCACACCCGCATGCACACCGCGCGAACCATAGGAATCCTCTGGCTTAATAATCCAGCCGTCCTTACATCCCATTACATCTGCAAGCAGCTCCTCGTTACCTACCGCAAACACCTCATCGAGTGCGATTGTATATGGCACATGTGCCCGCACAAATACCTGTTCACGCTTTGTCAAAAGACGCATCGTCTCGTCCATATGCAAAATCTTATACAACACCTTGTTGTGTGCAATCTGTGTCCGGAAATCGCCGAGCAGACATACGCGATTACTTTTGGCAGCCTCGACAAAATCCGTCACCTCATCCATATGCGAAAGTATGTCAGAGGTAACTGCACGACGATAAATCACATCCACCTCCATACCCGACGGCGTTGTACAGTGGCTTCCATTCCAACCAATATTCCGGATGTCACAAATTTCCGCCTTACAACCCCTTTGCTCAAAACGCTCTGCAAAAATCTTAAATTCATTCTCCGTTGCACTCTCCATAAAATCGACAATTGCAATGTTCGGAAGCTCGGTATCTCCGCCCGATACATTCTCTCCGGCCGCATCGCGTGCCACAAACTCCCCGTACAACTTCAAAACTTCGTCCACCCACGTATCAAACAGCTCAAAGGAAGTCAACCGATGTGTCTTGGCAAACTCCCGATACGCCCCGGTCCGCGAAAATGCAATGTTCAATTCCCTGTCCTCATTCATCGCACTTGTTCCGTCTGTGTTAAACTCGCAGAATTTAAAATCTCCCGTCTCCTCATCGTAAAAAATGTCGATTCGCGCAATCGGAATGTTACAGCTGTATTTCTTCTGTCTCAAAACCAGTTCTTCAAGCTCAGGAGAAAATCCAAAGAGCCGGCGGTAAGATTCATTTCTCTCAAACTCCGCATACACTTTGTCAAAAATCCCATAAAGATCTTTTATGGCCCGATCAAAAACACCGATCTCTCTCGGCGTAAAGAGCTTCGGAAGATAGAGCGTACGTACCACGCGGCCATGGTATTTGGCCGTCGAATTCATAAGATATTCCCGGATTCCGAGTGCCGATTCCCTGTGTTCATCTTCCTTACCTACAACTAACTCTTTATACTCATAATTTAACAGCGGAAGCGGAACTGCCTTTTTGATATACGCACGCTCCGTCTCCTTTTCCTCTCCCGAAACGCAGGCGAGTGCTGACGCAAAAAGCTCTTTCATCCACTCCATGATATGTTTGCCATAAACAACTGCGTGGAATCCCTTCTCAAAAATCTCATCCTCCGCTGCATAGATATCCGCTACCGTCCCGACATGTCCCAGACGCTCATCGAGTGTATCCAAAACATCTTCCTCATACATGAGATTTTTTATCAGCATCGCAAATCCAATTGCACGCTCTGCAGGCATACTGTCCGCTGCCCGGAATTCCAAATATTTTTTCAGACGCACCATGGGAAAATAAACGGAAATCAGGTGTTCCATATCCGCAGGATCAAGCTCGCCTTCCGGCAGTCCCTCCTCCCGGAACAAAATGTCCGCATTTGAAGTCAAATACTCTGCATACTGCTCGAACGAGTAGCCATTGCAAACCGACCCTTCCAAATACCCACATCGCACCGGGTCAACATCACGCCAAATCTGATTCCTGATCAAATGCTTTTTCCACTCTTTTGCTCTGCCGATTCCGCCCTTATTCTCCGCAATCAACGAAAGGATCGGTGCAAGCTTCTGCAATACGCGCAGCTTCTTCATCGCATCCTCCTCCGATGAAAAATCGATACAGACCTGCGTGGACGCCGTCGCACGCATCATGTATCTGCCATGGTCGCCCGTCGCCTTGAAATGCTCGTCCATCCGCAGGTAACGGTCCTTCGGAATCAGCCCAAGGTCACTCGGCGACATCTCACCGTTTTCGACAAGCGGAAATACACCCGACTCACAAAAATGATAACCACGGCTAACAAAAATCGGTTCACAGACCGCGCGGAATCCGTCGTAAATTTCCTTAATTTCCTGCGGAGATTCCTTTGGATAAATACTGATCTCTAGCTGACACGCCGGCTCAATACTAATGTTATAATCCATGCAGAAAATCCCGTAAATCTTTCCGTCGATCCGGAACGCATTACCGCCCGCCTTTTCGCAGATTTCCTCCAGACACTCTGCCATTTCAGGATAAGAAATCATCGCATACTCATCGTTATATACAAAATGCTCCAGCTCCAGACCGACCCTGCGCTGATTGGTGGCACCCTTATTTATATAATTTACAATACTTTCAATTCTGTTCATTTTGTACTCCTGCTGCTTTTTTCCACGTTCCCCTCAAATACCTGCCTACAAAACAAAGACTTCGGAATATCCAGTCCATCACCATCGCGTACCAGACCCCAAGCGCTCCCATCTGCATCCAAATGCCAAAAACAATACTGAATCCGATGCGGAAGGCGCACATAGAAAAAATCGACATTACCATGGGGTAACGCACATCGTTGCACGCGCGGAGCATGTTCGGAAGCACAAACGAAGCCGGCCAGAGCAACATCGCCATCCCATTGTGAATCATGACGAGAACATATGCCAGCGCCGTCGTCTCCGCAGACAATCCGTATATCGACAAAATCGGATGCAAAAACAAAAGAATCAAACTGTTCAGCGCAATTGTCGCCGCATAAGTAATCGCCATCAATTTTTTTGTAAAAAACCGAATCTGCTTTTCATCGCCCGCGCCGACGCAATGTCCGATTACTGTCACCATAGCCAGATTCATCGCCTGCCCGATAATACACCCCATGGCATCGAGACTGTTCGCCACACCGTTCGCGGCAATCTGCACCGTTCCGAAACCGGAAATGATACTCACAACGACAACACGCCCGAGTTGAAAAATTCCGCCCTCTATTCCGCCCGGAATTCCGATATATAATATTTTTTGAATAATTCCTTTATTTATACGGAATCGTTCCTGCGAAAAATAAAGCTCGCGATGCGGATTGCGCAACAGCACATACAAAATCATGCCCATCACGACACGCGAAACAAGCGTCGGGATTGCAACTCCCGCCACTCCCATGTGCAGCCCGAAAATACAGATTGCATTTCCGACTACATTAATCACATTTCCGATGATGGACACGATAAAAGTTATATTAGACTTACCCATGGCGCGAAACATGGCTGCACAGGCATTATACACTCCCAAAAACGGAAATGAAAACGCCGAAATCACCAGATATGTAAGCGCCGCCTGCATAACATCCGCCTCAATTTTTCCGAAAAAGAGACGCAAAATCCCTTCTCGGAAAGCGATGGCAATGGTTGCAATAAGCACACTAAAAACAGCCACTGTGAAAAGTAGCTGCTTTGTTCCTTTGAGTGCCTCGTCCTTCTTTCCGGCTCCGAGACTTTGGCTGATGACGACACATCCTCCGGTGGACAATGCCGACAGAACACTGAATATGAGCATATTCAGCATGTCCACGAGCGAAACGCCCGACACGGCCGCCTCACCCACAGACGAAATCATCATCGTATCCGCCATCCCGACCGTGATAGCCAGCGCCTGCTCCAGGATAAGCGGGAGAATCAGGGCCGTGAGGGCGCGGTTGGTGAAAAGAGGGGTTTGAGGTTTGGTTGGTTTTATATTCGTTTGATTTTCCATGGTTGTATTTGATTTCATGGGGTTATTTTAGTACAAATTGAAGGTAAGGTAAATAGTTTAAATGGAATCACTTCACACAAAACCGGGGCAACCCGCAAGTCTCTCCTTGCAAGCTACCCCATTTCTTAACCGATATGCTGTTGAAGATATTTTTCTTTTGTCGCCATACCGCCCCGGATGTGACGCTCGGATTTGTTCACATCGAGTACCTTCCTGGCCTCCTTTGCCAGCGCGTGGTTGAACGCCGGCAGACGCTCTGTGACGTCTTTATGTACCGTACTCTTGCTCACCCCGAACGCCTTGGCCGTCTGGCGCACGGTGGCGTTCTGCTCGATAATGTAGTTGGCGATGCCGATTGCCCGCTCCTCGATATATTGTTTCAAAGTCTCCCCCTGAAATCATTGTTTTTA
>JAFTVQ010000034.1 GCA_017461865.1 Lachnospiraceae bacterium | reverse complement strand
TCAGCCGATGGGGGTTCGATTCCTCTTGGGTACGTTTCTGTGAAGGGGTTATAGGTTACTTTAAACATATTTTCAGAAAGGATATTTTATGGGTTTTATGGGCAAAGTTGCTGAATTGTTCGGCGTACTTGGACAAAAATTGAGAAGCGAAAAGAAATTTGCTGCTGTATTTTACGGTGTACTTGCAGCAATTGTTGTGTTAATCATTGTTCTTGTTGCAGTTGCCTGCGGAAAAGAGGAAGAGGCTGCACCGGAGAGCGGGGAGTCACAGCAGGAAATTGTTACGGATCAGGATGCGCCGGCTTCGGATGAAATTGAGATGACGGTAGATTACACTGTACCGGATGTTGCATTGGAAGAAAATGCATATGCAGATGTCAATGATCTTGTAGGAAAATACTTCAATGCTATGACAAACGGCGACACAACTACGTATGCGTCATTGGAAGATGGGACAGAAGAAGAAGAACTGATCAAAATTGAGAAGGAAAGTGCATATATCGACGAGTTTGATAACATTAAGATTTATACCAAACCGGGACCGATGACCGGATCTCATGTCGCTTTCGTATATTATGAGATCAAGTTTACCGGTATTAACACACTTGCGCCGGGTCTGACGACATTGTATCTTTGTCCGAAGGAGGACGGAAGTCTTTATATTTGTGAAGCCGGCATGACAGAGCAGGATGCAGAGTATATCAAAGCCTTTATGTCACAGTCGGATGTGGCGGATTTGTTTGCCATGGTTGAGACAAAATATGCAGAGGCGCTGGACGCTGATCCGGCTTTGATGGAGTTTATGAACAATCTTTCGGCAAAACTGGATGCAGAGGTAAGTGCTGCAATGGCACAGTCCCAGCCGGAAGAGGAGACATCGCAGGAGCAGGA
Organism: Lachnospiraceae bacterium; assembly: GCA_017461865.1. Classification (GTDB taxonomy): domain Bacteria; phylum Bacillota; class Clostridia; order Lachnospirales; family Lachnospiraceae; genus SVFI01. Next base: position 873 of record JAFTVQ010000034.1, on the reverse strand, counting down.
ACAGCCTCAGGAACAGGAACAGCCTCAGAGCGTGGAAGAACTTGTGAAAGCAACGGATACTGTAAATGTCAGAGCGTCTGACAGTGAAAATGCAGACCGTATCGGGCGCGTTGCACAGGGTGAAACGATTACCCGTTATGAAAAGAAAGAAAACGGTTGGAGCCGTGTTTCTTACGACGGTAATGAAGGATATATTAAGAGTGAATATCTTGAGGTAGTGGAAACTGCAGATAACAGTACGCAGGAAGAAACAGCACCGGAAGAAGAGGAAGAAGAGGAGGAAGCTCCGACAACAGATCTTACGGCAAAGGGCAAGGTTACGATTAAAGAGACCGTAAATGTCAGAAAATCCGCATCCACATCAGCGGACAAGCTCGGTGTAGCGTACAAAGGCGAGCACTATGATTTAATCATGGAACAGGCCGACGGCTGGTGTAAGATTAAATTTAACGGAGAGACCGGTTACGTGAAAACAGAGTTTGTGGAATAGAAAATGAAGAACAAAAAAGTCGCTTACTTGTAAGCGGCTTTTTTTATTGCTAGTTACGAAAGGATTTGATAGTATAAATGAAACAGGGTTAATATTCGGAGGGATTAAAAGTGTTTCAACTATTGGTAGGAATACAGATATTAGCAATATTGTTTACCGTTTTTGCAATTATCGCCATGTTTCGTGTCGGGGCATCGTATACTCAGAAATTGATGCTGGCTTTTTTGGCGGCTACCTTGGTGCACAATGCCGGATATTTGCAGGAACTTTTTGCAAAAACATTGAACGAAGCGATGATAGCAATCCGTGTTGAATACATAGGAAGCAGTATCGTGGCAATTTTGTTTATGATGTTTATCTGCGAGTATTGCGGTTACAAACCG
>JAFTVQ010000119.1 GCA_017461865.1 Lachnospiraceae bacterium | reverse complement strand
CTTCGAGTGGACCGATATGTATGCAACTTTTGCAAAAGAAGCGAGAGAAGAAGGATTCGATGATATTGCAGCATTGTTTGAAGGTGTAGCGGCGATTGAAAAAGAGCACGAAGAAAGATATAAAAAACTGATTGCTAACATCGAAGGCGGACTTGTATTTTCAAGAGACGGCGATATGGTTTGGCAGTGTGCAAACTGCGGTCATATCTGTGTCGGAAAGAAAGCTCCGGAAGTTTGTCCGGTATGTGCACATCCGCAAAGCTATTTCCAGATCAAAGCGGAGAATTATTAGTATTAAAATCAAACGAATAAAGTGATAATATAACAAAACCCCCGTTTCATATGAAACGGGGGTTTGCTGTATTACAATTTAATTTTATTAGAAGTAGTAATAACTCCAGTAAGCAGCTTTCTTTGCAGCTTCGGAATTCAGTTTCTTCTTACCGAATTTTACTTTGTTCGCTTTTACATAGTAATAACTTCTTCCGTAATAGTTCAACTTAACTGTAGCGGAAGTACCTTTTACAGTTGTCAGTTTTTTCCATTTTGCAGAAGATTTTGAACTTGTTTTGTAGTAAACTGTATAGTTTTTAGCACCGGTTACTTTATTCCATGTTAATTTTCCGGTTGTTTTTGAGTAAGCTTTTAATTTTTTTACTTTTGCCTGCGGAACATAGTTTTTATAAGAAGACCATGCGCTGTAAGCTTTCTGTCCGTTATCCAATGTTACATATGCACGAACACGATATCTGGTAGCATATTTAAATAAGCTGGAAGACTTAACATCTGCATAGTTTCTATAGAAAGAATTGCTGGATCCTTTTTTAATTCTTTTTGTTTTACCGTTTGTTTTTAACTGGTAAACTTCAATTTCATATCCGTCTGTGTTGTAATAAGTTGAAGTAGGTGTCCATGTATATGTAAGAATATTTTTCTTCGGATTACTGTTATTCATGGAAGTATTACCTACTCTGGCTGTCTTTGGAGTCGTAGGTGCTGTATAACAGTAGCAATAATCATCGGTTGAACTTAAAGCAACTTTATTTGTAGTTGTCTTTCTTCCTGCGTATACATGAATATAAATCTTAGAATTTTTAGGTAAACCGCTGAAGGTTACAGATGGAGAAGGAGCATAACCTTTGAAAACTTCATTATAACCGTCACTGGAAATACAAATTTTATATACATTTGCACCTGCCGGAGCAGTCCATGATGCAGTAACACTCTGTTCACCGGCGCCTGTCCATTTAACATCGGTTACATATTTCGGGCATGTCACTACTTCAAGGATAGAAGACCAGTTACCATATGAGTTAGTTGCATCACTACTGTAAGAACGAATTTTTACATAATAGGTAGTACCTGCATTTAAACTACCAAAATATTTGTAATTGTTATAAGCAGGTACCTCTTTAGACCAGTTAACTTTATCTGCAGAATAAACAAGTCCATAATGATCAGCACCATTATCTTGCCATTCTACCTCGAAAGAACTGCTAGTATAATCTGACTGTTGAAATCCTGATGGCGCAGCCAATGCAGCTTTCACATCAACAGGCTTTGCAACGATTGCGAGACAGAAAGCAATCGCAGCTGTGAAAAGCATAAGCTTTTTCATAACGTTCTGTTTTGTTTTCATAAAATCCTCCCTTTAAAATTTAAAAAAATTTACAGTTATCTTTAGTATAGTAAAGTAAATTTGAAAAATCAATGGATTTTAAGTAAAATCCAGGTAAAATATGAATATTTTGTTAAGAAAAATTAAAAATGTTGAAAAAAAGCAAATAAAAAACACCATCCCCATGAGGCTATGCTCACAAAAACAGTGCTTTCGTGCGCGATCAGGGGCTCGAACCCTGGACACCCTGATTAAGAGTCAGGTGCTCTACCAACTGAGCTAATCGCGCATGCGATATTCATTTATTTACAACGCAAGAGTTATTATAGTATAATGAATCGTAGTTTGCAAGCATTTTTTTAATTTTTTGACAGGAAAAGAAATTTATCCGGAAAGAAGGACATGAGAAATGATCGACTCGCATGCACATTATGACGATGAAGCTTTTGATGAGGACAGGGAAGAGCTGTTAAGTTCCGTGTTTGAGAACGGTATCCGGAAAGTAATCAATGTGGGAGCTTCCATGGAAAGTTGTAAAACAACATTGGCTCTCAGTGAATCTTATGAGCAAATATATGCAGCAATCGGCGTTCATCCGAGCGATACCGGACAATTGACAGAATCGGATATGGAGTGGTTGAAAGAAAAAAGCTCTTTTTCCAAAGTGGTGGCCATCGGGGAAATCGGACTGGATTATTACTGGGACGAGCCGGATCGGGACATCCAAAAAAAATGGTTTCGAAGACAACTTGAACTGGCGAAAGAAGTAAAGCTTCCGGTCATTATCCATTCCAGGGAAGCAGCAGCGGATACCATTGATATTTTAAAAGAGTACGCCGGGGATCTGACCGGTGTGATTCATTGCTATTCTTATACGAAAGAATCCGCGCGCGAGTTTTTGGATATGGGATATTCGTTCGGTATCGGAGGCGTTCTTACCTTTAAAAATGCCAAAAAGCTAAAAGAGGCGGTTGCTTATATTCCTATGGATAAGCTTTTGCTTGAAACGGATTGTCCGTATCTGGCACCGGATCCGTACCGGGGAAAAAGAAATTCTTCTGTATATATTCCTCATGTGGTGGCCGTGATGGCACAGCTGAAAGGTATCAGTGAAGAGGAAGTAATCCGTATCACAAGTGAAAATACAGAGAGATTGTTTCATATATAAATTACAAGAAAAGGAAAACATATGGCATATTTGGGAAATCCGACAGGAACGATAGAAGTCCTGCAGAAGTACAATTTTAATTTTCAGAAGAAATTCGGACAGAATTTTTTGATTGATCCACATGTTTTGGATAAGATTATTTCCGCTGCGGAGATTACGAAAGAGGACTGTGTGCTTGAGATAGGTCCGGGAATCGGTACAATGACACAGTATCTGGCAGAAAATGCACGGGAAGTCATAGCAGTTGAAATTGATAAAAATCTTATACCGATTTTGGAAGACACGTTGTCATCTTATGACAATGTGACGGTAATCAACGAGGATATTTTAAAAGTAGATATCGCTAAAATCGTGGAGGAAAGAAACGAAGGGAAACCGATTAAGGTGGTAGCCAATCTTCCGTATTACATAACAACACCGATTATTATGGGGTTGTTTGAAAGTCATGTTCCTCTCTGCAGTATCACGATTATGGTGCAGAAGGAAGTGGCAGACCGTATGAAGGTAGGTCCCGGAACGAAAGATTACGGTGCACTTTCTCTGGCAGTCCAATATTATGCAAAACCGGAAATTGTAGCCAATGTTCCGCCTAACTGTTTCATTCCGCGGCCAAATGTGGGAAGTGCGGTCATACGGTTGACCCGTTATGAACAGCCGCCGGTAAAAGTGGACAATGAACATAAAATGTTTTCCATTATCAGAGCCAGTTTTAACCAGCGCCGGAAAACACTGGTCAACGGATTGGTCAACGGCGGAGTTGCCAAAAAGGAAGATGTGCTCAGAGCCCTTTCTGAAATGGAGCTTTCTCCTTCCGTGCGGGGAGAGGCATTTACGTTAGAGCAGTTTGCTCATTTTTCTAATATTTTGTAGTCGGGAAAAGTGCTTATTTTTTTGACTAAAATAGTGTCGTATGTTACACTTAAACGGAGTAGACCATAGGGTAAACAAACCTTTTTGAAATTGTACGAGGTGAACGAATTGGATAAGTATGAATACCGGATCCGGGCAGAGGAAATCAATGATCTTATCGAGAAAAAACAATACGTGGAGGCAGTGAAAATTGCAGATACCATAGATTGGAGAAGAGTGCGAAGTGTTGTTATGCTTTGTAAAGTCAGTGAACTTTACAAAATGAACCGACGTTATGAGGACAGCAAAGAAATTCTTCTTATGGCATATGAACTCCAGAATAAATCCCGTAAGATTGTTTATTCTCTTTGTGAACTTTCCATTAAATTGGAAGAGACCGTTCAGGCGGTAGAATATTATAAAGAATTTATCAAGATAGCTCCGAGGGATACCGGTCGTTTTATCCTGCAATATCGCCTTTATGAAGCACAGGATGTCAGCCTTGAGGAGCGCATCGCTGTTCTTGAAGAATACAAGAAGCGTGACTATCGTGAAAAATGGGCATATGAGCTGGCATATTTATACCATCGCATCGGTCTTGCGACCCGTTGCGTGGAAGAATGTGACGAGCTTATTTTATGGTTCGGAGAAGGAAAGTACGTTATCAAAGCGTTAGAACTTAAAATGCTTCATGCGCCGTTATCTCCGGAACAGCAGGAAGTTTATAATGCCCGCTTCATGGTTCCTGTGGCAGAAGCAGCACCGGAGGCACAGGAAGAAGCTGCAACGCCGGAGGAAGTAGAGCCATCTCTTTCCATTGAGATTAAATCCGTGGAAGCAACCCGCGCAAAGACTGCGGAAATTCCAAGCAAAAAAGTGAAAGAAGAGCTTTCCTATGAACCGACGGAAGAAGTTATGGTCCAAACGGAAAAGCCGGTACTTTATGAGACGTATGAAACAGAAGGTTACGAGAACGTAAATATTCCGGCAGATGAGGATGAAGTTACATATTCTTCCGAAGCAGAAATCCCAATGGATGAAGATGCGGATATGAAAATTGTGAATTCCGCAGATGATTATGACATACAGGTAAAAACCATCGATGTAGGTGATGAGTATAATACAATCAATCTTCAGGAGGAGCTTGCAAAGAATTTGGCAGAAATGCTTGCTCAGGAAGATATGGAAGCAGCAGATGCGACCCGGGCGTTGCCGATAGAATCTATTTTTGAAGCAACTTCCCAGGATCTTTCCATTGAAAATGTAGAAAACATTCCTCTTCAGGAGGAAGTAGTCAATGAGGTAATCTCTCTTGAGGAGACGAAGGAAATTCCGGACGTGGAAGAAATCGTCGAAGCAGAGGAAATTCCTGAAGTAGAAGAAATCGCTGAGGTAGAAGAAATTCCTGAAGCAGAGGAAATCCCTGAAGCAGAAGAAATCTCTGAAGTGGAAGAGATTGCAGAGGCAGAGGAAATTCCTGAAATAGAGGAAGAGCCGCAGGCTGAAACACCTGCAGCAGTAGAACCGATTGTATTTGGACAAAATCAGCCGTTACCGGAATCGGTAATCCAGGCGTTGCAAAATGTTGCCATGGAAGCTGCAAAAGAAGCAGCCAGACAGGCAGCAGCGGAAGCGGCAAAACAGGCAGCCACGGAGGCAGCACAAGCAACCGCCGAAGTAATGAAAGAAATGAAACCGGAAGTTGTTCCGGCAGTGGAGAATACGCCTGTTGTTTCTGAAGAACCGCAGGAAATGGTAGAAAAACAAATTACCGGCCAGTTGAGTTTTTCCGATATTATGGCAGAGTGGGAAGAAACCAAGAAGGCGAATGAAGAAAAACATCTGCAGGAAATGAAGCAGAGAGTGATGGAGCAGACAGGTCCGCTTCTTTCTGATTTTGATGCAGCGGCAAGAGCCAGTGTCCAGTCGGATTTGGCAATGATAAATCCGACATTGGATGTATTTTCCGAGACCGAGGAGTTGGCGACGGAAGTAGAAACTGCACTTATGGAAGAGGCCGTGGAAGAACTTCCGCAAAGTGAAGAAACTCCGGTGGAAGAGCCGATGGAAGTAGAAGAAGTTGTTGCCACTGAGGAGCCGACAGCAGTTGAAACGGAAGTTATGACAGAGGAAGCGGCAATGGTTGAGGAACCGGTTGTAACCGAAGAACCGGCCGAAGAACCGATCGAAAGCGCTCCGGTAAATAATATTGCAATGATGGCAGCTATGAAAGCTGCAGAGGAAGCAGCGACGAGAAGCGCGGCTCAGGAGGCTTCTGTAGAGGATACGGAGGACAGACCGAGCAGTTTCAGCACAGAAGAAATCAACGGACTGGAAGATAAGTTGATGGGTGCGTTGTCGCAGCAGCATTATGATACAGCCAATATGCAGGCAGCAGTTTTGGAATCTGCGATGGCATCTCCGGCAGAACCGGTTGTAAAAGAGGTGCCGGCAGAGAAAAAACCGACAGGACCGCGTATACTGACAAAGGATGAAAAAGATTTGTTCGGGGGAATTGCTCCGACAAAAGAGTTGCAGGAAAAGGTAACGAATGTCCTGGATAATATTTCCCTGCTTCCTTATACGGGAAATATCTTTATTACTGCAGAAAAAGGGATTGATAAACAGAGTGTAGCCAAAAATATAGTTTTACACCTGTCAAAGACCAATCCTGCATTTTCCGGAAAGACACAGATTTCTTCCGTGGAGGAATTCAACGGAAAAGATATTTTTGCAATTGTGGCGCAGCTCGCCAACGGAGCATTGATTATTGAAAATGCCGGAGATATGTCTGCAGATTTATGCAATAAGCTGATCAAAGCAGGTAACGAGATTGAAAACGGCGGTATTGTTTACATTCTGATTGATACGAAATCGGGAATGGAAAGATTGTCCCGCAGCTATGCTAAGATGAATGAATATTTCAATCTTCATATGGATATCAGTGCGTTGGATAATGACGGTCTGGTAAAATTCGGAAAAGAGTTTGCAAAAGAAAAAGAATACACCATTGATGATATGGGTGTTCTGGCTCTCTATAACAGGATTGAGGAAAAACAGACCAACGAGCATGCGGTTACGGTAGATGAAGTAAAAGAAATTATTTTGCAGGCAATAGAAAAATCGGAGAAAAAGAATCTTTCTCATTTTATGGATGTTATTTTTGCAAAACGTTACGACAAGGATGACATGATTGTATTGAGAGAAAAAGATTTTATGAATGACTGAGAGAGGTAAATTATGGCAGAAAACAAAAAACAGGTAAATCCGCTCTTTATCACAAAAGATGATGAGTATTTATTTGCACAGGGAAATCATTATGAAATATATGAAAAACTCGGTGCACATAAAACGACCGTAAATGGCGAAGACGGCGTTTATTTTGCAGTATGGGCACCGAATGCACAGTATGTAAATGTCATCGGTTCCTTTAATGAATGGGATATTTACAAAGATAATATGCAGCGTCTCGGCGACGGCGGTATTTTTGCATTGTTTATTCCGGGTGCAAAGGTTGGGGATATGTACAAATATGTTATCACGACACCGGAAGGAAAGAAGCTTTATAAGGCAGACCCGTATGCAAACCATGCGCAGCTTCGACCGGACAATGCGTCTGTAGTGGCTGATTTAGCTGAGTTTACATGGACAGACAGTGCATGGCAGAAAGAAAGAGAAACAACCGATTACAACAAAAAACCAATGGCAATTTATGAATGTCATATCGGTTCCTGGATGAAACATCCGGTATCCGGTGATGATGAGAAAGAAACCGGTTTTTACAATTATCGTGAATTTGCAGACCGTTTTGTAGAATACTGTAAAGAAATGAAATATACACATGTGGAGCTCATGGGTATTGCGGAGCATCCGTTTGACGGTTCCTGGGGATATCAGGTGACCGGTTATTATGCACCGACATCCCGTTACGGAACACCGGCGGATTTCATGTATCTTGTGAACAAGCTTCACAAAAATCATATCGGAGTTATCCTTGACTGGGTTCCTGCGCATTTTCCGAGAGATGAGTTCGGACTTGCAACATTTGACGGAAGTTGTCTGTATGAGCATCCGGACAGCCGGAGAGGAGAGCATCCGGACTGGGGAACCAAGATTTTTAACTACGGAAAAAATGAAGTCAGAAACTTCCTGATTGCAAATGCCATGTTCTGGGTGGAGAAGTTCCATATTGACGGACTCCGCGTAGATGCTGTAGCTTCCATGCTTTATCTGGACTACGGAAGAAGAGACGGACAGTGGCTTCCGAATGAGTACGGAAACAATAAGAACCTGGAAGCGATCGAATTTTTCCGTCATTTGAATTCCATGATGAAAAAGAGAAATCCGGGAACACTTATGATTGCGGAAGAATCGACCGCATGGCCGCTTGTGACCGGCGATCCGAAAGAGGGAGGACTCGGATTCTCCTTTAAATGGAACATGGGATGGATGCATGATTTCTGTGAATACATGAAGCTGGATCCGTTATTCCGCAAAAATAACCATTATGCGCTGACATTTGCCATGAGTTACAATGAAAGCGAAAACTATATTCTTCCGTTATCCCATGATGAGGTAGTGCATTTGAAATGTTCCATGTTGAACAAAATGCCGGGCTTCTATGTGGACAAATTTGCAAATCTGCGTGTGGGATATACTTATATGTTTACGCACTGCGGCAAAAAGCTTCTGTTCATGGGACAGGAGTTCGGACAGGATCAGGAGTGGTCCGAAGCCAGAGAGTTGGAATGGCATTATCTGCAAGATAAGGAACACAGTTCGCTGAAGTACTACATGAGCAAGCTTCTGGAAATTTACAACAAATATCCGTGTATGTATGAAAATGACAACAACTGGAAGAGTTTTGAATGGATTAACGCGGACAATGCCGAAGACAGTACATATACCTACATGAGAAAATCTGAGAGCGGAAGAAATAACATTCTGGTTGTACTCAATATGACACCGATGAAGAGAGAAGGCTATAAAGTCGGCGTTCCGAAAAAGAAAAAATACAAACTTCTTTTGAACAGCGACGAAGAATGTTTCGGAGGAAACGGAACAGAGATTCCGAAAGAAATTTCTGCCAAAGCAGAGCCTTGGGACGGAAAAGAATACTCTATTTCTTTTGATCTCCCGGCATATGGGGCAGCAGTTTTCCTGTTTTAGGACAGGTTTGTGAGGGACCTCTTAAGAAAGCGTCAAAAATAACCGAAATAAAAGGTGAATGCATTTTGCATTCGCCTTTTTCTATTGTAAAAAAATATAGCAGGTGACTTATGAAGATTACGTTTGATCATTTACAGGAAAATAAAACAAATCATATTGCAAAGACAGCGGAAACGGCTGCGCAGAATGTCGGCAAAAGCCGGAGTACAAAAGGGGTGTCCGGAGTTTTGTTCGGAAAATCACAGGAACAGCAGGCTTACGGAAAACAGACGAAAAGCGCGCAGGAAGTGAAAGATCAGGCAGGACTGCTCTCCGGCGAAGATTACAAGAACTATATGGCAGTCATGTCCTCCACCATGTCCGGGGAAGACTTTTCTTCCATGATGGAAGAGGGCGTGAAACCGGGAAAAACACAGGTTAGCGACGCAGTCACGATCATGGATCACATTAAAACGGTGATGGCAAAATCAGGAGTCGTTGTTTCCGGATTTAACGGCAGCGGAGATATTCCGATGGAGAAGCTGGAAGCCATGGCCGGAAATGCAGCATATGCGCAGTCTCTTGCCGGTGCATTTCAGGAAAATGATGTTCCGCTTACCGAGGAAAATGTTACGGAGGCGATGAAACAGTCAGAGCTTGCCACGGAAATCACAGGGCTTTCCGATTCGGTGAAACAGTATTTGATTGAAAATGAATCGGAGCTTTCCGTTAACGATATTTATAAGGCAAAATTCAGTGCGGAATCCGGAAGTCATACCGGAAAAACCGGGCATTATTTTACCGACGATATGAACGGTTATTTCGGAAAACAGGCGCAGGGAGCCGATTATGAAGAGCTTAATGCGCAGATTGAAAAGGTTATAAAAGAAGCCGGACTCTCCGTTAATGAAGAAACACAGTCGGAGGCAAAATGGCTTTTGGACAAAGGAATGCTTCTTACCGGTGAAAATCTGGAAAAACTTCACCGTATGAACAAAATGGAGTTTCCGATGACGAGAGAAGATGCACTCTCGCATATTGCACAGGCACTTCGCGAGGGAAAACAGGCGAAAGATGCGGATTTGTCCCGGGATGGTATTTATAAACAGGCAGCGCAGCTTCGCGAAACGGTAGACGGTATTTCCGATCAGGCGCTTGCGCAGGTTGTATCGTCCGGCGAGGTTTTAAATATCCGCAACCTGGCAGGAGCACAGAGGGAGATAGATCTGGCACAGGCTGCGTACAGCGGAAAAGCAGAAGTTATTTCAAATGAAGCAGCTTTGCTTCACGCACAGAGAACATTGGAAGAAGTGCGCTTACAGATGACGGTTTCTGCCAATGTCATATTATTGAAGAGTGATTATTCCATCGATACCGCAGAGCTGACAAAGCTGGTAGAACAGTTAAAAGCGGCAGAACAGACGATGAACCGGACGCAGGGGTTGACGGCAGGGGACGCGCAGAAGCAGGAACAGTTCCTTGATGTGATGGAAAAGACAACTGCCATCCGTCAAATGCCGGCGGCTGTAATTCCGAAGGTCATGGACGCGGCAGAACATCTCACGCTGCAGAGAGTGTATGAGGAAGGACGCATTTTAGAATCCACATACAAAAAAGCGGGAGAAAGTTATGAGGCACTTATGACAGCTCCGAGGGCAGATATGGGAGATCGTCTGAAAGATGCTTTTTCCAATATTGATGATATTTTACAGGATTTAGATTTTGAGCTGACGGAGGATAACCGCAGATCGGTAAGAATACTTGCATATAATCAGATGGAGTTGACCGGGGAAAACATTATCCGGGTACGCGCAACGGATGCAGATCTTAAATTCTTGCTGGATAAAATGACACCATCCGCTACCTTACAGATGATCCGCGACGGAATCAATCCGTTGGAAGAAACCGTTTCCGATCTGACAGATTATTTTACAAAACAGGATAATGAGTTGACAGACAGGGTGGAAACATTCAGCCGTTTCCTCTATGAAATGGAGCACAGCGGGCAGATATCTGCCGAGGAACGGGATACATATATGGGTATTTACCGTCTTATCCGTCAGATAGAAAAAGGTGACGGAAAAGCCATCGGAGCTATTGTGAACAGCGGACAGGAATTGACGTTTGCAAACCTGCTTTCCGCAGTTCGGACCGGTCAGAAACATGGCATCGATCAGGTTGTGGATGACAATTTCGGTTTGCTTGAGAATGCAGAAGCGAAGGGAACCCGGATTTCGGATCAGATTAACCGCTATTATGAAACAAAAGCAACAGGACTTCTTGAGATGATGAGTCCGGTTGTTATGTCACAGAACCATGTGACAATGGATACCACATGGGAAGAGCTTATGGAACTGTCACAGACACAGGATGCGCCGGAGCAGCTTCAAAGAGCGTATCTTGAGGAACAGCTTCAGTTATTGAGACAGGATATCTCGGCGGAAGATCCGGTGGTGGAAATGCTTCTTGCCAACAGACAGGCCATTACGCCGGACAATCTTCACGGCGGGGAAAAACTGCTCGGACGCAGAGGCGAAATGTTCCGAAAAATAAAAGAATTTGCCGAAAAGCAGGAATCGGCGGATGCGGATATTACAGAAGCACTCAACCGGATGACAGAGCACTTTACAACAGCAACCGATGCGCAGGATGCATATGAAGAGGTGCAACAGTCTGTAAATGACCGTCTGGAAGAAATGATGTTGTCGGGAGATATGGGTTATTTGGATATCAGAGCACTTTCCTCCCTCTCCAAACAGCTTTCTTTGGCGGGAAATCTTGCGAAAGAGGAAAATTACGAGCTTCCGGCAGTGATTGACGGACAGCTCACAAGTGTCAATGTGCGTTTCCGGCATGACGCTGAAAACAGTGCGGAAAGAGGAAGTGTTTCCATTTTTGCAGAGCTTGCAGGTGGGGAGAAAATCACGGCACAATTGAAATTGCAGGGAGATTTTATCACCGGATATATGGGATGCAGCGATAAGGAAAAAACCGCTCAGTTTGCGGAAAAAAGAGCAGATTTTGTTCAAAAAATCCTATCGGAAACAGGAAAAACAGCCGATATAAATTTTGTATATAGTGAAGAGATCAAACAAAGTATGTATGAAGGCGGACATCAGGCAGGGAAGCCGATGAAGGCCGGAGTGAGAGATCTCGGTGAAACAGAGAGACAGACAGAAGAAGCACAGGGACGTCATACTTCTGCAAAAGAGCTTTATCAGACAGCAAAAGCATTTATTGCATTGTTGGAGGGATAAGCAATAAAAGAAAGGTGTGCAGAATATGAAGATCAATTATAATGTATCCGCAATTATTGCCAATGCAGCGCTCGGCGTAAATGAAAAAAGATATAACGTATCCTCTGAGAGATTATCTACAGGATATAAAGTAAATCATGCGAAGGAAAATCCATCGGGAATTGCCATTGCAAAGAGAATGAATGCACAGCTCAGAGGTTTGGAGCATGCAAATCAGAATGCCAGCACCGCGATTTCCGTTGTAAGTACGGCGGAAGGTGCACTGACAGAAATGCAGTCTATGGTTCAGCGTATGAATGAGCTTGCAATTCAGGCGGCAAACGGGCCGAAAACAGACGATGACAGACAGGCAATCCAGGCTGAAATTAAGGAATTAAAAGAAGAATTAAACCGTATGATGACGGATACGGAATTTAACGGTAAAAAACTGTTAAACGGAGATTGCGATTTAAAAGGTTACTCTGATGTGAACGGAATTTCTGTCGGTTATTATTCCGACGAAGTCCCGGTAGCAGAGTATTCATTAAACATTTCCACACCGCTCAGACGGGATGCAGACGGTAATATTGATCTGCAGGACGGAGACGTGACACTCCTTATGGACGGAAGCGAGACCGCATTCCCGGCCGATGCTGCCATTTCCTATTACGGAGACAGAGTGACAATCACGGCGGCAAATGAGTTTGAAGTAAATTTCTATGTATCGGATGCTTTTGAGGCAGAAGGCGTCAATGAAGTGACATTGGATCTGACCGGAATGGGCGCGATGACAGTACAGATCGGTGCCAATGAAGGACAGGTGCTTGACATCCGTATTCCGGAGGTTTCTCTTCGCACATTGGGCGTTGAAGATGTTGATATTTCTACGGAAGAAGGGGCACAGGAAGCGATTGAGCTGACAAAGCAGGCAAATGCATTTATTTCTTCTGTCCGTGCACGAATCGGTGCGTACGAAAACCGTCTTGAACATACGGAGAGCAGCATCGATATTACTTCCGAAAATGTAACATCTGCATTCTCCAGATTGATGGATACGGATATGGCGGAAGAAATGACAGAATACACCAACCAGCAGGTTTTGAATCAGGCGGGAATCAGCATTTTGACACAGGCAAACCAGAGACCGTCGGAAATGTTACAGTTGTTACAGTAAGATGAGGTGTCAGAATGACAGACGAAAAGAAACAGGAATTTACTCTCCGTATTTCTCAGGCAAATCAAAGCCAGTTGGTAGTAATTCTGTATGAATTGTTTTTTTACTATACAGACGAGGCAGAAAACGCATATGCAAACGGGGAACTTTCCGTATTTTGTAAGGAATTGCAAAAAGCGCACGATTGCCTCGGGGAGTTGATTTCCTCCCTCAACGTAAATGCAGAAGCTTCTCAGATACAGGAGTTGGCGCAGTCTATTTTGCAGGTGTACTTTTTTGTCAGTGCAAGAATCGGCGCAGCTTTGGGAAGCCGAAAAAAAGAACCGCTGGAAGATGCGGTAAGATTGATGAAAAAGCTCTATGAAACTTATAAGGCAGATGCAGCAAACGATACATCTGCGCCGGTTATGGGCCATGCCCAGACCGTGTATGCAGGGCTTACCTACGGTAAGAACAACCTTAATGTCAGCTGTGAGGATGGCAGTGGCAGCAGAGGATTTTACGTATAATTGAAGAATATTTTGAGCAGCCGGACATACAATGTGGTAGGAGGTGCATCGTGCAGTCATTCTATTCACAGGGATTTATTTCCATTATCATCGTATGTCTGGTTGTTTTATGTTTGGGCGGATTCCGGAGGAAAAATAATCTGATTCTGCAGTTTGTACAGAGAGGTGTTTTGAGCTTTATTGCCATTGTACTGCTGAACCGGTTGTTTGCTTACCTGTCAGTGCCGGTGTTTGTCGGTATGAATATGTGGACTATGCTGATCGGGGCGATCTTGGGAATTCCGGGAATTTGTCTGCTTTTCGGCATCAGTTTGTTTTGAAGGTCAGAAAAAATTAATGATTGTTTGACACGCAAAACTCCGGGATTTCTCGGGGTTTGCCTGTTTTTTGGAGAGAGATATTCAGAAAACATTAGTAAAAATTACCAAAAATAAAAAAATTGAAAAAGAAGGGTTTACATTTAAAAAACCCTCCGTTATAATCCATTTTACATTCTTAATCAATTCTTGCCGAAGCATCGCTTTGGTACCTGTTATATGTTCTTGGTTCCCGGCAGATCGGAACCGATTTCCGTTTATTATGTAATAAAGAAAGAGAGGAGGAGATATACTGGTTTTGTATATTTTGTTAATTCTGGCGGTTTTTTTTGATGTCAGGACATTTCGCATACCAAACCGGCTTATATTGGCGGGATATGTCGCAGGAAGTCTGTACCGTTTTTTTCATCCCGCGGGCCAATTTTGGATTTATTATCCGGCTTCTGCCGTCGGATTGTTTTTCTTTTTGATTCCCTTTTATAAAATACGGGCCTTCGGAGGCGGTGACCTGAAATTACTCAGCGTCTGCGCACTGTTTACCGGATGGGAGAAGGCCGTTTCGGTAGTATTGTATACATTTCTCATCGGAGGAATCATTTCTGTTTTTTTTCTGGTGTATCACCTAAAATTTTCCAAAGAATTCAACAATAAAAAGTTCAGACATGTAATTCATTTCAGCATACCCATTTTGGGGGGAGTTATCTGTGAAAGTATATGGGGAGGTTTTTTATGACGGTAGTGGCAATATGTGATAAGGAGACTCGATTTGTGCAGATTTTTGCCGAATATCTCAGGAAAAAGTACCGGTCGGATATTGAAATTGAGGCGTTTGATAAGGTGGATCGGCTTTTGGATATTCCTTCGGAAAGAAATCTCGGCCTTTGCCTTGTCGGAGAAGGAATGTTGCAGTCCTACGAACTGGAAGAGCTTTTAAAGAAAACGGAGCATGTCTTTTATTTTTCCGGAAAGCGAAAAAAGGATCATATCTTCAAATTTCAGTCGGTGGAACAGGTAACAAAAGATCTGCTGGCATTGTGCAGCGATAAAGGAATTGTTTTTCCGGAGGACAGTGCATTTTATAAGCGCAGGCGGGATATGAAAATAATTTCCTTTTATTCGCCGGTACATCCGGTGCACCAAAGTTGTCTTGCCCTTACTATGGGACAGCTTATGGCTGCGGAAAAGAAAGTTTTATATTTAAATTTTGAACCGTACTCGGGATTTGAATATATGATGCAAAAAAAATACAAGCGGGATTTGATGGACATATTTTTCTTTTTGAAGGAAGAAAAAGGGAAATTTCGGCTGAGACTGGAGAGCATAATGGAAAATGTGGGAGGACTTGACTATATTCCGCCGGTATTTTGTCATCCGGATATGGAGGAGATCGATATGACTCTCTGGCACAAACTAATCCGGCGAATCGTGGAAGAGACCGATTACGAAGTTCTTCTTTTGGATCTGACGGAACAGACAAGGGGAGTGTTTTCCCTGCTG
Source organism: Lachnospiraceae bacterium (assembly GCA_017461865.1). GTDB lineage: Bacteria > Bacillota > Clostridia > Lachnospirales > Lachnospiraceae > SVFI01. Next base: position 27,724 of record JAFTVQ010000119.1, on the reverse strand, counting down.
GAAATGTGCGATGACATTTATACCTGTCTGTCGGAGGACGGATTGGCCAAGGCAAAAGCGGACCAGTATGAAAGGCTTCTTCATCACATGAAAAAAGAAAAACTGTTAGAGCGTACGACCAAGTGTATCGTTCCGGTTTTTCACAACATTCCGGTAGCTGCGTCTATGTACACCCACAGCGAGTTGGCGGATTTTGTAAAGCAGCTTATGGAGGAAGGAAAGAAAATTGACCCAGTATGAAGAAATAAAAAACAAAGTGCAGAACCGGTTGTTTGAAAAGCTCCGGTACAGTATGGAAACAGAGGATGAAGAAATTCTTGAAATGATCCGGGAAGAGATCTTATCTGAAGGGAAGGACAGTTATATTCCCCATACGAAAAAAGAAAAACTCTGCAGCGAAATTTATTATGCCATACGAAAACTGGATGTTCTGCAGGAGCTGATAGAGGATACGGCAATTACCGAGATTATGGTCAACGGGCCGGACAGCATTTTTATAGAAAAAGGAGGCGGTCTTATCAGATATGAGAACCATTTTTCTTCTGCAGAAAAACTGGAGGATATTATTCAGCAGATTGTGGCCGCTTCCAACCGCGTAGTGAATGAAAGTTCTCCGATTGTTGACGCCAGACTGGAAAACGGAAGCAGAGTGAATGTGGTGCTGGCGCCGGTGGCGCTGAACGGGCCGATTCTGACAATCCGGCGTTTTCCGGATAAACCGATCGGGGTGGAGGATTTGCTGGTCATGGGTTCCGTGAGCCGTGAGGTGGTTGCGTTTTTGGAAAAGCTCGTTATAGCAGGATACAACATTTTTATCAGCGGAGGAACCGGAAGCGGGAAAACGACATTTTTGAATGTTTTGTCAGAGTTTATTCCTAAGACAGAAAGAATTATCACCATTGAGGACAGTGCGGAATTACAGATTCGGGGCATCGACAATCTGGTCCGTCTGGAAACACGAAATGCCAACATGGAAGACTGCAGACCGATTACCATCCGGGATCTGATCAAAACATCTCTCCGTATGCGTCCGGACCGGATCATTGTCGGTGAAGTCCGTTCCGCGGAAGCAATCGATATGATACAGGCGCTCAATACCGGTCATGACGGATCTCTTTCCACGGGTCATGCCAACAGTGCCCGTGATATGTTGTACCGTTTGGAGACTATGATTCTCATGGGAATGGAAATGCCTCTTTCTGCGGTACGGAGACAGATTGCAGGAGGAATTGATATTATTGTGCATCTCGGAAGATTGCGTGATAAGAGCAGAAAAGTACTTGAAATCGTGGAGGTAACAGGATTTCAAGACGGTGAGATAGAGGTGGAGCCGCTTTACCGGTTTGAGGAGACAGGAACTGACGAAAACGGAAACATTACGGGTGAGCTGAGAAAAAAGAAATCGCTGCAGCATTTGGATAAGTTATTGGCAGCAGGATTTTCAGGAAAGGAGATATGAGTACATGGATTATAGTACATATCGTATGTCCGTGAAAGAAACGATAAAATACAGTTTAAGTTTTTTGCTGATATTTATGCTTTTGGCAAAGGTATTTTATGATTTTTACCCGGCAGGTTTGGTCGGGGTGGTATTTCTCCCGTTTTTGCTTCGTGCAAAAGGGAAAACTTTGGCCGCAGCGAGACGTGAGCGATTGGCACAGGAATTTAAACAGTTTATTTTGGCATTCAGTGCGTCTTTAAAAGCCGGTTATTCCGTGGAAAATGCCTTTGCGGAGGCTTCGGGAGATCTTTATCTTATATGCGGAGAGGGGGCGGATATGGTTGTTGAGTGCAGGCACATTTGCCATCAGCTGCAAAACAACCGGGTTTTGGAGGAACTGATGGCAGATTTTGCAGAGAGATCGGGACATGGTGATATCCGGGACTTTGCTGCGATTTTCTCCATTGCTAAACGCAGCGGCGGAAATATGAATACAATTGTACAAAATACGGCTGCCATGATAGGAGAAAAGATTGAGGTGAAGAGAGAGATTGCATTGATGCTGGCGGCCAGACGCGCGGAGCAAAAGGTGATGAATGTAGTGCCGATAGGGATTATCGGTTATATGAGATGGAGTTCTCCGGGGTATTTTGACGGTCTTTACAAAACACCCTTTGGAATCCTGGTCATGTCAATTTGTCTTTTCTTATATCTGTGCTCTTATATTTTTTCCCGAAAGATTATGAATATAGAGGTGTAACAGTGTTTCAGAAATTAGTAGATATCATTTTTACAAGATTGCCCATGGAAAAAATGTATTCGGAGAAAGTCCGGGCGCAGCTGCGGTTTTTATATCCGATGCAGGAAGAAAATAACGTATGCCGGGATTATTATAAAGCCAAAACAGCGCTTGTTATGAAGATTTTGATACCGGGAATGCTTTTGGCTGTCGCAATTTTTTACAGTGAGAAAAGTGAGCCTTTGTTGCAACCGGGCAATTTCATTTCCAGGGCTGAGGCCGTCTCGGAAAATCGGGAGGTGATGCTGCGTGTAAAAGATACGGAAGGAATTTTGGAGGATGTCATATTTTCCTATCCGGTGGGCGAACAAAGATGTACACCGGAAGAAATAGAGCGGAAGGTAACGCAGTTTAAAGGGGAGTGCGCAAAGCTGATACAGGGTGAGAATGTAAGTCTGGAGCAGGTAAAAGCCCCGCTTATATTGAGAGATTCCTATGAGGGATATCCGATGAGTTTTTCCTGGGAAAGCAACCCGTATACATTGATTGATGAAGACGGAAACGTAAACAACGGAGAGTTGTCGGAGAAACAATATGCCGAGCTGACGGTATGTATGAATTATGGGGAAACCGAGTATGAATACAGCTTCCCGGTATGTGTTTATCCAAAAGATTTAACTCCTGCCCGGGCCTGGGAAAAGGCAATTATACAGGAAGTAAAAAAGGCGGATGAAGAGCAGCAATATACCGGATCCGTTGCGCTTCCGGAAGTGGTGGAAGGGAAAAAGATTGTGTATTCGGAAATAAAAAAGACGGGCGCGTGGTACTGGTTTTTGTTTCCCGTTGCAGCAGCAATCCTTGTTTTTGTCGCAAAAGATAAGGACTTAATAAAGTTGACGGACCACAGAAAAAGAGCCATGGAGCTGAAATACCCTGAGTTTGTAAGTAAATTTGTTTTGTTGCTCGGTGCCGGGATGTCTGTCCGGGGAGTGCTGTTTAAATTGAGCTTGGATCGGTCTTTGGGAGAGGAATTAGGACAGGAATTGCAGCTTTTGGTACGGGATATAAAAAACGGGATATCGGTAAAAGATGCTTTGGACCGGTTCGGAAAACGGAGTCAAAATCCACTGTATATGAAATTTTCCGCACTTCTTATCCAGAACATAAAAAAGGGAACGGGAGATCTTTTCCCTATGCTGGAAAAGGAGGCGGGAGAAGCCTTTTTGCTTCGGAAAAACCACGCAAAACAATTGGGAGAAGAAGCAGGAACAAAACTTCTCGGGCCGATGATGTTACAACTTGTCATAGTTATGGCTGTTATTATTGTTCCGGCTTTTTTATCATTTCAGCTTTGAGGAAAGGAGGAAAACATATGAATCTTTTAAAAGAAATCTGGATGGATGAAGAGGGAATCGGAACCGTGGAGATTATCCTGATTCTGGTCGTACTGATCGGGTTGGTGCTTTTGTTTAAAAAGCAGCTGACTTCGTTGATGGAAAGCATTTTTAAAACGATTACATCGGAAGCAAAAAAGGTTTGAGAGAAGGGAGTAGTGCAATGAAAAAGGGATCGGAAAAAGGAGCGGTAACGATTTATATGAGTATAGTTTTATCTGTTATATTGTCGCTGTTTCTGGCTGTGATAGAAGGAGCAAAATGCAGGGCTGTCAGTCTTTATGCGGAATGTGCTTTTGATCTGGCCGTATACTCGGTGTTTGCGGAATATAACAGAGAGTTGTTTGAGCAGTACGATCTCTTTTTTATTGATACTGCTTACGGGGAACAAACGGGTTCCCTGTCGCGGACGGAAAACCATCTGAAGTATTACCTGAATGAAAATTTGGATTCTTCTTCGGAATTTCCGGTATTTAATTTTACGAAAGCTTACACGGAACAGGTACATATCGACGGAGCATCTTATGCCACGGACGACGGCGGAGAAGTTTTTGAGAGACAGGCCGTAGCTTATATGAAACATAAATACGGAATTTCATACGGAGAAAAGATAAAAAAAGAACTGGAGACAGCAAAGGAGAAAGAATTGTTCACAAAAGATGTTTCTCCGGAGAGGGAGGCAAATCATGCAAAAATAGATGAGGTTGAGAAAAACGGTATTGCGACGGGGGAGGTGGATGAAAACGGGAATGCCATTGTGAAAGAGGTAGATGTGGATAATCCGGCAGATCAGATGAATGGTGTGCGTTCCAAAGGGATACTTTTGCTTGTGATCAATGATGCGGAAACAATTTCCGAACAGACGGCGGATCTTACGGATTGCATCTCCGGTAAAAAGCCTGAAACAAAAGGATTGGGGCGGTCGGAAAGGGACGGAGTTTCCACATGGGAGGAATTTTTGTTTGACGGATATATTCTGGAAAAATGCGGTACTTTTACAAATCCCAAGAAAACAGGGCAATTGCAATATCAGGCAGAATATGTTTTGGCAGGAAAAAATAATGATATTGATAATCTGAAATCCGTTGTGACCCGTCTTTTGATGATGAGAGAAATCAGCAATGTAACGTATTTGTTTGCCGATCAGGCAAAAGTTTCCGAAGCGGGCGCGCTGGCAGCAATTCTGTGCGAAGCGGCCGGAGCACCGGTTTTGATTGAGCCGGTAAAAATTACGCTTTTGTTTGCGTGGGCTTACGCGGAGTCGGTGTATGACGTGAAACTGCTATTGGCCGGCAAGAAAGTCCCTCTTATAAAAACAGCTGCGGATTGGCATTACAGTTTGGAGGGTATGTTGCAGGTAGAATCAGAAAATGTACCTGCAAATACGCAGGAAACCCCGATTGGCAATGGGTTGTCTTACGAAGAATATCTTCGTCTGTTTCTTGCTATGGAGAAAGAAGAACAGAAGGTTCTTCGCATGATGGATATTGCGCAGATGGATGTCCGCAAGAATTCGGGTTTTCAACAGTTTTCGCTCAGCAATTGTGTGGATCTGCTCCGGATGGAAGCGACGGTCGGAAGCAGATACGGTTATTACAGAGAGATGAAACGGACTTACTATTATATATAAATTGTAAAAGAAAAGAGGTGAGAGGTGATGTCCTCCTTATTTGCAAATAAACAGCAACGTACACAATCAAGAAAGAGTAGTGTTCTCCAGACATACGAATATTCCCTCGCAACAAAAAAAATAATGTTTGCAAATCAGCGAAACAAGGGGGATATCGCCTGTCCCCTTTTTTGGGAAAGAGGAAGTCTGACAGTAGAAGCAGCCCTTATATTGCCGCTTTTTCTTTCCGTCATCATGATAATACTTTCTTTTTTGGACGTCATGGAAACAGCAATCGAACACCGGATACGGCAGCAAAATTTATTGAGAAACGGCGCGGTGACTGCGCATATGTTTTCGGACACTATATCCGGAAGAGAAGGGGACTGTATCAGGATGGACCTGCTGTATCCGGTTGCTCTTTCCATCGGGGGATTCAGATACCGTCAGGTGCTCATCCGACAGAAGGGTCTGGTACATATTTTTAACGGTTATGATGATTCCGGGGGAGACCGGATCGGGGAGACAGAGGAGTTTGTTTACATTACAGAATACGGAAGAGTATATCATAGAAAAAGAACCTGTCAGGGTTTAAATATTTCGGTAAAGGAAGTGGCAGGGCATTCTGTTTTTTCGCAGCGGAACGCAGACCGGAAAATATACAGGGGTTGTAATGTTTGCGGCGAAGGGTATAGCAAAAAAGACATACAAAGCCGGACGCTTTACATTACAGATTATGGAATCAGATACCATGTAAGTCTGAATTGCCCCGATCTGAGCAGAACTTTGCAGGTTGTAAAAATTTCCCGTGTAGGGGGAAGGACACCGTGCAAATTATGCGGCGGATTATCCGGAAGCTGAAAGGGGAGTAACATGTATATCGACATTGTTTATTATATTTTCTTGGGAGTGAATACGGTAACTGATTTTAAAAAGCACCGTATCTATGTGGTTTTTAATCTTTTGTCGGCCGTGGCAGGTTTGATCATTTTTGCATATGAGAAAGAACCGAAGTGGATCTCTCTTATCGGCGGAATATTTATCGGAGCATATTTATATTTGTTCTCTCTTTTGACAAAAGGGGCCGTGGGAATCGGAGACAGCATCGTCGTGGCAGTCAGCGGTATTTTTTTGGGCGGCGGAAGAAATGCGACCGTTCTCATGGGCGGACTTTTGTTAGCCGGGTTGTGCGGAGGAATCCTGCTGGTTTGTAAAAAAGCCGGCAGAAAAAGTGAATTGCCGTTTGTACCTTTTTTTACCTTGTCCTATATCATACTGAGAAGCGGAGGTGTGCTGTGAAACAAAAAGGAAGTTTTACGGTAGAGGCGGCGTTCGTAGTCCCGCTGTTGTTTTTGGTTGTATGGATTGTCATTCATATGGGTTTTTTTATGTACAACAGGGAAGCTTGCACGGCAATTGCATCTTTGGCCGTGCTAAAAGGTTCCCAGATGGAACAGGAGGGCAGACGGACCATAGAGAAGGTCATTACCGCTTACGTGAAAGAGGAAACAGAGCAAAAGCTCATTTTCACGGACGCTGTTTGCTGGGATATCGGAATCAGCAGCACGAATATCAAAGTAACCATACAGATATCTCAAAGGATACCGTTTCAAACTTTGACGTACGAAGTGAGTGAAAAAATGGGCAGGATTCATCCGGTTTCTGCCATTTGGGAAATGGAAAGGCTGGAGAACATAAAATGATGAAAGAGATAACAGAATGGGGAAAAGATTTTCTTGTTTTGGATGAGGAACAGGATTTTGATGAATTTGCTCTTCAAATGTTGCGGGAAAACAATATCTGCGGACTTCTTGCAGTGGAAAAAAGAGTGTTTAACGGGGAAGAAAAATTGTATTATGATATCTCCGGAAAGCTGCCCTTGTTGCCAAAGGAAAAGGAGGGATTTTTGACAGGACAGGATATCCGTATGTTGATGCAGAGTCTCTGCTGTCTGATTTTGGAATTGCATGCATATTTTTTGGAACCGCAGGGGATTTTACTGCAGTTTGAAATGATTTATAAGGCAGATGAAACGTATTTCTTTTGCTACAATCCTGTTATTTCAGAGTGCGATATTCGGGAAAGAAACTTATCGGCTTTTGTCGAAGATCTGCTTGAATATACAGACCATGAGGATGCGGCTGCTGTTTTTCTTTCTTATGAATTTTACAACCGGATCAAAGAAGGGAAAAATATAACACAGTCTTTAGAGGAAGTTCTTTCTTTATCTTTGGAAAAGGATTCGGAGGAAAATCGGCCGATGGAAGAAGCAGAAGAGAACGATATTTTGACTGAAAATTTCGGAGAGGAAGAAGCAGGTGAAAAGGAAGTTGTGTTTGACATGGTTACCTTCGTCGTATTTGCCGTGTTGTTTTTGGTTAGCCTAGGCTATCTTTTGTTCATGTATTTCGGAGAGAAAAATATTAAATTTTTCGAAATAACACAAACAAAAAATGGTTTGCTATCCTTGATTTTCCTGGCTTTGAGCATTTTGGGCATGTTCGTGGGCACGGTGCATCGCATTGACATAAAAGAAAAGAAATGATACCCTTTTTTCAGAAGAAAAAAGGTGACATATGAAAGAAAAAACAGGAAGATTTTTATTAAAAAAAGGATTTCAGAAATTAGATGCGCCCATTCCGGGAATCGATGTCTATTTTATGATTGAATATGGTTATATCAATGCACTGGTCCTGGTAGATGCCGAAGGAGAGCAAAGGGTAACGAAAGAACTTTTGGATAATTTTTTATCCAAAGCCGATTGGAAAGGTCCCGGAGGAGAAACCATAGATGTACATGCACTCACGGTAATCTTTGCCGAAGATTTGGAAAATGCCGGAGAACTGGGCGGAGACAGAAGTTTTTGCTGGTATGTGGATATACAGAAGGAAGCTCTCATTGTCGGGGAAGGTAAATGCGAAGATTTTTATGGTATGAGAGCAATTTTGCAACAGGCACTTACGGAACCCGAGGAGGCGCATGATTTAAATCCGGAAGATGGTACGGAAACGGAAAAAATTGCATATAAGCAACCGGAAAAGAAGTACATTTCTTACGTGAATTATGGGTTACTTGCAGCTAACCTAGTTATGTTTTTAGCCTGTATATTTGCAGGGAAATACATTTATTCTTTCGGGGCGTTGGATCCTGTGCTTCTTATAAATGAAGGCCAGTGGTACCGGTTTTTTACCTGTATTTTTTTGCATGGAGATGCCTACCATTTGTGCGGAAATGTGCTTTATCTGTACGGCATAGGAAATTTGGTTGAAAAAGAAATGGGTCATCTGAAGTATTTTGTTTTTTATATGGCAAGCGGTCTGATTGCGGATTTTGCATCTTTGGGATTTTCTGTTATGACCAAAGACTTCACGCGGTCTCTCGGAGCCAGCGGAGCAATCTTCGGTATTACGGGAGCACTCCTTTGGATTGTAATCCGGAACCGGGGACGCCATGAATTTGCAACTGTCCCGAAAATTATTTTTTTAATCGCATTTTCGTTGTATAATGGATTCATAAGTACGAATATCGATAACGCTGCACATGTCGGCGGTCTGATCGGTGGTTTTTTACTTGCTGTTTTATTGTATCGGAAAAAGGGAAAAGAGAGAGGTAGATTGCAATGAAGGTAAATATTTATTATGGAGGCAGAGGTCTGGTGGATGATCCGACCGTATACGTTCTCGACAAGATGCAGCAGGTGCTGGAGGAATTGAACGTCTCTGTGGAGCGCTTCAATTTGTATGAAATCAAAAATGCCATTACAACTCTTCCGCAGACGTTAAAAGCCGCAGACGGCATTATTCTTGCGACTACCGTGGAATGGTATGGTATCGGCGGATATATGCAGACATTCCTGGATGCTATCTGGTTATACGGAGACAGAGAGACGGTCAACCGGATATATATGTGTCCTGTAGTTATGAGTACAACTTACGGAGAGAGAGAAGGAAAATTAAATCTTTCCACCGCATGGGAAATATTGGGCGGAAGACCTTGCAGCGGAATCTGCGGATACATAAAAGAAACTTCCATTTTGGAAAACAATAAAGAATATCAGAGTCTTATCGAGAAAAAGGCAGAAAATTTCTATCGTACGATTCACCAGAAAGTCAAAAGTTTACCGGCAAGTAACGGAGAGGTAAATAAAACGGTCGCAATCCGAAAAGGAATGGAACTGACTCCGCAGGAGTCCGAACAGCTTTCACAATATGCATCCGATGAAGTGTATGTGCAGAAGCAGAAGGAAGATATCCAGGAGCTGGCAAGCTTTTTCAAGGGTATGATGAGTTCTTCTCAGGAGAAGGAGACCAGCGGATATCAAAAATTATTTGAGTCGAAATTCCATCCGCAGCCGGGATGTAAAACCGTATATTGCATCAAGCTGGAAGGAAAAACAGAGGTTCTTCAGCTCCAGATTGATCAAAATACACTCATTTGTTCCAAGGAAGAGGTAAAGAAAACAGACATTGAGATGAGTATGAAAGAGGAAGTTCTCAAGGAGATTGTGAACGGAAGAGAGACATTCCAGAAGGCGTTTATGACCGGAGAAATGAAGATGAAAGGTGATTTCACCCAGTTCCGTCTTCTCGATGACCTGTTTCCGTTTTAATAGATAGGATGAAGGAGAATAGACATGAAAAAAGAAGATTGTATTTTTTGTAAAATAGCAAATGGGGAAATTCCATCCAAAACATTATATGAAGACGAGGATTTCAGAGTAATTCTTGACCTTGGTCCGGCGACAAAAGGACATGCACTCATTTTACCGAAGGATCATTATGCAAATCTGTATGAACTTCCGGAGGAGATGGCAGGAAAGGTTATGAAGTTGGCCAAAAAAATGGCGAAGCAAATGACCGAAAAGCTGTCGTGCGATGGCTTCAATCTTGTACAGAATAATGGGGAAGTAGCAGGACAGACGGTGTTTCATTTCCATCTTCACTTAATTCCTAGATATGAGGGAGATCAGCAAAAAATCGGTTGGAAACCGGGCTCTCCGACTCAGGAAGAACTGGAAGACATTAAAAATCAGATTGTTTAAGGTACATAAAAACAGAGTACAAAGGAGAAGTAATTATGCAGGAATCAGGACAAACCTATTTGGAGATTATATATCTGTTACAGAGAGAGACAACCGGAAGAGTGCGGGCAATTGATGTCGCAAATGCATTGTCTTTTTCCAAACCGAGTGTCAGCCGCGCTATGGGCAAATTGAGAGAGGAAGGATACCTTGAGGAAGGAACGGGAACCAGTCTTGTTCTTACAAAAGAAGGTACAAAGTTGGCGAAAAGCCTGGTAGACAGACAGGAGACCATCACACAGTTTCTGATGATGACTGCAGATGTGGATCAGGCAGTTGCAGAGGAAGATGCAAAGAAGATGATGCACTTTTTAAGTGATAAGACATTCAAGGGTATTAAGAGTTTTATCAAGCAGGTAGAGGAATTGAACGATTAAGAAATAAAAAAGGACCTTCCCGAGAGTTACCGCCAAGAAGACGGCGACCGGGATGGTCCTTTTTTGGTATATAAGTGAAGGGTTGCTTGAAAGCGTTACTCTAAAGTAGCCGGAGTTCCTTTGATTGCCTGCCCTGCTCGGTATACAGAGAGGTTAAAACGTCGGAAATTTAAGTCCTTATACGCATCTTTACAGCGGTCAACATAGTTAGAGACACAGTACCATTCCGTTTCGTAATAAAGATCCGGATCTCCCAAATAGCCATGTTCCTTCAATATCGGAGCTGCATCCGGGCTGAGATCATAGTAGTAATACATGTCAGAGGCTTCTGTCACAATATTATAAGATGCGATATAAGTGTCCGGTCTGGAGAGTGAAAATGCAATGTAGCAGACACTGACCACAACAAGCATGTATGTAAACAATTTAAAGGATGGCTTGAAGATGGAAATCACGACACCGGTCAGACACAGGAACAGTACAAACAGTGCTAAGAGAACAAATACACGAAGAAATGTCAGGTGATATTCTCCGATGTACATAAGCATTCGCAATGCACTGGATATAATCATGATGTAAGTACAACCGCAAATGACCGTCAGGATTCCTTTTAAAATTTTATTGTCGCGGTAATGTGACATACAAAACAATACCAGAATAAGGTTGATAACACACACAAACAGCAACTGGAAGAAACCTTCTCGCGCGTACAGCGCGTAAGTGTAGTGGTCAGGAAGTGTCATGTTTCCGATAAACAGGTACACAATTTGAATAACACTGAAGCAAAGATATACCAAAGTCAGCACGGAAGTAAACGTGATGGCAATAATTGGTTCCATTGTCTTTTTTTCTTTCACTTCCGGATTGATATGCTTTCCGCACAGCTCGATTAAAATACCTTGGGAAAAGATCAGGCCGATAAAAGTTGTCATGGTGATTCCCATCAGTATACCGAAATCAAAATCCTCAAACATCTTTGAAAAAATCGTATCAACCAAGTCAGAAAAGACAATATCTGCCGAAAGCAGAAGAGGAATGATCACAAGCAGAAGCGGTACGGAAATTAAAAGTCCTGTTATTACGTAAAGCACCTTTGAATTTTTCAGCTTCTGATTTTTCTTGTAGTAAAGGCTAAAGCTTTTAAACGGATAATCTACTCTTGCAAAGCTTGAAAATATGGTTTGCAGAAGGGCGCCCGTGTATTTGGAAAAATCCCATTTTTCTGTATCATAAAAATGGTTGATGAGGAAGCAGAATAAAAGCAGGATGATTCCCACATAGTTGAGAAATATCAATATTCCGCTGGCTGTCAGCATGTTGGAAAGTCCGAGTAAGCATATGCAAATTATGTAGAAAATCCGCAGTTTGCAGGAGGTTATCTCCAGTTTTTTAAAGCAAAACAGAAAATAGGCAACCGTTACACCACAGAGTAGAAATGAAGTGTAAGAATACATATTTTTGTACAGACAAAAACAGAAGAAGACCGCATACAAAAAGCCGGTCATTCCGAATACCGGAAAGTTTTCCACGATTTTGCGGATCGTCTCATTTTCATATATTGCGGGCTTGGGGTTTGGTGTTTCGTAGTTCATAGTTTTTTCATTCATAAGAAATCTCCTTTTACACAATACATTGTTTGGATTGTTTTCTACTATACGAGGGGGGATTAGGAAAATTATGGGAGAATTTGAGCTGTTTTGAATTGTATTTTTCGCATGCCTTTTCTAACTTTTTAAAATCAAGGCATCGAGATTTTCCTTTATAATTAGAATTGGAAACACATAGATGGTATAAGCAATTGGCTTTATTTACAATTATTTTTTAGTCAATTAAATTTTAAGACCGTTTTCCTAAAACTTACGAAAAAAAATAGGGTTTTTTCCGTTCTTATGGTATGATAGATAAAAATGGAAAAATGGGGACTTTTTATGGATATAATTCGTAATTTTTATGATATGGATTTAAAAAGGGTCATGAAGATCTGGTATGACGGGAATTTGGAAGCACATGATTTCGTGGATTCTTCTTATTGGGACAGAAATTTTGGATTTGTGTCAAGATTTTTGCCCCGCTCGGAAGTATATGTATATGAGATTGACGGTTTTATTGCGGGCTTTATCGGCGTGGAGGACGGCTATATCCAAGGGCTTTTTGTGGATAAGGATTATCGCGGACAGGGCATCGGAACCAAGCTTTTGCGTTATGTTTCCGAGATTTATGAGAAAATGGAACTTCATGTGTTTGAGAATAATTACGGAGCGGTTTGTTTTTATGAAAATAAGCATTTCATGAAAATTGACGAGCAGGTCAATGAGGATCTTGGAGAAGTGGAGTATCGCATGGTGTACCTTCGCCCGAAAAAAGAGGATGAGTAACCGTCAGAAAGGGAGAAGATGCAATGAAAAAAGGAATTATATTTGATCTTGACGGAACACTTTGGGACAGCGCACAGGCTGTAGTGGATTCGTGGAATGTGGTAATTGACAAAATGCCGGATTTTCACAAACGTATTACGGTGGAGGATATGGAGTCGCTCATGGGAAAGACCATGGATGATATTGCATATACATATTTTGATACTGTCAGCAGAGAACGTGCCCTTGAGATTCTTCAGGCGTGTATGGATTATGAGAATGCGTATTTGGAGAAGGTGGGCGGAATATTGTATCCGCAGCTGGAAGAGGTGCTTGGGAATCTGTCAAAAGACTATTTTTTAGCGATTGTCAGCAACTGTCAGAGTGGTTATATTGAGGCTTTTTTGAAGCACCACGGTTTGGAAAAATATTTTGATGATACGGAGTGCTTCGGTAATACGAAACAGGAAAAAGATGCAAATATCCGCCTGGTAGCGGAGCGCAATCGTTTGGAAAAGGCAGTCTATGTGGGAGACGTGCTCGGTGATTACCTTTCGGCGACAAAAGCCGGTCTCGAGTTCGTACATGCAGCATACGGTTTCGGAGAGGTTCCGCAGGCTAAATACCGCATACAGTCGTTGACGGAGCTTAGCGATGTCGTGATGGCTATTTTATAGAGAAGAGAGAAAAATTATTGAAACAGACAATCAGGGAATACTTAAAAGAACATACACTTATTTCGGACGGTGCATTCGGCACTTATTTTTCCACATTATGTCAGGGCGGAATGTTTCCGGAAAGGGCCAATACGGAGGCACCGGAGCTGGTAAGACAGGTGCACAAAGCATATTTGGATGCAGGAGCAAAACTGATCCGTACAAACACGTTTGCCAGTAATACGAAAACACTGGGATGTGATATGGCAGCAGTGCTTGAAAATGTAAAGCAGGGATTTTGGCTTGCAAAAGAGGCTGCCGGAGACAGGGCGTTTATCGCCGGAGATATCGGACCGATTACACCCGGAGTATATGAGGATGAGGAGCAACTGCGGAAAGAATATCTCGCACTTGCACGTCAGTTTGTCTCCCTTGGTGCGGATGCAATTTTGTTTGAAACTTTTTCTGACACGGATATGGTTCTTTCCGTAGCAAGGGAACTTCGTCGGGAAAGTGATATTTTTATATGGGTGCAGTTTTCCGTGAATCAGTTAGGCTACAGCAACGCAGGAATCAGTGCAAAAACGCTTTTATCGGAAGCTGCAGCCGGAGGAGATATTGATGCAACGGGACTCAACTGCGGTGTCGGTCCGGGACATATGGCGCAGATATTAAGTAAGCTGGAGCTTACGGAAAATGTATTTTTTTCTGCACTTCCGAATGCAAGTTATCCGAAGATTATTCAGGATAGAATTGTGTTTTTGGAAAATATGGACTATTTTGCGCAGAAGCTCTCAGATATAAGAGCTAAGGGAATTTCCATTGTGGGAGGATGCTGCGGAACGAATCCGGATTACATCAGGAAGGTTGCAAACCTGATTGAGGAAGAGGAAAAATCCGGTGAGATGAAAATGCGCCGGGTAAGCAGAACGGCGTATCAGAAAACGGTTGCCGGGAAGGAAAAAAGCCCAAAAGAAGCTTCCTGGCCGGCAGCAGGGCAATGGTTTCAAAAAGACAAAAAACTGATTGCCGTGGAGCTGTCGCCTCCGCCGACGGCACAGGATGAGAAACTTATGGATGCAGCACATCTGCTGAAACGATTCAATGTGGATGTCATAACATTTCCGGACTCGCCTTCCGGAAGAACAAGGGCAGATTCCATTCTTATGGCGGCGAAAGCCTTCCGGGAAACGGGATTATGTGTTATGCCGCATATTTGTTGCCGGGATAAAAATGCCATTGGAATACGGTCACAGTTACTTGGCGCTTACCTTAGTGATATCCGCAACCTGTTGATTGTGACGGGAGATCCGGTACCGACCATGGTGAGAGCAGATATCAAAGGAGTATTTAATTTCGACTCGGTAGGGCTGATGAAGCTTGTAAAGGAAATGAATAAGGAGTCCTTTACGGAAGGCGGAATTCATTACGGGGGAGCGATCAATCAGAATCGCCTCAATTCGGAGGTAGAAATCGGCCGTATCAGAAAGAAAATGGAGCAGGGAGCTGAGTTTTTCCTGACGCAGCCTGTTTTTACGCCGGAGGAAGCAGAAATCCTGCGACGTATGAAGGCTGAGACGGGAGCAAAGATTTTATGCGGAATTATGCCTCTTGTCAGTTATAAAAATGCCTGTTTCATTAAAAATGAGATGACCGGTATGAGGGTGACGGATGAGATTGTGCTCCGCTATCAGGATGCAAAAACCCGTGAGGAGGGGGAAGCCGTCGGCATTTCTCTGGCAAAAGAGATTATGCGCATTACAGAAGATTTTGCGGATGGATATTACTACTCCATTCCGTTTAACAGGGTATATATGTTAGAAGAAATTCTGACAGATCTGTCATAAAACAGGTTAAAGTATGTCAATGAGACTGATGGGAGATAACTATGAGTCAGAATAGCAGAAAAGACGGATTTGTGATGCAGGCCGGTATTTTGGCTATGGCCGGTATTATTGTCCGTATTATCGGAATTTTATATCGTTCTCCGCTGACCGGAATCATCGGCGATGAAGGAAACGGATATTACAGCAGTGCTTACAATATTTACACGATTATCCTTTTGATTTCGTCCTACAGTATTCCTTCAGCTATCTCTAAGGTGATCGCGCAGAGACTGGCGCTTCGTGAGTACAGAAACGCACATCGTATTTTTCATTGCGCAATTATTTATGTGATTGTTGTCGGCGGTATTGCCAGTCTGTTTACGTT
Source organism: Lachnospiraceae bacterium (assembly GCA_017461865.1). Classification (GTDB taxonomy): domain Bacteria; phylum Bacillota; class Clostridia; order Lachnospirales; family Lachnospiraceae; genus SVFI01. Next base: position 11,863 of record JAFTVQ010000119.1, on the reverse strand, counting down.
TTTCGGTGCAGGACTGTTAGTGGAGGATAACTCAAAAGCAGTGCTTCAGGTATTTGCACCGACCATTTTTCTCTCCGGTCTTTTGGGTGTTTTGCGCGGTTATTTTCAGGCGCACAGAACAATGGTACAGACGTCGGTGTCCCAGATACTGGAGCAGATTTTGAACGCAGTGGTCAGTCTTTTGGCCGCACATTTATTGATTCAGACTGTCATCCATCAGGGAGAGACAACCCGTGCAATCTACGGAGCGATAGGAAGTGCTCTCGGAACCGGAAGCGGTGTGTTAATTGCGCTTTTGTTTATGTGGGGTATTTACGGATTGAACCGGAAGCTGATTATAAAGAGAGTACGAAATGACGTGCGACATGATGAGCTTTCTTACGGGCAGATTTTCGGCATTATTTTCGGAATGGTAACGCCGTTCATTTTAAGTACGTTTATTTACAATTTTTCCACTTCACTGAATCAGACGATTTACACAAAGGTTATGATGTATGTGATGCATATGGCGGAATCGGAGATTGCGGTCAATTACGGAGTTTTTGCCGGGAAGGCAGTTGTAATTTCCAATATTCCGATTGCAATAGCATCTTCTATGTCTGCGGCGATGATACCGAGCATCTCGGCGTCCTATGCACAGGGGGATAGGGAGAAATCCCAACATCAGGTGCATGTGGCAGTACAAACGACGATGCTGATATCGATTCCGTGCGCGTTCGGCATGCTTGCACTGGCACAGCCGATTACGGAGCTGTTGTTCCCGCAGAAGGAGTCTCTTTTGTTAGCTTCCGCTCTTTTGCGTGCCATCAGTATATCCATTATTTTTTATGCACTTTCTACGCTGACGAATGCGGTATTACAGGGAATCGGGAAAGTGAACGTACCGGTCATAAATGCGGCGGCGGCGTTGATTGTACAGACGGTCGTTCTTGTGCTGTTGCTGGCATATACGGATTTATCGCTCTATGCACTTGCCGTGGCGATGGTGGTATATTCTTTCCTGATGTGTCTTTTAAACAACATTGCCGTGCGTAAGGCCTTGAATTATCGTCAGGAAATGGTTAAAACTTTCTGGAAACCGATTCTTTCCGCAGCGGTTATGGGAGTGGCAGCTTATTATGTTTATAAGGTGGTCCATATGTTGATTCCGGTGAATGTTGTTGCATTGCTTCCGGCGATATTTGTGGCGGTAATCCTGTATTTTACACTTGTAATCAAGACGGGGGCGTTGTCGGAGGAAGAACTTAAACATATACCGAAGGGCACTATGATTGTGAGAATGGCAAAAAAATTACACCTGCTTTAGAGGATTATAATCATGGGAAAAGAAGCGATAAAACAGCGATTGCAAAAATTAAAAGTTGAAATGAAGCAGAGAGATATTGCTGCTTATATTATCCCGATGAATGATTTTCACGGATCGGAGTATATCGGAGATTATTTTAAACTAATCCGGTATTTTTCCGGGTTTACAGGATCCGCGGGAACGCTTGTCGTGACGGAGGAAGAAACTTGTTTGTGGACCGACGGGAGATATTTTGTCCAGGCCGGGGTACAGCTTGAGGGAACCGGTATTGTCCTTCAAAAGATGGGAGAAAAGAATGTTCCGACCATAGCGGAGTATGTGAATTCCTATCTGGCAAAAAGAAGCGCGGAAGAATCTAAAACAATCGGATTCGACGGCCGTTTGGTCAGCGGTTCTTTTGTAAAGAAACTGGGAGATCATACATTTTTTTGCGAGGAGGATCCGGCGGGAAAAATCTGGGAAGAGGATGAAGAGGATAAGCGTCCGGATTTTCCGAATAAACCGGTATGGATTCTGAAAGAAGAGTACGCCGGACAAAGCGCAAAAAGTAAGCTTTCGCTTATTCGAGATGATATGAAAGCAAAAGATGCAGATTGTCTTGTTTTGAGCACGCTGGATGATATCGCATGGCTGACAAATTTACGGGGAAATGATATCGATTATAATCCGGTTTTTTTATCTTACATGATCATAACAGCAGCGGATGCATTTTTGTATTGTAAGAGTGAGGATCCGGCAATCCGCGACTATTTGGAAAGCTGTGGGATAGACCGGAAACCTTATAACAATTTTTATAAAGATCTTTCTCATATGGAGGCCGGAAGAACGGTGTGGGTGGATGATGAGAGTGCTGCTTACCGCATGATGAGATGCATTCCTGCGCAGTGTGAAAAGATCATCGGCAAAAATCCTGTCTTACTTCGAAAAGCAGTCAAAAATGAAACAGAGACGGAACATATGAGAAACGCGCATCAAAAAGATGCGGTAGCTGTCACTAAATTTTTGTATTGGATTAAGGAAAAAATTTGCACGGGCGAGGAGACGGCGACAGAGCTTTCGGCGGCGGATAAGTTGGAAGAACTGCGCCAGAAGCAGGAAGGATATTTGGGACCGAGTTTTTCGCCGATTGCAGCTTACGGACCTCACGGAGCAATTGTCCATTACAGTGCGGATGAAGATTCCGATGTGAAATTGGAAAACAGCAGCTTTTTACTTTTGGATACCGGCGGACATTATTTGGAAGGGACGACGGATATCACAAGAACGATTGCCATGGGAGCGTTGACACCGGAGCAAAAGAAGCACTATACAGCTGTGCTGCAGGGAAATCTGCGACTGATGGATGCACGGTTTAAGAAAGGGTTAATGGGTGCTAATTTAGACTATTTGGCCAGAGAGCCGCTTTATCGCATGGGGCTGGATTATAATCACGGCACAGGGCACGGCGTCGGATACCTGCTCAACGTGCATGAGGGACCGAACGGATTTCGCATGAGACAGGAGAAGGAAGGTGTGTTTGAGGAGGGAATGATTACCTCCGATGAACCCGGAGTTTATTTGGAAGGACAGTATGGAATCCGCTTGGAAAATTTGATACTTTGTGTGAAAGACGGAGAGACGCAGTACGGACAGTTTCTGAAATTTGAGCCGCTGACATTGGTTCCTTTTGATGCGGATGCGATTGATGAGACCATGTTGACGGAAAACGATAAAAAGTTACTTGCAGCTTATCATCAGAGGGTATACGAGGCACTTGCCGACAAGCTGGATGAGGAAGAGCGCAGATGGCTGAAAACAACGACAGGAGTAAAGTGATATGAAGAAATATGTAATGGCATTGGATCAGGGTACGACCAGTTCGAGATGTATTTTGTTTGACAAACAGGGAAATATACGCGCAAAGGCACAGAAGGAATATACACAAATCTACCCGCAGCCGGGTTGGGTAGAGCATGATCCGAAAGAAATATGGTCTTCCCAGTATTCGGTTATGGCGGAAGCTTTGACACTTCTCTCCGAGGAGGAAAGCATAGAAGCAATCGGCATTACAAATCAGCGCGAAACGACCGTTATATGGGATAAAAAAACGGGGGAGCCGATATATAACGCTATTGTCTGGCAATGTCGCCGGACAGCGGAGCAGATTGACCGGATGAAAGAGGAAGAGCCGGAACTTTGTGCTTATATTACGGAAAAAACCGGTTTGATACCGGATGCTTATTTTTCTGCGTCTAAAATCGCATGGATCTTAAGTCATGTAGAAGGAGCAAGAGAACGTGCACAAAGAGGAGAGCTTCTGTTCGGAACCGTGGACACATGGCTTATTTACAATTTAACAAAGGGAAAAGTGCATGTTACAGACTATACCAATGCATCCCGTACGATGCTTTTTGATATACACAAATTGACATGGGACAAGAAGATACTGGACTATTTCCGTATACCGGAGGAAATGCTTCCGCAGGTAAAACCGAGCAGCTGTGTGTACGGCCATGCGAATTTGGGATCTTTGGGAGAACATATTCCGATTGCCGGAGCAGCGGGAGATCAGCAGGCGGCTTTGTTTGGTCAGTGTGGTTTTGAAAAAGGAGATGCAAAAAATACATATGGTACCGGATGTTTTCTTTTGATGAATACGGGAACCGAAGCTGTGCGCTCCAAAGCGGGACTTTTAACGACGATTGCAGCCAGCCGTGCGGGCGAAAATAATCTCAGCGGAGCTGTGGAATATGCATTGGAAGGCAGCGTTTTTGTAGCCGGTGCAGCCGTGCAGTGGCTTCGTGACGGAATTGAAATGATTGAAAAAGCACCACAGACACAGCAGATTTGCGAGAGTGTCCCGGATACAAAAGGAGTTTATCTGGTTCCTGCATTTGCAGGGCTTGGAGCACCATATTGGAATCAACATGCAAGGGGCATGATGGTGGGAATTACCAGCGGCTGTAAAAAGGAACATTTTGTGCGGGCAACCATGGAATCCATTGCATATCAGACGGATGATCTTTTGACAGCGATGGAGCAGGATGCGAAGCTTTCTTTGACCCAGGTGAAAGTCGACGGAGGAGCAAGTGCAAATGATTTTCTTATGCAGTTCCAATCCGATCTTCTGGACAGCACTGTCATGAGGCCGAAGTGTATTGAGACGACTGCGTTGGGAGCAGCTTATCTGGCAGGATTAGCCGTAGGTTATTGGAAAGATAAGCAGGAGATTAAGGAGAATTGGCAGCTGGATAAGGAATTTTATCCGGTCATGGCTGCGGAAGAGAGAAGTCTGCGTAGAAAAGGATGGAAAAAAGCAGTCCGGGCAGCACTTTTCTGGGCTCAGGAGGAAGAATCATGATAGAGTCAAATCGAATTTCTATTGGATATATCAAGAAAGTGGAATACACCGGGAGCTATCAGGGTATGCGCTTTATGATGCGGAAGTCCGAGGAGGGAATGGAGGTATCTGCATGGCCGGAACCCCTCTGTTACTCCAAGGCCGATAAAGAAACGATGGAAACAAAAAACTTCCCCCTTACCGATGACGGTAAGGAGGAAGCTGTGAATTGGCTGAATGCATTATATCAGGAAAAATATGTTAATGAGAATTAGCGTATTTTCCTGCAGCTCTTCCAGCGCTTTTTCCGATGGTATTCAGACCCTGCTGAATAATGTGAAGACCGTCTTCCTGGAAATAAGCGTCGGACAACTTAGTTGCTTTTGTTGAAATTAATGTAAAATCGTTACTTGATTTGCACAGAGCTTTCTGTGCATTTTGTATGCGCTTAAATTTCTTGGTAAGATCAAAATCGTTCGGTTTTGTGTAATTGGCAATGCTGATAATCAGACACTGTTCTACCGGTGTTTTTTTCTTGATCTTTTTGTACATACTTTGCAGGTTTTCCTTGTGCATACTTGCCGACATATCGGCAAAGGCATCATTTTCGCCCTGCATCCATACCAGATACACGTGGCCGACTTTCATCTTTTTCTTTTTCACAAGTTTTACAGCGGCGTTCAGTCTTTTCGTGACACCCTTGTACCGTGTATCTTTCCATGAGACACTTCCGGATCCTACACAGGAAGCCGGGACAGCGATGACAGGAGTTTTTGTTTGCTGATAGTATGCGTTGACAAAAGCTGTCACCATAGAGCCGCGGCAATAATCTCCGTTATAGAAATAGGAATCATCCTGTCCGAAACCGAAAGGCTCTTTCAATACGGTGAATTTTTTGCGTGCAGTCACATAATTGTAGGCATAACCGGCACCATGTGTCAGCTTTGGAGCAGAAAAGGCATTGCCGACTCCGGTCATGTTACTCTGGCCGGCGAAGACGATGATATCTACGGTTTTCTGAACCTGTACCACACATTTGTATTTTTTGCCTCCCACCTTGGCGGTAATGGTTGCCTTTCCGGGAGAAACAGCGGTGACTTTTCCTTTGGAATTAACTTTAGCTACCTTCTTCTTACTGGAAGACCATTTGACGGAAGAGGAGGTGTTTTTCACGCTGAGCGTGTATGTTTCCCCGGGAATCAGAGACAGTTTGCTTCTGCTCATTTTGGGATTTGCTGCCATAACAGGCATTGTCTGGGAAACAAAAAAGGCAAGTGAAAAGATAAATAATAACAATTTTACGTGTTTCTTCATTGGTAATCCCCCATAGATTGATGATTAAAATGTTTTTATTTCCAAATAGCCGACAAGATTGTCCATGTCGAATTCTTCCAAAATACCCTCGGTCGGATCAAAATAGGTTCCGTCGTACCACACAAGATAGTGGCTGAACCGTCCCATTTTTTCCATTAAAATTGCACATTTCGGAAGTTGTACATGTTTGCCGCTTGCATATTCAATTACGTCAGAATGGGCAATGCCGAGATAATCAAGAGAGATAATCATACGTCCCATATTTGCCTGCCAGTCCCTGCAATGCATGATTTCACATGCTTCATCCAGAGTGATTCCGGCGAGCATGGCAATACAGGTCTGTCCGCAAAGCCCGTCATTTGGCTGTGTAATCAGTTTCATGCTGTCTACTTTACGGATCGGATTGTCCAAAGAATAAGGACTGCTTCCGCTTACATTGGCAACATGTTCTATCACGCGGAATGTTATATCACACATCTCCGGAAGCGCATTGGCAAGTTCATCGGTAAGAGGGATGTTATAAAGTCCTTTTCCGAGAGGCGTCAGGTCACAGGTAAATTCCTTTCCTTCTGCGATAACTTCGACCGGAAAGCTTCCCTGTCCGGTACATACTTCCCACACATTAAATGGGATTCTAATCTGATAAGAGCCGTCTTCAAACACGACTTTTCCTAAAAAATGATACTTCATAATTTTAACCTCACTACATAGTTTTCCTTCTCAAACATGATACTATATTTTACCACGTCATGCGTACATCATACCATATATACGAAAATTCGGAAAGACAGATTGAAAAACAAACGATAAAAAAATGAATGATTGACATATATAATGAATAATGCTACTTTCTAAAATGAAAATACTGAAACGGAGAAAAAAGATGAAAGATAAAGATACAAAAATACTTGTACTGGACATTGACGGAACGCTGACCAATTCCCAAAAAGAAATTACCCCGCAGACAAAGGCGGGAATCATAAATATTATGGAAAGAGGGCACAAGGTGATTCTTGCTTCCGGACGGCCGACTCCCGGAATGCGCCGATATTCGGATGAGTTGGAGCTTGAAAAATACGGTGGCTATCTTCTTTCCTTTAACGGAGGAAGAATTATTAACTGCAAAACGGGAGAAATCGTATACCAGAAAATACTTCCTTCGAATGTGATTGCCGGATTATATAAATTTGCAGTAAAAAATAATTTAGGAATTGTCACCTATCTGGGAGACAATATCATTGTCGGAACGAGGATGGATGAGTATATTGAACTGGAGTCCCGGATTAACGGAATGCCTTGCAAAAAGGTGCAAAATTTCCCGCAATATAAGGAATACAGTTTGAATAAATGTCTTATGACAGCACCCCCGGAAAAAGCACAGCAGTACGAAAAGCAATTGCAGGAAATGTACGGCGATGTGCTCAGCATTTACCGTTCGGAACCGTTTTTTATTGAGATTATGCCAAAGAATGTGGATAAAGCCCGTTCTCTTGACCGGATGTTGGAGACGGTCGGACTCACCCGGGAAAATACCATTTGTTGCGGAGACGGATTTAACGACATGACCATGATTCAGTACGCAGGGGTGGGAGTTGCTATGGCGAATGCCCAGGAGGAAGTGAAGAAATCTGCAGATTTTATCACGGATTCCAATGATGACGACGGAATTGTAACCGTGATTGACAAGTTCATATTACCGGAAAAATAAAAGAGAGCAAGACATGAAAAAATGTCTTGCTCTTTTAACGTCATTCTTTAATTGAAATTTCAAGATTTTTGGAGAGATCCAAATCATAAAGGGCTACATTGTCAATGCCCTGCGTGTCATCAATGACGCGGACAACCGGTCGGAACGGTTGCCCCGGCGTCTGTTCTTTCACAATGCCGTGGGTTCCGTCTGACAAATAAACGACAATACCGTTTGGATAGACTGCTACGTGATCAAAAAGACAGGAGACCAGTTTTGGGCTCAATTTGCCGTTGGCAGCGTCCTCCGTTAAAACCTGATAGGCTTTCCGGTTGCTCATACTTTTGCGATAACAGCGTTTGCTTGTGAGAGCATCATACATATCTGCCACTGCGGTAATCTGTGCGTACAAATGAATTTCATTTTCTTTCAAATTATTCGGATAACCGGAACCGTCCAGTCTTTCGTGATGTTGCAACGCAATGAGTCTGGATTCTTCCGGGAGAATACCGTTTTGTTTGAGCAGTTCATATCCGAACGTAGAATGTTCTTTGATATGGGAATATTCTTCCGGGGTGAGGGAAGATGCTTTCAGAAGAATCGATTCGTTCAAATCGACTTTTCCGATATCGTGTAAAATGGCTCCTTTTGCAAGGAAGTAAAGTTGTTTTCTGGACAAACCTTTACGCATTCCGATCAGGATACCATAAATTGTTGTGTTGACGCAGTGAACCATCGTGTCATCGTCAATCGTTGCAATATGGTGAAGACTGGCGATGATATCTTCTTCGGAGAGGATATCATTGATAAGAGTCTGCAATGCATCATCGAGAATGGAGGGATCGAAATTACCCTGTTCTTTCAGACGCTGAAAGACGGAAGCGATGGCATTTTGGCATCGTTCTCTCGTCTCATCGCGGACTGCGTCCGGAATTTCAATATCTTTTGAAACTTTATCTTTGACATACAGGGAAAGAACACCCAGATTACTTAACTGTCCTTTGTACTTCGGCAGGTTTGTCATGCCCCGCTCCAAAATCAGCCGAGTACCCTGATAAATCGGTTTAGCAAGTATCATATTGTCATTAAGTTCATTTAAGCCTACACGTCGCATGGGAAAGTCCTTTACTTTTGTTCATCCTGAGTAGTTACGGAGTCTATGAGTTGAGTGATGGTGTCGATGGAGCCCAGCTGGTTGCTTTTCTCCATATTTTCTATATAGGACTGACGGGTAAAGTAAAGTTCATGGACCTTATCTGTCAGAAGTTTTTCTGTGATGTCATCTTCCTGAAGAACAATGGAAAATCCTTGGGATTCAAAAGATTTTGCGTTCAGAATCTGATCTCCGCGGCTTCCGCTGGAAAGAGGAATCAGGAGATTCGGTTTTTTCAGAGCCAGAAGTTCGCAGATTGCATTGGCACCGGCACGGCTGATAACAACGTCTGCCATGGCAAACAAATCCTTCAGTTCTGATTTTACGTATTCAAACTGTTTATATCCTTTTGTTGTTAAGAGCAGGTTATCTATCTTTCCCTGACCGCAAAGGTGGACAACCTGGAAGTCTTCCAAAAGCTGGGGAAGAGCATCGCGGACGGCTTTGTTGACATTGGCTGCGCCGAGGCTTCCGCCGATGACCATAATAACCGGAAGATTTGCGGTAAAACCGCACAGTTCAAGTCCTGCAATTTTATTTCCTTTTTTTAATTCTTCGCGGATTGGGGAACCGGTGAGAACGGCTTTTTCTTCCGGAAGACTCTGGATTGTTTCCGGGAAGTTGCAGCAGATTTTGGAAGCAACCGGGATACAGAGCTTGTTGGCCAGCCCCGGTGTCATATCCGATTCGTGGATAATGCATGGAATTTTTAATGATGCTGCAGCACGCACAACCGGTACGGAAACAAATCCGCCTTTGCTGAATACTACGTCCGGCTGAATCTGCTTCAGTATTTTTTTGGCTTCCGCATAACCTTTCATTACGCGGAAAGGATCGGAAAAATTTTTGACGTCAAAATAGCGACGCAGCTTTCCTGTGGAAATGCCGTAGTAAGGAATTTCAAAATCCTCAATCAGCCTTTTTTCAATTCCGTCGTAGGAACCGATATAGTGAATATCGTAATCAAGCTCTTTCAACCGAGGAAGAAGCGCGATATTCGGAGTTACGTGTCCGGCAGTTCCGCCACCTGTCAAAACAATTCGTTTCATAATAGAATGCTCCAATTCTGTTAAAATTTATAAGTTAAGTGATTCTAAAGCCTGTGCTAACTGATCCGGGCAGGAAGTGTTTTTAAATCCGCAACGGATTCCTTTCAGTCTGGAGATGGCATCCTCCACGTTCATGCCTTCCACCAATCTGGAAATACCCTGAAGATTACCGTTGCAACCGCCGGTAAACCGGATGGAACGTATGACATTTCCGTCCACTTCAATGTCAATGGCACTGGAACAGACGCCGTTTGGTTTGTATCTCATAAAAGAATACCTCTTTTCTGATTTTTCTAATTATTTTCTCAATTGGATAATCATTACAATTATATCAAAACGAAGATATTTTAAAAGTATTTTTTATAAAAATATGCATTTTATGTGCAAATTACACGAATTGCTTGCAAAAAGAAAGTTCATTTGCTAAACTTAAGCTGTTTCTAAAGAAAATAAAAAGGAGCGAGAAAAATGAGCAGTAAAGTAACATTTGATTATTCAAAAGCAACTTCCTTCATCAGTGAAAACGAAGTAGCTCTGATGAAAAACATTACAATGGACGCAAAGGAAATGTTAGTATCCAAATCAGGAGCAGGTAACGATTTCCTTGGATGGATTGATCTTCCTGTAAATTACGACAAGGAAGAGTTTGCCCGTATTAAAAAGGCAGCAGAAAAAATCCAGAATGATTCTGAAGTTTTGTTAGTAATCGGTATCGGCGGATCATACCTCGGAGCCAGAGCTGCGATCGAATTTTTAAGACACAGCTTCTACAATAACATTCCGAAGGATCAGCGCAAAACGCCTGAAATTTACTTTGTTGGTAATTCTATCAGCTCTACTTATATCAAACACCTTATGGACGTCATCGGAGACAGAGATTTCTCTATCAACATGATTTCCAAATCAGGTACAACAACAGAGCCGGCTATCGCTTTCCGTGTATTCCGCAAGATGATGGAAGACAAATACGGCAAAGAAGAAGCAGCTAAGAGAATCTACGCTACAACAGACAAAGCAAAGGGATCTTTAAAAGGTCTTGCAACAGAAGAAGGTTTCGAAACATTTGTTGTTCCGGATGATATCGGAGGACGTTTCTCTGTGCTTACAGCAGTAGGTTTACTTCCGATCGCTGTTTCCGGTGCAGATATTGATAAATTAATGGAAGGTGCAGCAAGCGGACGTGAAAATGCCCTCAATCTTCCGTATGAAGAAAACGATGCTTTATTATATGCATCTGTTCGTAATGCGCTTCACCGCAAAGGCAAAGCCATTGAAATCCTTGCAAACTATGAGCCGTGCTTCCACTTTGTAGCTGAATGGTGGAAACAGTTATACGGCGAGTCAGAAGGAAAAGACCAGAAGGGTATTTATCCTTCCAGCGTAGATCTTACAACAGATTTACATTCTATGGGACAGTTCATTCAGGACGGTACCAGAAATATGTTTGAAACTGTAGTTGACATTGAAACATCACGTGAAGAAATTTTGATTGAGGAAGAACCGGTAGATCTTGACGGATTAAACTATCTGACAGGAAAAACAGTTGATTTCGTTAATAAATCAGCTATGAACGGAACCATCCTCGCTCATACAGACGGTAACGTGCCGAACTTAAAAGTAAACATTCCGGAAGTAAATGAGTTCTATTTAGGACAGTTGTTCTACTTCTTTGAGTTCGCGTGCGGAGTTTCCGGATATATTCTCGGTGTAAATCCATTTAATCAGCCGGGTGTTGAGAGCTACAAGAAGAATATGTTTGCTCTCCTCGGAAAACCTGGATTTGAAGCACAGAGAGAGGAACTCTTAAAGAGACTTTAATTCTTTACGAGAGATGATTTTTTGATGATAAAGGCTGCGGTTTCTTATTCGTGGAATAAGAATTCGCGGCCTTTTTGTGCGAAAGAGGAGGCACAATGATTATGAAAAAATTAATCGGAACAAAAGATTTTTATAAAAAAGTATTATTTATCGCGATTCCGATCATGATTCAGAACGGAATCACCAATTTTGTCAGCATGCTGGACAACATAATGGT
>JAFTVQ010000015.1 GCA_017461865.1 Lachnospiraceae bacterium | reverse complement strand
TTTTTAGAATTTTCAGGGTTGCATTGCTGTTTATTTGTCAAGGTTCTGCGTTAACATCGCTTAACGCAACTCTGATATAATATCATGCGCTTTTCGCTCTGTCAACACTTTTTTCAGAAGTTTTTTCTTTTCTTCTGCCCTCCGTTTTTTCGGTGGGTTTTCATCATATCATCGCACTTTTTCTTTGTCAACCGGTTTGTTTCAAAATCTCATGCAAACCATGAATATACCCAATACACAATCCCAACTAACAAAACTCCGTGTGCTGCTCCGCATACAAATCCGAGCAATTTATTTAACCCCCGGATTACAGGAAGCTTGGACAACAACCGCAGCGATAAAAGAATCGCTTTCAACACAAAGAACAGCACGATATAAAGAACGACGCAAAGCAACACTCTCACAACCAATATCATGTGATCCGCCAAGAGCGTAACCAACATCGATTCCAATGCCCACGTATTAAGCAGATAAACAAATACAATGGCAAGCAAACTTGCCAGAATGCCTCCCACTGTATTTACAAATCCCTTTTTAAACCCTTTTACTGCACTGACTGCTATAATAAGCAGCCCTATAACATAAATGACATCTGTCGTATTTCCGATATTCATCACCTCAGTTTAATCAGTTTGATTCCGTCCGAATAAACAACCAATAAATTCGAATTTGACTCCGTCGGAATCAAAGCCTGAATATTTCCTCCCAATTCACCGTTGTACTTTTCTACACCGTTCATCCCCAAAACAAGAACTTTCGTTTCATTATACATGATGACTTTTTTCTGGTCCAGAACAATGTCCTTAAACTCAAAATCAACATTATGCTCCAGCGTCAACTCTCCGTCTTCATTATATATATGTATATTATACTGCCCTTTTCCATCCAAATCCCGATAAACAAGCACAAATCCGGCTTCACTGTAATATGTCCCCTGCAATTCCTGATCGATTACAATTTCCTTTTCCAGAGTCGGTTTTTGTTTCCCTTTCAGAAGAAGAAGTTTTTGATCCCCAACCGCAACAGCCGTTTCATCATTTAAATAAGCAACCAACGGAAAAACCTGTCCGCTGTATTCATAACCACTGACAAGGTTGTCCGTAACATTTTGTCCAACACCGCCAAAGTTATAAAAAGCAAGGCTTGTATTCACCATTCCGGATTCCGCCTTCACATAGGATACGCCCAACTTAATGTTGTCCGGAGAAATAGCAAACGCTAACGGATATCCATTGTTTCTCATACTTGTTTTTATTTCGGAAATCAACTCACCCTTCTGCGTATAAAGCCGGAGCCACGTCACATCCTTATCCTGCAGAAGCACCGCCGCAACCCCCTGCTCTGATACATCAAGTTCCAAGATAGGCAGGTTGGTGGCAACCTCTGCTGTGGTCCCCTTCTTTCCTATAATATATAGGGTTGTCCCTTTATAATCTCCCGCGACTACATACGAGCCATTCTTTTTTACAATCGGAGACTGCATTTCATAAGATTGATTCCACATCTGATTTCCGTCATCATCATATGCGGAAATACCATCTTTACTATGTACAACAATGTTTCCGTCATAATTTTCAAAAACCGAAGACTGTGTTCCGACGCCGGACATTTCTTTCACAACCTCATATTTTGTATAAACACGATTGTCCGACTGAATTTTCAAAATCAGTACCGCCACGCCCAAAAGCACAATTATAAGCAACGTGCGATACACAACCTGCAATTTATGTCTGAAAATCTTATCTCTGTAATCTGTTTTTCCAAACCATTCTCTCAGCATTTTTTACTCCTGTATCTTTTTGATTTTTGCCGACACAGTTCAGTATAACACAGTTTTACTAAGGAAGGAGTATTTTTTGTCCATATAATATATTATCTTTATCTTCAATGTTGTTCATTTCACAAATTTTATCCATATCGGAAAGATTTCCGTAAAACTGCATACAAATTTTGGCCAAGGTATCTCCCTTTTGTATTACATACGTGGTTTGCTGCTGCGCGATAGTCTGCACATCCTCCTGTATTTCCTCCGGGGCTTCTTCCGTATCCGTCTGTTCTTCCTCTAAATCTTCTTCCTGCACTTCCGAATCCGACACTACCTCTTCCTGCTCCGTCTGAGCAACAGGTTCCTGTACTCCCGCCTCTTCAGATTCACTCGTTACCTCTTCTTCGGCCTCACTTTGCATATCCGCCGCAGTAACTATGACCTCATCGGACCCCGGATTTTCCATTGACATATACTCCTCCTGTGTGTTGCTGTCAATCTTACCGGAAATCTGATAAAGCACCTGCTCCATACTCTGCATCTTCTCGTAGTTATTTAACATGGTAATTCCAATGACCATAATCACCATCATAAGAACAAGACTGACACACGTCATAAGAGTTGCAGATCTTCTTTTTTGAATTTCCTGTCTCTTCTCACCAGCCACCTCCCGGAACCGATGCGCCGCCCGATCCGCCTCATATTCTTCCGGATGCCTTTCCGCCGCACGCAGGGAAACCATATAATTTTGCATGCACTCATTTCTTTCATAATATATGTAATATCCACTCTGCAGTTTCATTTTTCCCTTTTCATACAGATAGACATTTTCTTCCTTCTCCTCCGTATTGTATTCAAAATACAATTTTTGATCCGATCTGAAAAACTGCTTTTGCGTTCGCAATATCTGATCTTCAATATCTTTTGTCGATTCGTTGGTGACTATCGCCCATCCCAGAACGGAAAGTTCAGGGAAAAAACGCCCTGCCATATCATTGACTTTCTGCCACGATTCTTGATCAATCACCGTTTTTTCCATAAAAAAATCTTTTTCTGCGCCTACTGCTCCGTTAACAAACCAACACAACTCATCCCCCATCATTTCTTTTTTTCCATACAAAATAATAACCCGCATGGATTCTTCCGGAGACGGAATCTGTTTTAAATATGTAATCACATAATCCTCCAGATACACCTTTTGATTTCCGGAGACTTGTCCCACCTGGCGAATATTTTTTGGATACTTTCCTTCCTTGACTACTTCTATCATTGTACATACCCTCTTTCTGTTTTTTATACATATAACACAGAAGGAAATGTATTTTTTGGCGAAAAAGCAAGTGGACATCCTCATTTTTTACGACAGCAAACCAAATAAAAAGAGACGAGAAAATATTTCTCATCTCTTTTTGTCAGCATATACCTTTTTGTTTGTTCCTTTTCCCTCGAAAAAAATTGCTTATTGCGAATTATTATTCTCATCGACACCTTCATCCGACTCTTCATCGGCCACAGCATCAAACAGCGGATCATAATAATCTTTTTTTATCAACCGGTACAAAGACCATACAGTAACCGCGATTCCGAAAACAGCAAAAACCACCGTTGCGCCACCGAGAATCCATATGTCTTTTCCGCTCGCATCGCCCAACTCAATACCGATCGTGTAGGCCAGATAAACAAGAAATCCTCCCACAAAGATGCGAAGCCAAAGGTTCGTCGCCGTCGTTTTCTTCAGTATATCATTTTTATCTGTCTTTTCCGGTTCCTTCCCCATATCTTCTCCAACTTTCCGTCATTTTTTATACAAACTTATAAATTGTCACAGACTCAAACGGTTTTTCCGGAGTGACAACCGGCTTAATAAAGCCCTCCTGTCGCGCACAGTTCGGGAAGAACTGCGTCTCCAGACAAAGTCCGCCTCTGCACGGATAATATGCACCTGCTTTTCCGAATTCCGGCTCCATATTGTTACCTGTGTATAACTGAACTCCCGGAAGATCGGTATATACTTCCATTGCTCTGCCTGCTTCGTCATCGACAACTTCTGCAATCTTTTGAAGTTTTCCCTCTTCATATTCATCAATTACAAAGTTGTGATCATACCCTTTCACAAGAGCAAGCTGTACATGTTCTGCACCGATATCCTGCGATACCTTTTTCATCTGTGTGAAATCAAACGGCGTTCCCGCCACCGGGGCAATCTCACCTGTCGGAATCGCATGCATGCGAACTTTGGTGTAATTAGACGCTTTAATCCATACCTTTTCATCTTCAATCGTCTTTTCACAATCATGACCTTTCAGATTGAAATATGTATGATTGGTCGGATTAACCAGCGTTTTTTTATCAGTGGACGCATAGTAATGAATCTCAAGCGCATTCTCTTCTGTCAACTTATAAGTTACCTTAAACTCACGATTTCCCGGGAAACCGAGTTCTCCGTCTTTGCATTTTCTTGTGAATACAACAGCATTCTGCGCCTCATCTTTCTCCGCTGTCCAAAGAACTTTATGGAGACCGGCATTTCCATCACTGTGCAGATTATTGTCGTTATCATTAATTACCAGATTATAGATAGTGCCGTCAATCTCAAAGCAACCCTTCGCTGTTCTGTTTGCAACAGGTCCGATAGTTGCCCCAAAACAACTTCCGTTCACAAAATAATCCTTTGCCTGATCGTAACCGAGAACCACGTCCGCTACTTCTCCCGCCTTGTTCGGAACAAACAAGTTGACAAGAATCGCTCCGTAGTTCATTACGTCCGCCTGTACACCGTTTTCATTTTTTAAGGAATAAAGAATAATATCCTCTTTATCCAATGTTCTGCCGAATTTCTTTTCTGTTATCATGGTATTTCCTCCGTGCTTTTATAACTCTGTTCTTCCCTCTAAAGCCCTCAAAAGTGTCACTTCATCAATGTACTCCAAATCGCCTCCCACCGGAACTCCGCTGGCAATTCTTGTGACTTTAATCCCCGTCGGTTTAATGAGCTTACTGATGTACATGGCTGTCGTCTCACCCTCCAGACTGGAGTTTGTAGCAATGATAACCTCCTGTACCTCATCACTCTGCAACCGGGTAATCAATTCCTTCAGCTTAATATCGGAAGGACCTACTCCCAGCATCGGCGAAATAGCACCGTGCAATACATGATAGATCCCTTTATACTTACCGGTTTTTTCGTAAGCTGCCAAATCCCTCGTATTTTCCACAACCATAATCGTCGAGTGGTCTCTTTTGGTATTGGCACAAATCGGACAAATCTTATTGTCGGTCAACGTATAACACTCTTCGCAGTAGCATACATTGTTACGCGCTTCCACGATTGTCTTTGCAAAATACTCCACCTGCTCCTTCGGCATATTGACCATATGGAACGCAAGCCGCTGGGCCGATTTGTTTCCGATTCCCGGTAAAGAAGAAAACTGTTCAATTAGTTTGTTGATATAGCCACTGTACAAATCCATTAGAATGGAAATCCTCCGAGATTCATTCCGCCCATCATCGCCGCACTTGCTTCATCCGCTTTTGCAATCGCTTCATTCATAGCAGCCATGATGAGATCTTCCAGCATTTCCACATCATCCGGATCCACCGCATCTTTATCCAGTTTCACTTTGCTGACAGTCTTCTTACCCGTCACTGTCACTTCCACAGCACCGCCTCCGGCTGTTGCCGTAAACTCTTTTTCTTCCAGCTCCTGCTGTTTTTCCTCCATCTGACGCTGCATTCTCTGCGCCTGTTTCATAAGGTTGTTCATATTTCCCGGCATTCCGCCCTGAAATCCACCTCTTTTTGCCATCTTTATATCCTCCTGTCCATTTTATTCCACTTCTATATCCATATGAATCACCTGAGAAAGATCCACATAAGTTGCTTCAAAATTCTGCTGTTTCTGAAGCGGTTTCACTTCCACTTCAATTTCCTTTTCCACCGCCTGACAAATGCAATTCTTTAAATACTGCATATTATCCTCATGTTTAAGGAAATAATCCGATTTGAGACCGTCTGCCACAACAATGAGCAATCTGTTGTCGCCGCCGAGACTCAGTTTTGCGCCGGCCAAATACGTCTGCATCGGCTGCCCGGTACGGTGAACAATCTCACCCCAACGCTTTACAACCTCCTGAACATCCTCCGGGATCGCTTTCGGCAGAGGCACTTTAGTTTGCACCGGCTCACTCTTTATCTGCTGCGAAACATTCGACGCTCCCATTGCAGTCCCGGATACAAAATTGCCGCTTTCCAATTTCTCTTCCAAGTCACGGATACGCTCCAAAAGCGCATCATTTTTAATTTCCATGGCAGGTCTGCAAAGTTTGATAATTGCCATCTCCACCATGATTCTCTTCGCTGTCGCATATTTCAACTGACCGGAAAGTTCGGAAAAAATACGGATATATCGCATAATCGTATTGGAATCCGCCAGCTCTGCCTCCTCTTTCATAAGAGCAAGGCTGTCAGAAGAAGCATCAATAATATCCTCTATACCATCTGAGCTTTTAAGCAAAAGTAAGTTTCTCAAATACCACGTAAAATCCGTAACAAATTGCGTCAGCTCACGTCCCTGATAAATTACTTCCTCCAGCAGTTTTATAGCACCGAGCACATCTTTATCTACAATCACCCGGAGCATCCGGCCGAATACTGCACTGTCCACTGCACCGAGCACATCCAGCACCATGTCATAAGTCAGCTTCTCCCCATAATGGAACGCGATACACTGATCCAAAAGACTGAGCGCATCACGCATGGAACCATCCGCCGCCTTTGCGACATAACGGACTGCCTTTTCCTCTACATCAACATTTTCCTGCACCATTAAGTCACGGAGCCGGTCAGCAATCGTCTCAATAGAAATCCGCTTAAAATCATACCTCTGACACCGGGAAAGAATTGTAATCGGAATCTTGTGCGATTCTGTAGTCGCAAGTATGAAAATCACATAAGACGGAGGCTCTTCCAACGTCTTCAAAAGCGCATTGAACGCTCCTATGGACAACATATGAACCTCGTCTATAATGTATACTTTGAATTTACCTTCCGCCGGCGAGAAAGAAACCTCATCGACAATCTCACGGATGTTGTCTACTCCATTGTTGGATGCAGCGTCAATCTCTATGACATTCATGCTGGCTCCTGCAGCAATGGCGCGACACATTTTACACTCACCGCACGGATTCCCGTCCACGGGATTCTCACAATTGACCGCTTTTGCCAGAATTTTGGCGATGGTAGTCTTTCCTGTACCCCGGGTTCCGCAAAATAGATAGGCATGTCCGATTCTTTCCGATTTTATCTGATTTTGTAAAGTTGTAACGATATGTTCCTGTCCTTTTACATCCTCAAAGGTGTCCGGACGGAACTTACGATATAACGCCTGATAGGACATAAAAATCCCCTTTTTCTACTGAATTAATCTAAAATTTAGTCATCTCCGAAGCAAATACCAAGCATCTTTGCCTCTTTAACAATAGAAGCATCCGGAGAGACCATCTTAAGCTTTCCGGCTACCTCTTCGAGCGGAACTTTAATAATCTCACGGTTCTTGATACCGACCATAAATCCATACTCACCGTTCAGAATCAGTCTTCCCGCTTCAGATCCGAGACGCGAAGCAAACACACGGTCATACGGACACGGGCTTCCGCCTCTCTGTGTATGTCCAGGAACAGTCACACGCACATCGTAACCGCCCTTTTCCTGAATCTCCTTTGCCACTTCATAAGAAACAGACGGGAAAGGAGATTTTTTTAACTTCTCTTTGTATTCTTTCTTTGATAACTTTGCATCTTTCTTGGAAATCGCACCCTCTGCTACTGCAAGGATGGTAAAGCGACTTCCGTTTTTCATACGCTCATCAATTTTTCTGACTACACTGTCGATGTCGTACGGAATTTCCGGAATAAGGATGATATCCGCGCCGCCAGCCATACCCGCATTCAGTGTCAGCCAGCCGACTTTATGACCCATAACTTCCACGATAAATACCCGTCCGTGGGAAGCTGCTGTCGTATGGATGCAATCGATTGCTTCCGTCGCAATATTGACCGCACTCTGGAAACCGAATGTCATATCGGTACCCCAAAGATCATTGTCGATCGTCTTCGGAAGTGTCACTACGTTGAGGCCTTCCTCACGAAGGAGATTTGCTGTCTTATGTGTTCCGTTGCCACCGAGAATTACAAGGCAGTCCAGCTGAAGCTTATGATAATTCTGCTTCATAGCCTCGACCTTATCCAGTCCGTTCTCATCCGGTTCACGCATTAATTTAAAAGGAGTCCGGCTACTTCCGAGAATCGTTCCGCCCTTTGTCAGAATTCCGGAAAAATCTTTCCCTGTCAACATACGGAAATTACCATAGATTAACCCTTTATAGCCATCTAAAAATCCGTAAATTTCAACATCTGATTCCGCATTTGTGATACTTTTTACAACACCGCGCATTGCTGCATTTAATGCCTGGCAATCGCCGCCGCTTGTCAACATTCCGATTCTTTTCATGTACCATTTCCTCCTGTCTGTTTTATCCCTTATTTGTTGGATGACGTCTCAGATTGTCACACCATTTTTATATTACTATATTTTTCACATTATCTCAATCGTTATGCTTGATTTTTTGTACAAAAAATAACCGTCCGAACCAACAAATCCTTGATTCGGACGGACTTTACAACTCCTTATTTATACATATAATATGGTAATTCCTCCCAAACTGACATGCCCGCGAAGGGTAAGGATAGGTCCGTTACCCCCTACACTCCGGTTCTTTTCTTCCACACCGCCAAAGGAGGATGTCATAAGATTTTCCACTCTCCACTCTTTCGGCACATAGAGTTCAACTCCCGCAAAGGAGACATCCAGATGCACGGTAGCGTGTCCGTTTTGAATGATTGCATTGTCAAAATATACTTTCATTCCCGCGAATTTAGCCTCAATGTTAGCTGATTCAAAATTGTCGGAATTGACATATTTGATACTTCCCGCAAAAGAAGAACTGAAATCAAACTGGTTACCGTCTTCCTCATCGTACACAACAAAATCTCTTCCTTCAATCTCACGGTGCGTTGCCTTTTTCATCTTTTTTTTCGGACGCCACAACAAACTGACTCCGATGCTGAGCAGTGTTGCCACAAGAAGAATCGTCCACGGTGTAATCGCCGTAATTCCAAGCTGTTCGTCATACAGAATTCCGAGAAATGCTGCACTGAAAAACACTCCCGGAAACTCCAGTTTTACTAAACTACAAAGCAACCAGATACCGAAAAACATAGTCAGAAAAATCTTTACCACACTCATGTCCGGAAACATGCCGAGCTTTGCCACGAGAATAAACACTGCTGCTGCGATTAAAAACAGACCCCAAAATAAATTTTCTTTTTTCATTTACTTTAACCTCTTTTCCTCAAGACTGATTTTCAAAGATTTGTAATAATACCTTGAAACATATACCTGTTTGTGAGTTTCCGCAAACTGTACAATACTGGATGCCGTCAGATTCCGTTCCACCGAATATACCTTTGCCACATTCAGTATCGTCGATTTGGACACACGGATGAAATTTCTCGGAAGAACTTTTTCCAACTCATAGAGCTTGTATTTCACCGCGTAAACGTCGTCGGCTGTGTGCGCGCTGATTCCGCCGTCGTCCGTTTCAAAGAAGAGAATATCCTGGAGCGGTATGTAATACTCAGTTTCACTTTTGTAAAAAGTAAGCGTCTGCTTCCTGGCCAGTACATCGGCCACCGCCTTCTGCACTGCCGCCATCTCTTCCGTAAGACTGCTGCCCCGGATTACAATTTCTTCTTCAGTTAAGTTTTCATCAATTTCAATCTTAATTTTCATTGATTTTTCAAATCTCCTCTTTACAAATCCCATTTTATCGAAGTTTGTAAAATTGTAAACCCATTTTCGGTAAGAGGTAATTTTTGAGCAGTAAGAAGTAAAAAAAACGACAAAAACGGTTCAAAAAGAAGCGCTGCATTGCATGTTATCTCTTTGAACCGTTATGACCTATTTCTTTTTGATTGTAAACTTCACCGTTTTTACGTTGCCCGCCTTGTCATAAATCTTGAGCACGTAATTTCCGTTTTTCTTAACCTTCTTTCCGGATTTAATCTTTTTGCCGTTTAACGTGGCTTTCTTTACACCGGAAATGCTGTCCTTAAAAGTGATTTTCACATTCTTTTTATATGTCTTTTTATTTTTAATGTTTGTTGTCGGTTTCTTTTTGTCTACATAGAACGTACGGGTGATTTTTTTACCGGAAGCCGTCTTAATCTCAAGCTTATATTTGCCGTTTTTCTTTGCATAGTAGCTGTTAACCGACTGCTCTTTACCGTTTACCTTAAAAGACGTAATCACACCTTTGGACGTGGCTTTTACAGTCACCGCTTTTCTGTAAGCTTTTTTATTTTTAATACCTTTGATTGTGACACTGTTAGACTTGGACAACGCAGATGCACTGAGCGCATATGCCCGCGCTTCTTTGTTCTTACTCATATCGATAATATCGTATACAACCGTGCGCCCGTCCTCCTGCAACTGACCGTTAGTCCTAGCTACTTTAAACGGATATGTGATAGTCAGACGGAAAAAGTTCATATCGCTGTAATCTGCAGATGTACTTCCGGACATCTCCCGGGTCTGCGTCTCCATCTGGGATGCAACGTTATACACCGCTTTCTGTTTCGTCAATTCCAAAAACATGCTCTTTGTATCTTCCGCCGTGTTTTTTCCGGTTATTCTATATAAATTATTTGTGATTCCGTCAATCTGCTTCGCTCCCACATAAGCAAATCCGGTGCCCTCCATCAACTCTTGAAATGTTGCTCCTTCCTCTGCTCCCATCTCACGCATAGATTCCATAACCGCATCTTCATCCGCCTGCGTAGTATAGCAATCCATAACCACATCTGATGAATAATCACTGTTAATCGTCACTTTCTGTTCCAACGAACATCCGGTAAGCATCGCCATGCCAAGCAGCATTACTGCCAAAATCCCTTTTCTCATATTGAATCCTCCCTTTTTATGTGCTTTATAATGTATTCCAACTTATCATTTCTCTTTTCGGGGTCGTCTCCGACAGTCCGATCCGAACCACCTGTCCCTCAAACGGAGAAAATTCCTTTTGCAAAACCGCATATGCTGCCTGCATTTGCTCTGCCGAAAGTTTCTTGGCCACCGTAGTATGCGGAAACCAACTAAACGGCCGGTAACAAGCCTGTATTTTCGTATCCGGTTGTCCCGAAAGAACAGCATATACCTGTTCCGTCAGCTGTTGCAGATATTCATTCAGCACCGGCGCAAGATAGAGAACCTGCGGAAAGAATGCTCCTGCAGACACCCATTGCAGTTGTCCTTTTGGTTGCTTCGCTATAACTTCTCCCAGCAGTTGCACCATCTCTTCCCCCGGCA
>JAFTVQ010000118.1 GCA_017461865.1 Lachnospiraceae bacterium | reverse complement strand
ATACTGCGGACTCCGGTACACGGTATATGTCTGCCCGTCATAAAGAAAGGTAAACTGTACATACGTTTCCTGCGACGGTGCTGCATGGTGACTGCGCATCATATTCCCGCTTCTCTCGGCACCGCTGGTCATACCGTAAAGAGCAAACGTAATCGCATCAAACACCGTTGTTTTTCCCGCGCCGGTATCACCGCTGATGAGGAATATTCCTTCCGAAACACCGGAAAAATCAATCGGCTTTTCGCATCCTGCATAGGAGCCAAAGGCAGAAATCGTCAATGATATCGGTTTCATTCTTCTTCCTCCTCCGTCTCACCGAGCAGATGTGCCAAAATTTGTTTTTCCTGCTCACTCATGGTTATACCGTTTCTCATTTCATAAAACCGGCCGAACATCTCAAAATAATCCTCACAAAGCGGCGCATCGCTTCCCTCGCCGATCAACTCTTTGATATGGCTGTTCTCAAACCTGATTTCCAAAATATGCGAAAAATAACTTCCGAGTTCTTCACGCACAAAACGTCCCGGTTGCTCATCCGTAACCGTGATGGACACATAATCATCTGCTTTTTCCTTCTCACGTTCTGCTGCGGAAATAATTTCCTGCTTGGTTCCCTTTATTTTTCTTACTCCGCGCAGCGGCTTCACCGGAATCATTTCAATCTCCGGCGCTGTCCCCTTTTCATTCAGCGTAATCATTGTAACCGATTTTTCATCTTTCTCTTCGCTGAGTGAATACGGCATCAAAGTTCCGCAGTAACGCATCCGCTCACTTCCGCAATTTTGCGGTCTGTGAATATGTCCCATCGCCACATATTCAAATGCCGAAAGCTGCTCCGCAGATATATTGTCAATCGTTCCGACCGTCACAATCTCCGAATCTGTTCTTTCAATCGTCCCGCTTCCCGGCAGATAAAACTGATGGGTTAACATAATATTCCTTTTGTTAAAATCAATCTTCTCCCGCGCAAGAAGTTTTTCAAAATATATATCGTATTCGCTTCTTCCACTCTCTTTTGACAAGTTTACATAACTTTCGTTTTCTTCTTCTGTAAACAGACCGCGTAAATTTCCCGGTTTGAAAAAAGGAAGAATATAAACATCCACTTCCCCATATGCATCCGTCAACGTCACCTTGCTTATATTCTGCTCGGAATTCTCCGGCGGTGTTCCGACAATATATATCTGCTCCCGGCAGAGAATATCTCCCGCAAAGTCAATACGACGGGCGGAATCATGATTTCCGGCAATGACAAAAACAGCAGTCTTCGGACGGATTTCCGAAGCTTTTGTCAGAAACCGGTCAAACAGCCTGACCGCTTCCGCTCCCGGAATTGCCTTATCATAAATGTCTCCTGCAATCAAAATCGCATCCGGACATTCTTTCTCCATGATATCCAGCACCTGCCCCAGAACGTACCACTGATCCTCCAACAGGCTGTATCCGTAAAGCTGTTTTCCTATATGAAGATCGGAAATATGCAAAAATTTCATTCTGTTCCCCCGCTACAACTGCCACATACGATTTTCGGCAAGTCCCATATGATAAAGCTCTCTCATCTGCTCGTCCACTTCCTGCGACGGCTCGTACGCACGCATCATCCGGATTACCTCTGCAAGCTGTGCGTCCCCGGTTTCATATCCTTCCATGCGGTCCATCACGCTCTCATACCATGTTGGCATATCCGCAAAGCTGTCGTCTTCCGCAATACCGGCAATCTTAGAAAAAAGACCGAGACAATAGCTGCATTCATAATTTCCAAGCACTCCGCTGGTATTGTCTTTGGATTTAATTAT
>JAFTVQ010000117.1 GCA_017461865.1 Lachnospiraceae bacterium | reverse complement strand
CATATTGATATTATGGACGGTCGTTATGTGCCGAATTTTGCGATGTCATTAAATGACATGGCATTTATTGCTAGCGCTACGCAAAAGCCATTGGATGTTCATTTGATGATTGAACATCCGAACAATAATATACAGCTCTTTTTGGAACGTCTTCGCCCCGGTGATACTGTGTATATCCATCCGGAGGCGGAATACCATCCATCGACGACGTTGCAGAAAATAATTAATGCAGGAATGATTCCGGGTATTGCAATCAATCCGGGAACCAGTGTGGAAACGGTTATGATGATGCTTACCATCGTAAAAAAAGTACTTGTCATGTCGGTAAATCCGGGAAATGCGGGTCAGATGTATCTGCCGTATGTCGGAAGTAAAATTGATAAACTCTTGGAACTTCGGCAGGAGATGGATTTTGATATTTATTGGGATGGTGCCTGCAGTGCAGAAAAGATTATGGAATATGCACCGAAAGGCGTCAACGGATTTGTGCTGGGAACTACGCTTTTGTTCGGTAAAGGAAAGCCATACGGGGAAGTGCTGGCTGACATACATAAATTGAAGTTTTAAAAGATATTGACACTGGTAGGAGTATCTATGAACATAGCAATTATTCTGGCCGGCGGAACCGGAACGCGTCTTGGTGCCGATAGGCCGAAGCAATATATAGAAGTGAATAACAAGCCGATTCTTGCATATAGTATGCAGGGGTTGAGTGTGCATTCAGGGATTGATGCAATTTGGATTGTGGCAGATGAAATGTGGAGAGATTATATTTGTGCCCATGTTGATATGGAGAAAGTAAAGGGATTTTCGCAACCGGGAGAAAATCGTCAATTATCCATCTGGAATGCGCTAAGGGATATACGTGATATTGCGGATGAGGAGTCGGTTGTGTTTATCCATGATGCAGCCAGACCGATTCTGACAATGGCAATGATCAGCGATTATCTGAAATCGGTGAAAGGGCATGACGGAGTAATTCCGGTGCTTCCGATGAAAGATACGGTTTATTTGAGCAAGGACGGAAGGACAATTACCTCTCTTTTGGAACGCAGGGAAGTAGTTGCCGGTCAGGCGCCGGAGTTGTTTGTTTACGGAAAATACTATCGGGCAAACGAGAGACTTTTTCCTGATAAAATTTTAGGGATTAACGGTTCGACGGAGCCTGCGATTTTGGCCGGAATGGATATTGTGACTGTTCCGGGCGATGAGTGGAATTTCAAAGTTACGACCCGGGCGGATTTGGAACGTTTCCGGCAATTGGTGGAGAATGACAAATGAAAGCATACGTATTACGCGGAATTAATGAGTTTCAAAAAGAAGAGATAGATAAACCGGTCCCGAAAGCCGGCGAAGTTGTTGTGGAAGTAAAGGCTGCCGGTATCTGCGGTTCCGATATTCCGAGAGCTTATCAGACGGGAGCGCATGTACATCCGATAGTAATCGGGCATGAGTTTTCGGGAAAAGTAGTGGAGCTTGGCGTGGAAACGGATTCAGAGTGGATGGGGAAACCGGTCGGAGTTTTTCCGCTGATTCCATGCAGGAAATGCGGACCGTGCATGAATAAGCAGTATGAAATGTGCAGGCATTACGATTACCTCGGATCCCGTAGGGATGGTGCGTTTGCGGAATATGTGGCAGTCCCGCAGGAGTGCCTGATCGAATTGCCGGACAGTGTTTCATATGAGGCGGCAGCAATGCTGGAACCGATGGCGGTTGCAGTTCATGCGATGCGCGCGATGGAGGTTAAAAGAGAGGATTATGTTGCGATTTGCGGTCTTGGGACCATAGGACTGTTTCTTGCAATGTTTTTAAGGAGTGTGGGAATAGAACACATCCTTGTGATAGGGAACAAGGGATTTCAAAAAGATAGGGTACTGTCGCTCGGAATTCCGGCGGAATGTTATTGCGACATTCGCGAGGAAGATGTTGAAATGTGGATTGGGCAACATACGGCAGGGCACGGCGTTGATGTTTTTTTTGAATGTGTCGGAAAGAGTGAAACATTTTCGCAGGCAATCGATTTGACGGCGCCGGGCGGAAGTGTAATGCTCGTCGGGAATCCGCATTCCGATATGATGCTTGAAAAAACAGTATATTGGAAAATTCTTCGCAATCAGCTCACGGTGAAAGGAACGTGGAATTCATCGTTTACCGGTGAAGAAGACGATGATTGGCATTACGTGTTGGAAAAATTATCGCAAAAGAAAATTAATCCGGAGCAGATGATTACTCACAAATTTGCGCTGGACGAATTGATGCGGGGATTTCATATCATGCGCGACAAGTCGGAAGATTATATTAAAGTTATGGGAGTTTTTTCATGACAGAATGGATTACATTTTTGCTGAATTTAGATGGAAGTATCCTTTTATGGATCCAGGAAAATCTGCGGAGTGAATTTTTCACTCCGCTTTGGAAGTTTATCACAACGTCAGGCAATGCCGGCCTGATTTGGATTGCAATCACCTGTCTTTTGCTGGCGTTCAAAAAGACGCGCAAGGTAGGTGTCACATGTGCGGTGTCGCTCATTCTTTCGCTTATCTTTACAAATGTACTGATTAAGCCTTTGGCGGCGCGGACACGCCCCTATGAGCTGATAGAAGGGTTGAATATACTCATTGCAAAACCGCATGATTTTTCTTTTCCGTCCGGACACTCCAGCGCAGCATTTGCGACGGCTTGGGTTCTGTTTCGGAAGTTTCCGGCCAAAGTCGGGATTCCGGCGATGGTATATGCATTTCTTATGGCTTTTTCCCGCCTTTACCTGGGGGTTCACTATCCGACTGATGTGCTGGGCGGAATTGTGCTTGGAATTCTTTATGCCACTGCAGCCATGTGTATTGCGGAACATATGATACCTGCCCGTAAACAGAAAGCAAATGAAATTCTGAAAGAATGAGTAGGAAATCGAATATAGTATGCTGTTTATGAAAAAGAGATATATTATTTTTGCATCCCTCGAAAGACGCCGGCCCTTAGCGAGGCGGCGCCGAGCTTAGTGCCGCTGCGCCTTTCGCGGAGCGCAAGCGTGACTGCAGAAAATAATATATCTCTTTCTTAAATAACAAAATAAATTCAAATTTCCTCTATTTTCCCCTAAAGTAATTCGTGAATCATCCGATAAATTAAGTATAAAACCCATGGAAGGAGGAGTATGTATGCGTATAGATGCTTATACTCAGGTGACGCAGCTTTATAACAACACAAAGGTAAAAAGTGCTGCAAAACCAACCAGAGCCGGTTTTTCAGATGCTGTTGAAATTTCCAATGCAGGAAAAGATTTCCAGGTAGCTAAGAAAGCAGTTGCTTCTGCTTCTGACATCAGAGAAGATGTGATAGCTCCGATTAAAACAGCAGTGCAGAATGGAACGTATGATGTTTCTGCAAGTGATTTTGCAGACAGACTGTTAGAAAAGTACAGTTCAATTCTTGGATAGTGGAGGCATGATATAAAAATCATGCTTCCCTGTCGAAACCGGGGATAAAACCAAACAGAAATGAGGAAGTACCAGTGGCAAGTTTGATGGAAACATTGATGGATGTTCTGGAACAAGAGAATAACGAGTACAAAGCGCTGCTGGAATTGTCCATGAAAAAGACACGCATTATTGTATCGAATGATGTCGTGTCACTTTCTGCCATCACGGAGGAGGAGCAGAAACAGGTGGACCGCATCAATGCCCTTGATAAAAAAAGAGAAGAGGCAATGCGGGATATAGCCAATGTAATGAACATGGATGTTCAAACCTTAAAGCTTGGCAAAATTATCGATATGCTTGCAGGAAGACCTGCGGAGCAAAAACGTCTTACCGAAGTAAAGGATGCACTTCATGAGACGACGAGAAACATGGCCAGAATCAATGCCCAGAACAAAGAACTTTTGCAAAATGCGTTGGAACTGGTGGAATTCGACTTGAATCTTGTGCGAGGCTTGAAAGCGGCGCCGGAGACTGCAGAGTACAATCGCGGTGCCATGAGTGCCGGAAATCTGATGGGAGTGCCATCCGGAAGATTTGATGCCAAACAATAGTAACGGGGTGATTACATGTCATTATTTGGAAGTTTATATGTCGGCGCGTCCGGTTTGCAGACGGGACAAAATGCGTTGAATACGGTTGCACACAACCTGTCCAATGCAGATACCGTAGGTTTCACCAGACAGCAGACTTTATTAAGTGATAGACAGTATAATACTTTGTCCGTTAACCCGAAGTCAATTGCGAATCAGCAGACGGGACTCGGTGTTTGCTATGCGGATGTGAGACAGGTAAGGGATTACTTCCTGGATCAGACTTACCGGAGAGAATCCGGCCGCAGTGCATTTTATGAAGTATCATACAATACCTTAACTGAAGTAGAGACTCTTCTTGGTGAATTGGAAGGAGAGTCTTTTAGTAATTCATTGAATAATCTTTGGGAAGCGGTGCAGGAGCTTGCGAAGCAACCGGCCAGTTCCGTAACACAGGGGCTCCTGATTCAGAGAGCCAGCCAGTTCGTGGAACAGGCATCCAATGTATACAGTGCGCTTTCCAATTATCAGGATAATTTAAATGTACAGCTGAGCGGCGAAGTGGATAAGATAAACGGCTACGCAGAGCGTCTGTTTCAGTTGAATAACGATATTATCCGTATTGAGGCGGCCGGCGTCGAGAAAGCGAACGATCTTCGCGACGAGCGGAATAAAATACTGGATGATCTCGGAAGACTTGGAAATATTGATTACACAGAAGATTTAGAGGGCGGTGTAACGGTCAAGTTTGAGGGACACGTGCTTGTGAATCGTGCCATGACCTTTAAGATCGGTATGGATGTGGATGAAGAGACAGGATTCTACACTCCGTTCTGGCTGACGGATGCCAAGAAAATTCCGCAGGAAGACGGAACATTCAAATATCAGATCGATAACTGTAAAGTGTACGATATGATGCAGACGATCTCTACAGAGGCGAATACCGACATCGGAAGTCTTAAGGGAATGCTTCTTGCCAGAGGTACACACAGAGCAGATTACACGGATCTTTTGGATGCGGAAAAATACAATGATGAAGTGGCTTCTTCCATCTTAATGAATGTGGAAGCGGAATTTGATAATCTGATCCACAACATCATTACAAAGATAAATGAGGTGCTTGAAAATGCTGCAATAAAAGAAGGAGGCACCTATCTCCGCAACGAAGACGGATCGGTAATCCAGCTGTTTGAACGAATTGCAAGTGATGAGTACGATGCAAACGGTGATTTAATCCGGGAAGATTTGACGCAGGGAAAAGAAGATACGCTGTTTACGATAGCCAATCTTATAGTGAATCCGGATCTGGTAAAAGAACCGACCAAACTCGGATTTATCAAGATGGATGCCAAAGAAGATTATGAGACGGCAGCTGAGCTGCAGAAAGTATTTGAAACAGAAGATTACAACTTAAATCCGAACGTAACGACCAAAACCAATTTGGTGGATTATTATTCCAGCATTGTCAGCCAGGTGGCAAATACAGGTTCGGTGTTTAACAGCATTTACACCAACGAGCAGGCGACCGTGGATTCCACGGAATATGCAAGACAGCAGATCGTCGGCGTATCTGACGATGAAGAGCTGAACAATATGATTAAATTCCAGAATGCCTACAATGCATCAAGCCGATATATCAATGTGATTGATGAGATGCTTGAGCATATTCTTAACACACTCGGAGCTTAAAGGGGGTATTTAGATGGGTTCTACATTTTTTGGATTGAATATAGCATATACGGGACTTACGGCAGCCAACGCTGCACTCAATACCACCGGTAACAATATTGCCAATGTTGAGACGGAAGGATATTCCAGACAGACGGTAACCCAACAGGCCAGCGATGCGCTTCGTACATATACGACATACGGATGTTCCGGTTCAGGCGTAGATACAATCGCCATTGACCGTAACAGAGATGCCTTCTATGATTTTAAATATTGGAACAACAATCAGAAAGTCGGAGAATACGAAGAAAAGCAGTATTATATGCAGCAGATTGAAGATTTGTTCAGCGATGATAAGACCATCGAAGGATTTACGACGATTTTCAATGATATGTACAGTGCGCTTGCCGAAGTACAGAAAAATGCTGGTGATGCAACGACAAAATCCCAGTTTATCGGATTTGCCAACAATCTTGCGTACTATTTTAATACCGTTGCAGAAAATCTGGAAAAGATGCAGCTGGATGTCAATCAGGAAATTAAAAATAAAGTAGATGAAATTAATTCCTATGCAAGAGAGATTGCGTCGCTGAATCAGCAGATTAACGTTATCGAACTGACGGGAACGACAGCGAATGAACTTCGAGACCAGAGAGATCTCCTTGTGGATAAACTGTCCATGGTGACCAGTGTCGAAGTTAGGGAGACGCCGATTATCGATGCGAACAACGGAAAAGACACGGGAGCGAAACGTTACATCGTTCAGATTGCAGGCGGACAGATTCTGGTGGATACCGGCGAGTACAATGAGCTGGAATGCGTGGCGAGAGCAAGTTATGAGGCGGTAAATCAATCCGACGCACTCGGACTTTTTGATATCAAATGGAAAAACGGCAATGATTTTTATATGTCAAGTACGCTGATCGGCGGACAGCTTCAGGGACTGATTGCCATGAGAGACGGAAACAACGGCGAAAATTTCAAGGGAGTTGTTTCTGCTATCGATAAGAATCCTGATACAGGAAAAAACGAAGTGACAATTGATATTACGGCTGATTACCTTAGAGATTTGAATAAATGTACACTTTCTGATGACGGCGGTGTAATGCAAGTCGGAAATCAAGTGTTTTATTATGATACTTTTGATGTGGTATATGACGATAACGGCGATATCACACAGTACATTTTTGAAATCAGCGACGATTTGGCAAAAAATTCATATCAGCCGAATTCCAGTCGTATCGGTAAGGATGTTGCAGTCGGCAATGCCATTGATTATCAGGGGATTCCGTATTATCAGGAACAGCTTAACGAGTGGGTACGTACGTTTGCGGAAGCGTTTAACCGCATTCTCACGCAGGATGGTGCCGTGGATGGATACGGAAATACTCCGGATGTGCTGTTTGTGGCTAACGAGGCGACGGATGTCACACAGAGAAAATTCCTTGATTCCAGAAATAAAGTGGCGGGGACACCGATTTCCAGCACAGATGATACTTATTATTATTTGACGGCATCGAATTTTGCTATCAATAAGGAGATGTTGGAAGATTCCGAATTATTTGCGACACACACAGGTAAAGGAACAGGACAGGAAGCATATGACGTTATCGATGATTTGAATGATCTCCGCACAAACAAAGATGTGATGAGTTTCCGCGGATGTAACGCAGGTGATTTTCTGCAGTGTATTCTTTCTGATATTTCGTTGAATGCAAGCAGTGCCAATTCATTCTATGCGAGCTATCAGAACATCGGAGCGACTATTGATACGCAGCGGCTTTCTATCAGCGGAGTGGATACAGATGAAGAATCTCTGAATCTCGTCCAGTTCCAACATGCGTACAACCTTGCTTCCCAGATGATACAGGTTTTGACGGAAGTGTATGACAGATTGATTCTTCAGACAGGTGTTTAGTAAGTAGCCAAAACAGCCGATATAATATATAGGTTGAGAGTTTTACAGACCGGAGGTTACCTATGAGAATAACAAATAAGATTATTTCACAGAATTCCATTACCAATATTAATAACAATAAAGTTTTGGAAAATAAATTAAATACACAGCTGGCGACAGGGTCTAAGATCAATCGGCCTTCGGATGATCCGGTTGTTGCAATCCGTGCGCTGCGCCTCCGTACCAATTTAAATCAGGTCAGCCAGTATTACACGAAAAATATTCCGGATGCAGAATCCTGGTTGGATATTACCGAAAGTGCCATCGGTACGGTTATCGAGATTGTAACGGACATGTATTCCAACTGTACACAGGGAGCAGCCGGTTTCCAAACACCGGATGACAGAGATAAGATTCTTGACAATCTGAAAGCTCTTCAACAGGAAGTTTATGCGACGGGTGATGCGGATTACGCAGGCAGATTTGTATTTACCGGGTACCGGACAGATACACCGCTTACCTTTGGTGTAGAGACGGAAAAGACATACACAATTACCGAGCAGCTTACGGCGGATGCGTTGGATGAAATCACATATGTGGATACAGCCGATTTGGATACAATGACCGAGGCGAATGCGGAAACGCTCGGAACA
The DNA here is from genome assembly GCA_017461865.1 of Lachnospiraceae bacterium. GTDB lineage: Bacteria > Bacillota > Clostridia > Lachnospirales > Lachnospiraceae > SVFI01. The sequence goes on along the minus strand of JAFTVQ010000117.1, from coordinate 2,746 downwards.
ATGGAACAGGAAATCAGTACCAACCAAGTGTACCGTTTGAGACTTGCCTACGAGAACTGTTCTGCGGATACGGCGCCGACGATTTCTTTTTACGATGAAATGGGGAATTTGAGTACATACACGCCGGAAATTATTTCTCTTAACAGTACGACGCAGGATCCATATCTGAGCGCAGAAAGTTCTGCACAAGGTGTGGTTTACATTCCGGAGACGGGTGAGCTCATCCTGTCTGAAGACGCATACAAGACGCTCAAAAGTGTCATTGACGATCCGGCGACAATGGATGTCGATGAAGGAGAAATTCGTGTTACCTACGAAAAAACTGAATTTGCCAAGAGTGATATTCGTCCGGAGCATTATTTCTACTGTGAATCGGATGGCATCACATATAATGAGGGTTATCTGACAGGCGCAACAGATGACAATTCCAACCAGTTTATTTCCTATGATGTTGGATTTAACCAGGATGTCAGAGTTAATACACTGGCGAGTGAACTTTTTTCTACGAATCTTTCCCGCGATGTGGACGATTTGATTAATGCGGTAGAAGATGTTAAGGCCATGGAAGAAAATGTTGCCACACTGGAAACCATGATAAAATCCGATCCGGACAATCAGGAACTTAAGGATCGCCTGGCAGCAGCGAAGAAGGCCAATACATTCCTGACAGATAAAATGCAGAAGTTGTTTGAAGCTAACATCAGCAACATGCAGGGACATTTGGATCTGGCCAATACAGCGCTCACGGCGACCGGTAACAGAAGTTCGAGAGTAGAGTTGGTGGCAAACCGTCTCGCGAAACAGGAAGTGAATTTCAAGACATTATCATCCCAGAATGAAGATGTGGATTTAACAGAAGTGGCGGTTAATTTATCAAGTGTGGAGCTGGCTTATCAGGCAGCCCTTATGGCTACCGGTAAGATTTCCCAGACGACACTTTTGAATTACTTATAAAAAGAAAAGGAGAAAAGGGTATGGAAGTAAATACAAGAATTTTTGGGCTTATCAGTATCGAGGATGACAAATTGATCCACTTTGTAAACGGTATTGTCGGATTTCCGGAGTTGACGACGTTCGCATTGATTCATGACACGGAAAAACAGGGAGGAATCCAGTGGCTGCAGTCCATGCAGGAGCCGCAGTTTGCGATTCCGGTTATGAATCCGCTTGATATTATGGATAGCTACAATCCGAAGGTGGAGGATGAACTTTTGAAACCGATCGGTGGTCTTGATCCGGAAAATATGCTTGTTCTCGTAACGGTTACCGTTCCGAGTGATTTGACACAGATGAGTGTAAATCTTCGCGGACCGATTGTGATTAATGCATCAAACGGAAAAGCCTGCCAGGTAATCACAGAGGGTGATGAGTATCAGGTAAAATTCCCGATTTATGATATTGTCAAAAACAGAAAGGCGGGTGAATGATATGCTGGCATTGACACGTAAAAAAGGCGAGGCACTCGTTATCAATAACAATGTTGAAATCACAATTCTTGAAGTGAAAGGTGATCAGGTAAAAATAGGTATAGCAGCACCGAAGGAAGTGCCGGTATATCGTAAAGAGGTTTATATCCAGATTCAGGAGGCAAACAAAGAAGCGATGCAGGTATCAGGTCTGGATGCGTTGAAAGATCTGTTTTAGGATTTTTTTGTTAATTTGTTGTGTGAAAAGGTTAATTTCCTATTTATTTTTGACGATAAATAAGTTAAAGTATAACTAGGTCAAATTATTTTTTTCACATGGAGGTGGATATTATGGCAATTGAACCAATTGGAAGTATGATGACACTGCAGGCACAGAGTATGAAACCTGTAGAAGTAGTCAAACCGGTTGCTGAGAGCACGGATGCGATCGCACTGGAAACAGGCGCCAAACTGGACGCGATGACACAGGGTATTGCCCGCGTACAGGAGTCCGAGGGGGAATCTTCCGGACAGAATGGTGCATATGGAAATCAGAATCAGCCGTCCAACGAGCAACTGAAAAAAGCGGTAGATCAGATGAATAAGAAGATGGAGAATTCAGAAGCTGTCTTCGGTTTTCATGATGATACCAACCGTGTAACGATTAAGATTGTGGACAAAGACACGAAAAAAGTAATCAAGGAACTGCCACCGGAAAAGACGCTTGATATGATAGCGAAAGTATGGGAGATGGCAGGGATTCTCGTTGATGAAAAAAGATAGGAGGCTGATGGTATGCCAATTAGAATTACGGGTATGAACTCCGGGCTCGATACGGAAAGCATCATTTCCGAACTCGTATCTGCCCAGAGTACAAAGAAAAACAACCTTGTGAAGGCACAGACCAAGCTTTCGTGGAAAATGGATGCTTGGAAGACATTAAACAGTAAGATTTACAACATGTATTCTTCCACCATCAGTAATATGCGTTTTTCTTCTGCATATACACAGAAGAAAACTACGTCGTCCAACGACTCAATTGCGTCAGTTGTGGCCAGTGCGGAAGCAACGGATGGTGTACAGACATTAAAAGTAAATTCGCTTGCTAAATCCGGTTACCTGACAGGAGCGGAACTTGAGGGAGTGAGTACAGGCAGCACGCTTTCTGATTTGACGGGAATCGGTGCGGATGAGACAGTGAGCTTAAAAGTTAAGCTCGGAGACGGAACAGAGAAAGATATTTCATTGACAGGATCAAGTAAAGTCAGTGATGTTGTTTCTAAACTTAAAGAAGCAGGAATTAATGCTAATTTCGATGCTAAAAATCAGCGTTTCTTTGT
>JAFTVQ010000116.1 GCA_017461865.1 Lachnospiraceae bacterium | reverse complement strand
TTTTTTATTTACCAATTCCTGATTTGTCTTGATTACTTCTACGATACCGCTTCCTACTGTACCGTATCCCAATACTGCAATTTTTACCATTTCTCTTTACTCCTTAGCTATTATTTTCACGTAGTGAACGCCCTTTTGCTGCTCCATGGCATCAACCATCTTCGACACATCTCCCGTCGTCGGAAGAACCTGTACACTGATGGAAAGAGATGCCACACCGTTAATCGGTATACTCTGATGAATGGTCAGGATGTTCGCACCGAACGTTGCAATCGTCTTGAGTACATCCGAGAGAAGTCCCGGCTCATCATCCATCTGGAACGTCAGCGTGATCGTTGTACCGGTCGCCGTGTCGTGGAACGGGAAAATATCTTCTTTATATTTATAGAAGGAACTCCGGCTGATTCCGACCCGGTCAACGGCTTCCTGTACGGAAATATTCCGCCCCGAATCAATCAGACGCTTCGCTTCCACCACCTTGAGCAGTACTTCGGGCAGCGCTTTCTGCTTCACCACGAAATATTCGGTCGTCTGTTTCATTGTTTCACCTCGTGTCTGCGTTTCGCATCCGATGGGTTTCTGTGTTTCTGCGCGATATGTCTTTGCTTGGCGAACAGTTGTCTTTGCGTGTTCGTCTATCGCGCACACTTGTTTGTCACCGAAAGATATAATAGCATAATTACCAAATATAAGCAAGGTGATTTGTGTATTTTTGCAGGTACAATCCGGGCAATTTGCTTCTTTTGACCTCCCCCCTGTTCTTTCTTTCCTCTGCTCTTCCTCTCTGGATTCTTCCCCCGGGTATATGCAAATTTTGTGCCACATTACACCCAGACTTTTTTATTTTTGTGGGTATTTTCCTTATCTTTTCTTCCTAATATCCAAAAAAGCAATTTTCATGCAAAAAGGCACTCAAAATCGGGTATTAAAACGCAATCACCTGGCATATACCCTCGCCGCAAACACTATTTTCCATATATCCGACACAAAAGAAAAAGAAGCTATTGCTTCTTGGAGTATTTCATCCCTCAGCAATAGCCCCTAATTTATTTTCAAAAAATCTATCTATTTTCTCTTTATTGTGAATGTACGGCAGCTTCTCCGTCGGAACAAGCTTTACTTCAACCACCGTACCGTTGCCGCCCGGCTGCTGACGGAAGCGGACCACAAATCCCCACTCCGGTCTGCCGTCAAAATCTTGAATCCGGTCCGGTCTTTTGTAATTTTTGATAATCAGAGCTCCGAAAGATTTTTCTTGCCGCCATTCATACTCATACAGATCGTTCTCGTTGTCATGCTTCATAAATTCCATACACTGCTCCGGGCTATAACCGGTCGTGTATTGAAATTCCGTGACCCGGTCCGTTCCTTCAAAATGTTCACGCAGAATTTTTTCTGCCGCAATGCTGTCACTTCTCTTCATAGTAAACAAACTCGCAGCCAAAACAAGCAAAAAGATCATCGGAAACAAAATCTCCGTTTTCCATCCTGCTGCCGGAACCGACACGGCAATCACACACAGGAAGAAAATCGCCGCGGACAGTCCTACAACAAACCCGACGCCGCTGCATGTTTTTATACGCAGGCATCGCATTTCGTCCTGCTGACAAATACTGCCCTCCAGCTGTACCATTCCTCCCGTTCTTCTGCGCCCCTTCGGAGGCTGCGACATCAAAAGGAATCTGTTTGCATGCAGCTTCGCAGCCGGTATAAATTTCTGCTTCATCTGCCCAAGTTCTTCCAAAATCAGTTCTTCCGACATGGAAGTATATATTTCATATGTACCTTTCTTTTGCTGAGACATGCATTTACCTCTCACTGTATCTACTCTTAGTTTATCTGATTATAACTTATTGACCTTTTCCACGCAACAATATGGTGATTCCCGGCGACTCTACCGACAGTCGGTTGCCCACATGCAACTATTATGTTAGTTTAAGATTACGGAAAAAGATTGAGGTAACGCATATGGATAAAGAAAAACTCGGACTGTTTGTTTCGCAGCTCCGCAAAGAACAAAATATGACCCAAAAAGAGCTGGCCGAAAAACTCGGTGTCACAGATAAGGCGGTCTCCAAATGGGAACGCGGTCTCAGCTTCCCGGACATTTCCTTATTAGAACCGCTGTCGGATACATTTGATGTCAGCGTCATGGAACTTCTGCAGGGAAAACGGCTGCCGAACAAGGAGACAATCCCTGTCGAATTGGCTCAGGAAGCATTGGATAATTCGCTTCATATATCTGACCGTGAAATCCAAAGAAAGCATGTGATAAGCAAATCCATCATTCTTTTATGCTGCGTATCACTCATGCTTCTGATTTCCATTATATTAAACATTATCAATCTCCCGGCCTCTTCCCGGCAACCTGAAAATGTACCTGACATTTACCAAAAAGCCTACGAGACCGAGGTGACAGAAGAAAACAAAGAAGTTTTCAAACATCCGGAAAAAGCGCTCGGGCAAATGGCTGAGGATGCCGAGAATATTCCGGCCGAATGGCAACATTTAATCGAAACACTCAGCAATACATACAAGGAGGTGACAAAGCAATGAATTTTGTTAATTATTTTTTTGTAATAATATCCCTGTTGCTTCTGCTTCCGGGCATAAAAATTGCCGGAAGAAAGGAATTTCATGAAGATCCGTTTTCACTGAAGATAACAAAAGGAATTGCCGGTTACTTTGCATTTTGTGCTCTGATACACCATATCGTAATTATCTTCTGGATGCTTCCGGGTTACAATGATGAACTCCTCCTCTTAGAGCATATCGGCGTTCTGATTGTCGGTTTTTTCTTTCTGTTCTCAGGATACGGACTGATTGTCAGCCATGAAGAAAAAGAAAACTATTTAAAAACTTTCATTTTTCGAAGAGTTTGCACAGTACTGCTGCCTTTCTTTCTTTGCAACTATGCGTATATGACTACAACGTTGCTTTTAGGTAACCGTTTAACCATGAAGGAACTGCTTCTCGCATTTTTAGGTTTTATTCTGCTCAATGATCACATGTGGTTTGCCGTTGAAATCATGTTGCTTTATCTGGCCTTTTTTGTTACCTTCCGCTATCTGCGCAGCGAAAAAACAAAATACATCACCATGACAGTCATTGTCCTGGGAATGATAACCGTAAGTTTCCTTCTCGGGCATGACTTAAATGACGCAGGCACACAAATGAGCTGGTTCCACGGTGAATGGTGGTACAATACTACCCCTTTGTTTCTTTTGGGTATGCTTCTTGCAAAATTCCGGAGAACGCTCATACCATTTGCACAAAAATATTACAATCGGCTGCTTATCGGCTTTGCCGCCATCTTCCTTGTTTTATGGCAAGGCACGGAATATATGCTGATACACCACGGATATTGGACGGAAACAGAATTCAGCAGAGGGTATTTTGACAAACTGCTGACCTTTTCGGTGCAGCTTCCTATGGTTATCTCGTTTGAAATTTTCCTGTTGCTTGTACTCATGAAAGTACGTCTGCACAACAAATGTATGAAGTTTTTAGGGAAAATATCTTTAGAACTGATTTTATTGGAAAATGTTTTCATCTTATGTTTTTCGAAGTGGTTTATGCGGGACATTCGGATTTTTATCATTCTCGTCTTGACCGCCACCGTGATTTTTGCAACTATAATTAATAAAATTAAACTATTTGTTTTAGAAAAGAAAGAATAGGTACTCCGCATGAAAATACCTTTTAAATGGAGCACACATACCGTGCTCATCCTCCTGCTCATATCAATCCTTTCCGTCATTTTAACCGGAAATCTGGAGGGAAACAAAGAAGAAAAATCAAAACACGGAAAGACTGTATACGCCGGACGCAAAACTATTACCTATGTCAAAGATGCTGACATTTCCTTTGAAACAAACCGGAATTGGACACGTTTTTTCAAAGACAACAGACAAGGCCTGCGTTCTGAAATGGAAAAAATGAATGTTTCTTTCCTTCTCATCGACGATACCTGGCAAAATTTTCTGGAACTCTATATTTCAGACAGCAGTGATGCCCCTGTAGCCTTCACTAACCCGGACAACACAGCACCGGAGAATTATGAACTCATCGGCCGTGAGACAATTACCATCGGAGACTACACCTTCGAAAAAGAAATTACCTCGTATTCCGAAGACGTCCACCGTGATTACTCGTTATATACCAAATACACAACTGTCATCGGCGACAAACATCTCTTTTTCAATTGCTACTACTATGACGTAGAAGCCTTTGACACAGAGTCGCAGTTAAAATCACTGGACAACAATATGCTTCCGGTTCTGAAAAGCATTTCTGAAGGCAATGCCACCGCCGGTGTAAAAGAAGTAAAAAAATCATTTTCGGATTTGGCAAAAACCTTCAGCTTTTCCATATGGATTCTCATTCTTCCGCTCGGCTATATTCTTCTTTGTGGAATGAAAATCAAGGATGACGATTATGTTCCGAGTGCCAAAGATCTTCGTATGCTCGAAAGAGGAGAAATTGACGAAAGTGAAATTTACGGCGCATGGCAAAAGGAGCCTCTGGGCTTAAAACAATCAAAAGCACTCCTCGGATTTTTTGCCGTGCTCATCGTGATGCATCATCTTGTGCAAACCATCGGCGCAGAAAACGCAAGCATTTTCAAAGTGTTGGAAAATTTCGGCGTTTGTTTCGTCGGCGCCTTTTTCTTCTATTCCGGCTACGGACTGATGAAAAGCACAGTAAAAAAAGAAGGCTATCTGAAAGGATTTTTCAAAAAGCGGTTCCCTACCATTCTGATTCCGTTCTATCTGTGCACTTTTATCTTCCTGATTGTCGATGTGTGCATGGGAAAGCGCTACAGCATCGGAGAGTGGGCAGGTTATCTGACCGGTTGGATTTTGCGCAACACACACATGTGGTACATTGTGGAAATTGCATTTATATACCTTGCATTTTACATATGTATGCGCTGTATCAAAAACCGGAAACTTGCTACTGTTTGTATCTTTGCATTCCTGACAGCACTCACCGTCGGAAGCCTCTTGCTTTGCCACGGAAATTACTGGTTCCAGGGCGAATGGTGGTATAATTCCACCTTGCTCTTTTTCTTCGGTATTCTTATTGCCCAAAACGAGGAAAAAGTACTGGATTTCTTCAAGAAACACTACATTGCAATGCTTGTTTTCTGTGTTGCCGGATTCGGCGTTTTTACATATACAAACGGATACATGCTTGCAAACCACGGCTACTGGACGGAAAGTGCAACCTCCGCAGGATACGCAGACAAATTTTTAACACTCGGACCTCAGCTTACGATGACATTTTTCTTTGTCTTGTTGCTGATACTGATTTCCCTGAAATGCCGGTTTGAAAACCGCGCTCTTGATTTCCTCGGGAAAATATCACTGGAACTTTACCTGATACACAATCTGTTTATCATGCATTTTGATGAACTTTCCGGCATCGGAATTTATATTGTTTGTGTACTTGCATGCTCGATTGTGTCAGCCGCTTTGCTGCATAACGTTGTCAGCTTTTTACTCCGGAAAATAAACAAAAGGCCGCGTCCTCCGAAAAAGGATATGCGACCTGTTATCAAAGCCTATGTTTCAAAAAAATGCGACGAATGCAGACGTAGCCTTTGTTTCATCCGCAAAAACCCAAAACGGGCAAAACAAATTATATTCCGGAACTGCATCTGCATTTTGCTATGTGCTGCTGCCCTATATCCGATTTGCATCATGTTCATCAACTCCACACGGACAAGCTACAGCATGATACATCGGGGCTTTACGCTTATTCCGGAAGGACATTTTTTAGAAAACTACAATAATGTCATGGTGGGAGAAAGTTATTCTCTATGTCCGCTTCCCCTTGCCATGATTTATTCTCTCATTGTTGCGCTCTCATCCGGTACGTTGGCCGTTTATTTCGGAAGCATGTGCGCATACGGTTTTGAAATGTTCCGCTTTTGCGGCAAAAAACATCTCTGGAATTTCGTCATTGCAGCAATGATGTTTTCACAGATTTCAACTTCCGTCGGTTTCTTTAAACTAACTCTTAATCTCGGGCTGTTGAACACCCTCGTTCCGCTGATTATACCTGCAATCGCAACGCCTTCAACCGCTTACTTTATGCGGATGTATCTGAAGATGATTCCTCTGCAAAGCATTGTGGAATCTGCACGGATTGACGGATGCTCGGAACTGGGGATTTTCCACCGGATGATCTTACCGGCCATAAAGCCCGCTTTGTGTCTGCAGTTTATTTTTACTTTTACCGCAGCCTGGAACAATGGATTTATGCACAGCCTGATTCTCATCATGCCGGAAGTGCGGACCATTGCGACACTCTTTGAAGGACCTCCGCCGCGCGGCTCCTCGGGAAGCCCGGAAATGTATGTGTTTATGATTCTGTTCACTCTTCCGACACTGATTGTATATGTGCTTTTTTCAAAGAGCATCGTTTCCAGAATCGTGCTTGGCAGCGTCAAGGAATAATGCATTTTTCACCCGCCTCATGAATTCCAGAAAAAAGCGGTCGACAAACGATAACACATACGATATCAGCAGAATAAAGAAAAGCATACCAACAAAGTTTGCCAACGGATTGGCAGACCAATAAACATACGGTTGCACAACCCGGTTTGTCACCGTGCTGAATACAACACAGTGTAAATACCATATGTTAGCGGAATATTTCCCGAATATCTGCAATAACTTTTCCACAGCCCGGGCTGCTTTTATTTTCTTTCCGCCCTGAACTGCATTTGCGATGGCGAATATGAGCATCGGCGAGTAAATGAAATCGGCAGCTGTAATGTAGTACCGGCTCACCGATACAAGAATAACCGTCAGCACCAGGACAATAAGGCGGTTTATTCTTTGCAGGGCCACCCGTAAGATTTCAAACACGTTGTACCTGCAACAAATATATCCGACAGCCACACACGGAAAAAAATGTTTCAAGTGATTCACAAGCGTTGCGATGCTTTTGACCGGTATTATTCTTTCCGCAACTGCAAAAATGACAATAGGAAAAACAATTCCGCCGAGCAGTGCCCACCAAAAGGATTGATCCAAAACTTTGCGGATACCATGCAAAAGAAGGACCGCTGCTGCCCAAAACGGAACATACCAGCAAAACAGCATCAATTCGCCGGAAAACCCTGTCATTTCCGCAAGTACCGTCCCTACACCCGGACGATAACCACATGCAGAAAAAGCAAACAGAAACAGTACAAAAAAAGCAACCCAATATTCCGTATAGAGCGTTGCAATTTTTTGCAGCACATGGCCCAATGTTTTTTCCTTCTTCAGCACAAATGCCCACCCGGTTATAAAGGCAAACATTCCCACACATATTCTTGTCGGATTCCGGAAAAGTTGGGCAAAAACCGGATCTACACTGTATGCCCCGGCAACAACCCACCCCGGGAACGTGTACATATGATGCACAAGCATAAGAATAGCCGCTACACCCTTTATCAGGGCGGATGTACTTTTTTCAATCCGGTAGGTGTTTTCTTTTGCACAATTTCGAATTTGAATCAACATATGTTTCCTCGCATTTCAATTACTCAACTATAAAAGGTGTCCCTGGATATGACTTTTTGAATCATAGTCCCGAGACACCTTTTTATTTACGATGATTCCATCAAAAATAACTCTCCGGCAAACATTAATTCAGCGGATATTTCTTTGTAAGCTCAGCTACGATAGCCGCAGCTTCCGGACATTTCTCCTCGCCGCCTTTGATGACAAGCGCAATTGCTTCTGCAATCTTGTCCATATCCTCTGTGTTCATACCACGGGATGTAACCGCCGGTGTTCCGAGACGGATACCGCTTGTCACAAACGGTGACTTCGGATCGTTCGGAATTGTATTTTTGTTCGCTGTAATATGAGCCTGATCAAGCAGTTTTTCCACTGCTTTACCTGTTAAATCAAAGTTTGTAAGATCAATGAGCATCAAGTGGTTGTCTGTACCGCCGGATACAATCTTGATACCTCTGTCCATAAGCCCTTTGGAAAGAGCCTGTGCATTGTCAATGACTGCTTTTCCGTATGCTTTAAATTCATCGGAAAGAGCCTCTTTGAAACATACAGCCTTTGCAGCGATCACATGCATCAAAGGTCCGCCCTGGATACCAGGGAAGATTGCTTTGTTAAAGTTAAACTTGTCTGCTGCTTCCTGGTTGCAGAGGATAAGGCCTCCTCGCGGTCCGCGGAGTGTCTTATGTGTTGTTGTTGTCACAACATCTGCATAAGGAATCGGGCTTTCATGCTGTCCTGTCGCAACAAGACCTGCAATGTGCGCCATATCTACCATGAGAACCGCACCTACTTCGTCGGCAATCTCACGGAATTTTTTGAAATCAATTTTTCTTGCATAAGCGGATGCACCTGCAATGATCATTTTCGGCTTACAATCAAGCGCGATTTCTCTTACTTTATCATAGTCGATGAATCCGTCATCATTTACACCGTAAGGTACGCAGTTGTAGTATTTTCCTGACATATTAACCGGTGAACCGTGTGATAAATGTCCGCCGTGGTCAAGGTTCATACCCATATAGGTATCACCCGGCTCCATAACCGCAAAGAATACTGCCATGTTTGCCTGTGCACCTGAATGTGGCTGAACGTTTGCATAATCACAACCGAATAATTCTTTGGCTCTGTCTCTTGCAAGATCTTCCACTACGTCCACACAGTCACAACCGCCGTAGTAACGCTTTGCCGGATATCCTTCCGCATATTTGTTTGTCAGCGGACTGCCCATTGCTGCCATCACTGCCTTGCTCACCCAGTTTTCGGAAGCGATCAGCTCGATATGGTCATTCTGTCTTGCCTGCTCCGCCTCAATCGCCTGTGCGATTTCCGGGTCAACGTTTCTTACTTCATCTAAAGAATACATATTTGTACCTCCCGTGTGATTTTATCATTTCTTTTCGCATGTAATTTGTTATACATACACCTTGCCCACGATTATAACATATTTTGTCCATGCTGAAAATCCTAATTTTTTATTAATTTACTTTTTGTTATAGAAGCCTTAACATGTTTGTGGTATCATTATGTTTATCGGAAAACACCGCAACTAAGGCAGAGAACTCTGTCAAAACTTATGAGGTAATAATATGTATCACGTAATTGTTAATCCAAGTTCCAAATCGGGACTTGCCAGAAAGCAGTGGAAACACCTAAAGGCGGCACTTGACCATGCCAAAATTACATATATTGTACATTTTACCAAATCCGAAAAAGATTTGAGAAACTACACAAAATCCATAACGGATAAGCTGCTTTTTGAGCACAACGGATCCTTAAACCGACTCATCGTACTCGGCGGTGACGGGACGCTGAACTGTGTCGTCAATGCCATCGACGATATGGAACACACCATCGTTTCTTATCTTCCGACCGGAACAAGCAACGACTGCGCAAGGGCGCTGGGCATCTCTGCCGATCCGATGGATACGGTGGCCGGTCTCAAAAAATGCGGTGTCACCAGACAGACAGATATCGGTATTGCCGCATACGGCAGAAAGAAGCGACGCTTCAACGTCAGTTGTGGCTTCGGTTTTGACGCCGCCACATGTGACGCCGTCATGCACTCTCCGTTTAAAAATCTCTTTAATAAGCTTGGCCTCGGAAAACTCATTTATTGTGCCATTGCCTTAAAACAACTGATTTCTCTTGAGACGGTCTCCTGTGATCTGTATCTCGATGATCAGCCGCCGATTCATTTTGACCGTCTCATCTTTGCCTCGTTCATGCAGCTTCCGTACGAGGGCGGCGGATTTATGCTCTGTCCGGATGCCGATAACACAGATGGTATGCTGGATGTGTGCGTCGCAAGCAATCTGACTGCATTGCAGGCTCTGCCTGTTTTTCCGCTCGCGCTGAAAGGAAAACACACAACGCAAAGAGGAATTCATATGTACCGGGCAAAAAAAATCCGTATTACCGCTTCCAAAAAGCTTTGCATTCACACGGACGGTGAAATCTGCGGTTATTATACGGATCTTTCACTCAGCACGGAAGACACGAAATTAAACTATCGGAAAGCTTAAACACCCAAACAGACTTCGAAAGGACAAACATGAAAAAACTCAGACCTTTTATCAAAAAATACGGGCATGTGCTTCTGCCCGTTATATACGGAATTTTTTATATGCCTGCTTTTGCCTACCTGGAAAGCAGACCGATAAAGCGGATTCATATTATTGAATCATCTCTTGATGCATATATACCGTTTTGTGAATATTTCATTATTCCTTACCTGATATGGTTTGCTTACATCGGCATTTCCGTCGTTTTGTTCATGTTTTTGGAACGGAAAGACTATTACAGATTATGCACCATGCTCGGTACCGGCATGACGGTTTTCCTGCTCGTATCCTACCTTTATCCAAACGGGCTTCATCTCCGTCCGACCGAGTTTCCCAGAGACAACATATTTGTGGATCTTGTCCTGATTCTGCACAGGGCCGACACTGCAACCAATGTATTGCCGAGTATTCACTGTTTTAACTCTCTGGCCGTGCACGCTGCCATAAGGAAAAATAAAACTTTGAATCAGGTAAAATGGATTCGTCCTCTGTCGGCTGTCATCTGTCTCTCCGTTGTTCTCTCTACTCTGTTTTTAAAGCAGCATTCCATCATCGATGTTCTGGCAGCATGTATTTTGTTTGTTGCCACCTATATACCGGTCTATATCCTTTCGGATGTTCCGGCAAAAAAAATTGTCCATGGCAAACTATCTCACTAGTCTGCCATGGACAATTTTCTTTTTCTCTGTGCAACGACTTTTGCGACCTCGTAGGCCTGCGATGTTATATTATATCTTTCACACATTTCATTCCATTGCGCCGGATCCGTATTTTCCCTTGTTTTATTTTCAGCCAGCCGGTTCAAGTTTCCGGCCCACGCTATCAGTTCATCAAAATCCTGCATCCTCTCCAAAATAACAGGCTCACCCGCTCTGTCTTCCTGCTCACATATCGTTATGATTTCCAGCGCCAGCATCAGATGCCCGTCCACATCCGAAGCCTCCATGAGAATGTCCGGTCTTTTCTGCAGGGCTGCCCTGAAGCAATCTCCCGCGCCTTTGAAATCTCCGCCCCAAAAATAGGCTTTGATTTTCTCTTTGACTTCTTTTGTCTCTACCTTTTCCTCAGGCATTCCGACCTTGCACTCACAGACCTTAAGCCTGTTGTGTTCTGCATACACCAGCAAAAGTATCTCCGAAATAAATCCGAATACCCGTTTTCTGTAATTATCATAATGTTCGATATCAATACGTTTTTTCACTTCAAAGAGAATCGTAAACAGCCACTCGGAATAAGCATCAAACAATGTCTTCTTACAGACAATCATATTGCCGAAATACGTTCGGTTTCCGTGTACAATCCGCTCAAAATCCGCATGATATTCCGGATACAGCTCCCTGATTACATGCCCTGTTTCAATCAAATCTTTAATATGGTGATTCACTGCATAACCGTCATAATAAGAGTTATTCAACACTACCTGCTTAGTCGTAACCAAATCAAACTCCTCAAGCAGCGTGTCGTATTCCTCCTGTGTAATCACCTTTCCGTTTTCGTGAATCAGAAAACGGCGATAATGGCACAGCCCGACATTTCCGTCCGTTTTAAAGTTTTTCCAAACCCAATACATTCCGGTCAATTCACTGAAATAAGGATTCCACGCAGAAATGGAATCCCCTGTATCATCTCCTATATAGCCCAAATCCTCCTTCAACGCTCTTCCGACCTGAATCGGTACAAACATCGGATCTTTCGGCGGCGTAAACGCCTTATGTGTCATTGTAAAAATAATCGTACTCATCAATTAAACTTCATTACCTTCTGTGCCAAACGATAGATTGCCTCACTGCATCTTCTTCCGCCTTTTCCCGGAAGATTGATTACATTACCGAGAAGTCCGTAACGAAGACGACGGAACAGTCTCGGATTAGTGATGCGGATATATTTCCAAAGTTCCTCTTTCTTTTCCAATGCCTCCGCCGTGCGCGCACGGATCAACATAATAGAAGAAACCGTTGTGATAATATCCAGATACTTAATCATATAGCGATATGTCTTACGGTTTGGAATTCTTGTCTCCGAAAAGTATTCTACCATCAGCTTGTTAACCTTAATCTGCTGATCAATGCGGCTGATCATCACCTTTTCATTGACAGACTGATCCTCTCTTCCGATGTAATAGCGGTAAAAATTAGTATCCATATAATACATTTTCTTTACATACGGAAGCGGATTGAAGGCAAATATATTGTCCACATAGAAAGTGTGCTCCGGAAGTTCCAGTTCACATTCATGAAGCAGTCTTGTCCTGTAAATAATCGAATGCATGAGGATATATTCAGTCTTTTTGAAATGACGTACTTCATCCCAAGTGAAAATTTCATTTTTCGGAAGAGCCCGTCGGAAGGATACTACCTTTTTACGCTTTTCTCCCTCTTTCTCATAGACATAGTTCGCAAGAAGCATATCAATCTGGTTGCCGGATGCCACCAATTCATGCAAGGCTCCCAATATTTCCTTGTAAGACTTTTCATTCACCCAGTCGTCGCTGTCCACTACTTTAAAATATAATCCGGTGGCATTTTCTATTCCCGTGTTAACCGCTGATCCATGTCCGCCGTTCTCCTTGTGAATGGCACGGACGATAGTCGGATACCTAAGCGCATATGCATCGGCAATCTGCGCTGTCTGATCGGAAGATCCGTCATTTACTATAATAATCTCTACATCTTCACCGCCCACCAAAAGAGAATCTACGCATCGTTTCATATAATCCTGTGAATTGTAACAAGGAACCGTGATTGTCAACAATTTCATACTAGCAACCTCTTATCTTTTTAACATTAAAACGATTTTACATCAAAAATCTGTCATTGCCAAGTGCAACATCCACATACGGCGTATATGCCCTGAATGCGCTCGGAATCGGATACTGCGACTGTATCGTCTCCGGTGTGACAAGATGATAGCCCGCCTCTTCCTTTCGGACATCGGAAAAGCCGGTCTCCTCCACCTTCACAAGCCATCCCTTCATATGCCATTCTTTGTGGGAAAAAATGTGTACCGCAGACGGAAGCTCCTCTATATACAATGCATGGTATCCTAAATTCTGTGCTTCCAGCTTAATCTGTTTCTCGGATAACCGGCCGTCAAAAAGCGGGAATTCAAAAAGCCCCGCAAGCAGGCCCGTATCCGGGCGCCTGCGTATCAGTGTTTTTTCACCGTCCCTCAATAAAAGCACCGTCTTTTCTTCAATGACCCGTGGCTTTTTCTTTTTCTTATACGGAATCTCATCCAGTCTTCCCTGCTGCCTTGCCATACAAATG
>JAFTVQ010000115.1 GCA_017461865.1 Lachnospiraceae bacterium | reverse complement strand
GCAGGATGAGGCGTATATTCAAAAAGAAATTGAACTTTATGCGAAGGAGACCCTTCTTTTAAAACTAAAACCGGAGCATATGTGCGGGAAACAGGTAAAGGAGTCATAAGATTATGGAGCAGGAAAAGTTTTATATTGTGACAAAGATGGAGCAGGAAGATCATAAGAAATTTATCTATATTACAACGTTTTTTAAGAGAAAAACAGGGCTCATTATAACGGCGGTAATGAGTGTGCTTGCAGGACTTGCGGTCAGCTACATTCTTGACTATATAACAGTGGGAATGGTGGCGTTGATTGCGGTCGGTTATTTTCTTATGATTGTTGGCATCCAGTGTTTTAAAATTAATAAGATGAATAAGCAGCGTGCAAAAACGGATAAGGCGGTCGGTTTTGGTGCAGAGAGTCATCTGCATTTTTATGAGGATCATATTTTGATGGAGATGCCGGTGACAAAGTCGTCCGGACAGCTCCGGTATGACCAGATTTATGAAATTATGGAGACAAAAGAATATTTTGCAGTATATACATCGGCAAATCAGGCGTCTTTAATCCGTAAGAAAGATATTAAGCAGGAGGAACTTGCAGCATTTACCGGCTTTTTGAAAGAAAAGATGCAAAAGCAATATAAGATATTGTCAGTCTAGGAGGGAAAAATGAAAATATTGGTCATCGGCGGAACAAAGTTTTTCGGAATACACATGGTTCAGGCGTTGCTTGCAAACGGACATGATGTGACAATTGCGACCAGAGGACAGGCCAAAGACCCGTTTGGTGATAAGGTGAGCCGTATCTTACTGGATCATTCGGATCCGGAAAGTATGAAAGTGGCACTTTGCGGAAAGCATTTCGATGTTGCAATTGATAAGATTGCCTATTGTTCCAATGATATTAAATATTTGATGGATGCAGTTTCCTGTGACAGATTGATTTATATGTCGAGCACGGCGGTTTACCGTTTGGATCATATGGACGTGAAAGAAGAAGAGTTCGACGGAAATGCAGGGATGCTCAAGTGGTGTAATCGTGCAGATGCTTCTTATGCGGAAGTAAAGCGTCAGGCGGAATATGCACTTTGGCAGGAGTATAGTGATAAAAAGTGGCTTTCCGTCAGATATCCTTTTGTAGTGGGAGAAGATGATTATACCAAACGCCTTTTGTTTTATGTGGAGCATGTGGTAAAGGGCATTCCGATGCATATTGATAATCTCGATGCACAGATGAGTTTTGTCCGTTCCGATGAGGCGGGACAGTTTCTTGCATTTTTGGTGGATAAGGAACTGACCGGAGCAGTGAACGGGTGTGCGGGCGGAACGGTTTCTATTGGGGAAATCCTTGATTATGTAGAAAAAAAGGCCGGAAAAAAAGCAATTTTAAGTGCAGACGGAGACACGGCGCCGTACAACGGAAACATGGATTACAGTATAAATACGGAGAAGGCACAAGGGCTCGGTTATAAGTTCTCAAATGTCCGGGATTGGATGTTTGAGTTGGTGGATGTGTATATCGGAATGTGTTGGGAGGATAAATAATGCCGTTTGATTTTAAGAAAGAATACAAAGAATTTTATATGCCGAAAAATAAACCGGCGATTGTCGAGGTGCCGAAGGCTAACTATATTGCTGTCCGCGGAACCGGGGATCCGAATGAGGAAGAAGGAGCTTATAAACAGGCAATCGGTGTGTTATATGCGGTTGCTTACACCCTGAAAATGAGCTACAAAACGGATTATAAGATGGAAGGATTTTATGAATATGTGGTTCCGCCGCTGGAAGGCTTTTGGTGGCAGGAGGGTGTGATTGGAGTTGATTACTCGGACAAATCGGCATTTCACTGGATTTCTGTCATTCGTTTGCCGGATTTTGTGACTCGGAAAGATTTTGATTGGGCAGTAGAGATTGCGACTAAGAAGAAAAAGTTAGATTGTTCCCGGGCAGAATTTTTGACGATAGAAGAAGGACTTTGCGTGCAGATAATGCATCTTGGTTCTTACGATACAGAACCGGAATCGGTGGCACTTATGGATGCGTATTTGGCGGAAAACGGATACGAAAACGATATAAATGAAACAAGACTGCACCATGAGATTTATTTGTCCGATCCGCGTAAGGCAGAACCAGAGAAGTGGAAGACTGTCATTCGTCATCCGATTAAGAAGTGTTAGGGAGAGGTAACCATGCACATAGAACACATTGCAATGTATGTGAAGGACTTGGAGAATACCAGAGATTTTTTTATAAAATACTTTGAGGCAAAGAGTAATTCAGGATATCATAATCCGACCACTGATTTTCGGTCTTATTTTCTGACTTTCAATGATGGCGCAAGACTGGAAATTATGAATAAGCCAAACATTGCGGATGAATCGAAAGAGTTGCTAAGAACCGGCTATGCACATATTGCATTTCGTTTAGGGAGTAAGGAAGCAGTTGATGAAATGACGCAGCGGTTAAAAGATGATGGATACGAGGTTGTCAGCGGTCCCAGAACAACCGGTGATGGGTATTATGAAAGCTGTATTATTGCAGTGGAAGGGAATCGGATTGAGATTACGGAG
>JAFTVQ010000114.1 GCA_017461865.1 Lachnospiraceae bacterium | reverse complement strand
TTTACAGGTGTTGAAAATACATAATTTATATATTATTCTACCATACAATTTCTGTGGTCACAACAAGTTTTTTCCCGCGGAGGAGCACAAGTTTTTTTTCCGCGGAGGAGCACTGCGGAGGAGCATAACGCGGACAGGGGTTGCTGTTTCAGAAGAATTTTGGGCATTGAGGAGGGATTTTTCTTTTTTTCTGCAAGGAATGCTGCAATTTGTTGTCTATATAGGTGAAAGGCCTTACAATAAAACAAAGGAGGACGAAATGGAAGATAAGCAGATTATTGAATTATATTGGGAACGTTCCGAACAGGCTATTTCGGCCACTGCAATAAAGTACGGAAATTACTGTCATTCTATATCTTACAACATTTTACACAACGCAGAAGATGCAGAGGAATGTGTAAACGCTACATATCTGGCCGCCTGGGAATCCATACCGCCCAATCGGCCACAGCGTCTGGCAGTCTATCTGGGGAAAATAACCAGGAATTTCTCGCTGAACAGAGTAAAGTATTATTCTGCCCAAAAAAGAGGATTGGGGCAAACAGATCTGGTTCTTTCCGAGCTGGAAGATTGTATTCCGGCAAGCACCGGAGTGGAGCAACAGGTGGAAGAAAGGTTGCTGGTAAAGGCAATCGAAGCTTTCCTTTACAGCCAGCCTCCGGAGAAGAGGAATATCTTTATTCGGCGGTATTGGGCTATGACCCCGATCAAGGATATTGCGCGCAGCTTTGGTATGAGTGAAAGCAAAATCATGTCATTGCTTTTTCGCATGAGGAAAGAATTGAAAAAGCACCTGGAAAAGGAGGGATTCACTTTATGAAACAGGAAAAACTGCTGAATGCTATAGGAAACATTGATGAAGAATTGCTGTATGAGGCTATGGAAGAGCCTGCCCTGCCATCGGTAAAAAAGAGCAGAAGCAGGTTAAAATGGTGCGTGGCTGCAGCCTGTCTTTGTGTTCTGATCACCTTACCGGCTGCAGCTGCAAACAAAGAATTATTTGTAAATGTCTGGCAGAATTTCACAGACTGGGAGGTGCGTACTTCCGGCAAAATCGCCATCAAAGAACTTGCTCCGGAACTGTTGGAACTGGACGGAGGATATTATCCTCAGGAGAACATAGAAGCGGCGGAAGAATTTCTGGGTATTACATTGCCGAAGAGTGCTGCACTGAAAGAAGCGGAAAAAGCATATTTTCATATTAAATTTGAAAATGGCGACAGTCTGACAAAACACTGCTATGTCGATTTGGGCAAAGACAGCGAAGGGCGGCTGTTAGGAATAAATGTAGAAGCCCGTTATCGTTACGGTAATCGTTACAACAAGCTGCCTGTGACGGTAAGTTATGGTCTGACCACGGAGCTGAACAACTATGATAATGGGGGTGGCCGTGGCGTTACCGGCATGAATGATGAGGAGAATCAGCCGGAACAGATCAGCTATATTACCCCTTCGGGCAGGGAGTGCACTATATTTTATGCTACTTATACTGGTGACAAACATGTGCTCTGTTCCGGTTACGGTTATATGACAATGGACAATATGTTAATATCAGTAACGATACATCATGGTTCCGAGAAAGCGGTGCGCAGTGCGATGACGCAGATTCTGGATGGATTTGAATAAAACCGGCATATACGGAGTTAAATTTGCTTAATTTCCAGCAGCCCCTTTTTAGGTAAGAAATGTTGTTTTTCGCTTGATTTTTTTGTGGTTATCGGGCATAATAATATCAAATCCAGATTTACTAAATCCAGATTTGATATACTGGAGGTGCAGCGATGTTTATTGGCAGAGAAGCAGAACTGAGTTTTCTTAAAGATAAATACGATGAGATGAGAGGACAGCTCATTGTTCTTTATGGCAGGCGTCGTGTAGGAAAAACGGAAACCTTGAGAGAATTTTGCAAAGGCAAACCGCATGTGTTCTATTCTTGTACGCAGAGCACGGACAAGGTACAGCTTTCTAAATTTTCAAAATACCTTTTGAAGGAAAATATTCCGGCAAAGCGGTATATTTCTGAATTTGCAGATTGGGAAAGTGCCTTTCGTTCCATTCTCGATCTGCCATACGGTGATGCGAAAAAGCTGATTGTCATAGATGAGTTCCCGTATATGTGTAAAGGCAATAAGAGTATTCCGTCAATACTGCAGTACCTTTGGGATGCTGAGTTCAAAGACCAAAACGTTATGATTGTTTTATGCGGCAGTGCAATGAGTTTCATTGAAAAGGAACTTCTTGCTGAGAAAAATCCATTGTATGGCAGAGCAACCGGCATTTATAAAATGACCGGGATGGGATTTTACGATGCCGTAAAGTTTTTCCCGGATTATTCAGATAAAGATAAAATTGTGGCATATTCAATTCTTGGCGGTATCCCTCATTATCTTCGTCAGTTCAGACCGGAGTTATCTCTTGCCGAGAATATCAAGAAGAACATTCTTACCAAAGGCTGTATTTTGTATAGTGAGGTAGATTTCCTGTTGCATCAGGAGCTTCGGGAAACTCCGATATACAATTCAATCATTGAAGCAGTTGCTCTTGGAAACACAAAGCTTAATGACATTAGCCAAAAATCGCTTGTGGATGATACGTCAAAAACAAGTGTTTATCTGAAAAATCTGATCGAGTTGGGCATTGTGGAGCGAGAATTTTCTGTTGATTCCAAAACAAAAGAAAAGGCGAATTCCAACAGAGGAATTTATCGCCTGACGGATAACTTCTTCAAATTCTGGTATGCTTTTGGGTTTACGAACTTTTCTCAGCTTGAGGACGGAGATGTAGACGGTGTGTATGATTTTGCAATAGAACCTGTATTACACGAATTTGCTTCGTTTGCTTTTGAAGATGTGTGCAAGGAGTTTGTGAAGGAGCTTCAAAAAAATAATGAATTACCTTTCCGGTATACAAAGATGGGACGATGGATCGGCAAAACAACTGTCCGTGATAAAAATGCATCAAGTGGATTGCGGATTGCAGAAACAGAAATTGATCTGCTTGGTATAGGGAGAGATGCAAAAGAATATTTAGTCGGAGAATGTAAATTCAAAAATTCGGTCTTCAATTATTCGGATTATCTTGATACAACGGCAAAACTCACTCCATTAAAGGAAACAGCGAAATTTTATTATGCGTTGTTTTCTGAATCAGGATTTGATGACAAGGTTATTGCGGAAACTGAAAAGGGAAGTGAGCTGCGGCTTTATGATTTGAAGAAGATAGTAAATTACAAATAGTGTTTTTTATACAATTGATTCATAACTGTGACACAACTATACCACAGGAGGTATCCCATGAATATCCTTGTTATTAACGGAAGCCCCAAAGGCGAATACAGTAGTAACCGACTGCCGTCCGGAAGATACGAGACTGCAAAGCATGATCGACTGTTTCTGCAGGATTGTCCCCTACAAAACAAGAATTGTCAATATCCGGGAATATCCCTTTATCGGCGGATGTCTGGGGTGTTTTCACTGTGCCGTTTCCGGAAAGTGTGTATACCGGGATGGTTTTGATGATTTCCTGCGCAATACCATTCAGACGGCACAGGCTATTGTCTATGCGTTTACCATATCCGATCACTCCATGGGTTCTGCCTTCAAGCTGTACGATGACAGGCAGTTCTGCAACGGCCATCGCACCGTGGTCATGGGCATGCCGGTGGGTTACCTGATAAGCGGCTGCTCTAATTTGGCTGATGCAGGGAATGATGAAAGCAGACCACAAATTTTACAAAGCCCACGGACAGTATGATTTTCCTCAGAAAAAGAAAGGCACTATGTTGAAAATGTATTTGGTAGGTGCCTTGCTTTCCAACCCTAAACTGAAGGGGAAGATCGGAAATCAGATGAATGAAGGTATGATCGCACCGTATAAAAAGGTGTTGGAGGCGGTGAAAGGCCGAAAGTAGCGGGGATGCCGCAAACGGAAACAGAACTACGCATCACCACGTCCTTACCCCATCAATGTGGATAAACCGCGCCACATCATACTCATATGTGGATAATGGTCTGTCCAGCGCATCAAATGTATGCGCCGCCACCAGAATCTCAGGCGTCACAGCTGTAATAACAGGCGAGTGATAAAAGTCACCCGCCGCCGTCCCAAGCTGCACAATATCGCCGGGCAGAACCTCCGCCTGCGAGACGCTATGCCCATAGGGACCGACAGATCGGTTGTTCACAAGAAAATTATAAAGATACTCAACGCCGCTCCACGAAGCGGTACGGTCATAGGAAGACCGATAGTACCATCCCATTACCGGAGTAAAGTTCATGACACGTGATCCGGCGTATATACTCTGGGAAGTAAAATTGGTACAGTCTCCCCCAAGTTTATCAAAGTTATAATAAGCAGGATTGCGGTCCAGTGCCCATCTTCGCGCATAGGCAACGGCTGCAGCTCTGTCATAAGGTATCTCCCGCATAATCTTACCTTCGGTTGGGCTTTGTATTATATTATGATGCCAGCCGGAAAATGTGAAGCATATCAGCGAGACCATCAAATCTCGTGCAGTTCCCCGAAAAGTATATGATTCCGTTTGTGGGGGGCTGAGCATTCATTCAATACCACTGATCAGCAATGATTGGTGGTACTTCACAATTTTGCATGCCCCTTTTTACAATTGGATTGGCGTGGTTGTAACGCTGAAGGAAATGAACGGTGTCAATAGAATTGATGATTTTATTAAGTTGTGCATGGCCAGAGGATGGCTTGTGAACAAGCTCGATGTTGAGAGCCGGATTGATATCTACCTTAAGGCGGAAGAGGAAATAGAGTTCGAGTAGTTGTTGAGTGCAAAACATTTTGGTTTACGCTGAAAAGTATGAGAAAGAGAGGCAGAACGAATGGTACGGGCAGTAATTTTTGACATGTTTGAGACGTTGATCACTCACTACAACAGTCCATTATATTTTGGCGCCCAGATGGCAAAAGATGCAGGAATCCCGGAAGAGAAATTCCAGGCACTCTG
>JAFTVQ010000113.1 GCA_017461865.1 Lachnospiraceae bacterium | reverse complement strand
GCTCCAAGAGCCTTGAAAGCGGCGATCTGTCTGTCCAAGTTCTGTTCCTTGCTTGATACTCTTGCGTAATAATAGGTGCGGCTGTCCATGTTCGCGTCCCCCTTTGTTTTATCTGTTCGTATTGTATCATAAGTGTTCGTAAATATCAAGTATTTTACGAATATATTTGTAAAGTGATTTTTATATTTTGCGAACACGAAAAACAGGGTGATTTCGGGTGTTTGTAAAGGTGTGCTCTTGCGAACACATAAAGAAATGGAGCGGGATTGCTCCCGCTCCATGGATATGTAGGAATTACAGGCCAAGCAACTGCTTTTTCTTTGCGTCAAATTCTTCCTGTGTAATAATACCCAAATCCAAGAGTTCCTTGAACTTTTTCAGTTCATCAGCAGAAGAAAATGCGGCTTGCACAACATTTGCGGTATTATTTTTGCTTGCGCATTCTTTTACTACTTTATCAAGAACATCTTTGATTACATTTACATCTGTAAATGTGGTTGCTCTGTAATTATCATTCTTCACTTCAAACTGCACATACTTTGCAGCAAGTGCAGAATTTGCGCCAACTGTAATGGCATGAACATCTTTCAGTTCAACAGAGCCGGTTTTGAGGTGGAACAAAACGGCACTTCCCTCGGTTCCTGCAAAGTAAAACCTCTCGTTTGTAATAACGGCAACATAATTGCAAACCGTTTCGCGTTGCCCATTAATATACATGATATTTCCGAAAAATCCATAAACGATTTCTTCAGAACTGCTCATTGAACCAATCATTGTTTCGATTGCCCCATGCCATTCATGTTCGTGCTTTCCCGCCATAAAGGAGAAATATTTTTTGAAACTCTCCCAATTCTTTTCCAAATTGCTGTTGCTAATCGTGGTAATAGGAGCAGTCCGCTCTGCGCATCGGTTGAGGTTCTCCACTGTCGGCAAAATGCGCTTGAAACGCTTTTTATCATCACCGCCAAAAGTATAAAGGAAACTTGCTTTGCCGCCGATTATAGATACACCAAATAATTTGATACTAATAACATCAATACTGCCATATGGAAAGAAATAGTGTAAATTCTCCGTTTCGCTTATGCAAGTCAAACCTTTGTCGGAGATTTCGATTGACAAACTGCCATTCACAAATTTTTCATTCATATATATTCTTCTTTCTGCGATCCTGCTTGTATAGTTATTTATCGCGCCGTCTGCTGTGAAAGATTTTCAACCGCAATTTTGATATTACGGGGAACATCTCGCATTTGAACATACTTTGAAACAGAGGACGGGCTGCGTCCGATTTTCTTGGCAACTGCTGCGTATGTTCCGTGAATGCGGTAGAGCCGGTGCATTTCCACGATTTCCTCTGGTGTAATTCTGGGTGCGCCCATGAATTAGCCCTCGTCCTTTTTGTTGGGCTTCTTGGGCTTGTCGGCTACCTTCAAGTGCTTGTCGGTGTCGCTCATGCACTCCCGCCACACATCGTCAATGAAGGTCTTGAAAGTTTTCTTCTTGGCGGGGTCATTTGCAATCGCCATGACCATGTTGTTGTATTCTTCCAGTTTCGCAGCATAGTTCCAAGGCACAGTAATGGTTTTCTTGTCGGTGTCCAGAATGATACGCATTTGTAATTCCTCCATAAAAAGAAAAATGTATGAGGGTTGCGGCGAAAGCCCAACTTTCATACATTGTATTCTATATATATATATATATTTGCAAGATATTTCTAATATTTTCCTTTGTTTTCTCTGATTTCACCAAAAGAAAGGCTGTTTTTTGCAGAATATGACAGAATTTGTAGCGGAATTTCACAAAACGCATCGAACACGCGGCGGATTTCGTAAATATCATTCATTTTTGCGTGAATTTCCGAAAAAACGCGTATATTTCTATCATTCTGCATCGTTTCGCTGCATTTCACTCTGTTTTCCTGCAAAAATGAAGCAACGGCAACGATAACGACAAATTCACAGACCATTTCGACGCGAAACAGACCACACGAAAGCAAAAAGGGGTATGCAAAACTTTTTTCTCCCATAATACCACCCGCCACCCAGATAATGCTCCAAGGCTTGCCGTGTGGCGGTCTTTTTTGATTTTTCATAAAAATTTTTGTATAATTTATATACAAGGTAAAGGAAAAAACAAACTTTTCCGACATACAAATTTTGAGAAAAAGGAGATTTTATATGCACATTTTACCCAATCGTCAAAAGGATTTTTTATTTGAAGCCATTATCGGAGGAATGGATAAGGCAATGCAGGCAACTCTGCGCCAAATGTATAATCAGACCCGCATCAATGATATGTTTATCCGCCAACAAGAGATGGAACAGATAAAGCGCGAAGTTGCGGAATATGTGATTTCCCATTTGTCTGCTACTCTTGATGTGTCTGATATTGTTGACCAAATTGAGGACTTGCGCCGGGCGATTGACAGCCTTGGCAAATAAGGGAGGACAGAACAATGCCAACAATGTCATTCCCTAATCAGCGGTTGGTGCGCGTTCATCGGGAGCGCGCATCCTCCGATTTTCTCGGCATCAAAAACGCAAATTGGCAAGCTGCGTCCCGCGATCTTGGCGCACACGCATTGCAACTATACTTGTATCTTGCATCCAATGCAGATAACTACACACTTGCGCTCTCCCCGGCGGCGGTGCGGCAATCCATCGGCATGGCTCGTTCTACATACCATGACCAATTCCATAAACTTGTTGATCGTGGCTATTTGGTGCCATCCACCGGAAACACCTTTGAGTTCTACGAAGTCCCACAAGCCGCCACGCAGACACGAAAAGAAGTGTCGGCAAACGGATTGGATTTTGAGGAATGTCCGGGCTGCGACAGCCGGGGAGTCTCTGGCGGTCAATGTGTATTGCCAGAGGATATAGAAATAAATAATATTGCCTTGACAAATAATCCCGAAATAAATAATGAGAACAAATCCCAGACGGATTATAGCATCTACATTCCAAAAGTAAAAGAAGTAGTAATACCGCTCCCGGTTGCAGAGGGAAAAGAGAGACCCAAGCCAAAAGAAAAGGCGGTCTTTGATTTCTAATGGCAACCTATGAAGATAATGCCTACAACTGGATGAAGCGCAAAGGGCTTGCATCCAAATACGAACACGCGGGAATATACTGCATCAAAATTGACAACGATATTGTCTATATCGGAAAGAGCGGGAATATGTTGCGGCGGATTGCACAGCACTACGCAGGTATCAAAATGGGAACGGAAAAGAAATACCGCATCATGGCGGAGGCGGAGCGCAAGGGGCATCCGATAACCTTTGATGTGCTGTATTATGCCAAAAGCCGCCGGTACGCAGATAAGTTAGCGGAAATCGGAGAGAAAGAGGGAGAATTTATCCGCAAGTATAATCCAATTCTCAACACGCAAATCCCAAAAGCAGAGAATTGGGAGAGATGGGATATAAACGAAGTGGATGCAAGAGCTATTTTGCAGGCTATTCTATAAAAATAAGTGCGGGAGGCTCAAAATCTCCCGCCACATCCGGCACGCGCCGTGATTTCCGTTTCGCGTGCTACTGAAAAAAGTTCGGAAAACACCAGTTCAAAAGGACTTTTTTGATTTTTATAAAAATAAATGTTATAATATATACATAAAGAAAAAGAAAGGAATTACATATATGAAAAGTAATGAAATGATTGCACGAATGATTGAAAAGGCTGATATTTACGCACACGAAGCAAAGTATAATGACAATTTTATGAGCCGGGAATATTACGAAGCGGTTTCCGATGTTCTGAATTGGGTGCTGAATGGTAGGACGGATACTTTCTTTGAATACGAAGATGAATTGTTTGCGTGATTGATAAAGATGTGGGAGGGACGAAAATTGTCCCTCCCTTTTTGCGTTCTGTTATCTCCGTCCCGCGTCCATCCTTATTCTTGTGCTATTGGATTTCATTTGAGCCAGCGGGGAGAAATTGTCATAATTCTTTGTCAAGTCCGCGTCGAAGATCGTGCAATAATGTTTCGTCATGGCAAGGGTGCTATGCCCCAAGAGTTTT
The DNA here is from genome assembly GCA_017461865.1 of Lachnospiraceae bacterium. GTDB lineage: Bacteria > Bacillota > Clostridia > Lachnospirales > Lachnospiraceae > SVFI01. The sequence goes on along the minus strand of JAFTVQ010000113.1, from coordinate 96 downwards.
TGCAGAGTAAAGGCATCGCCGCCACAATCAATCAAATACTTTCGGGCAAAGGTGTGGCGGAACAGATGGATGCTTGTCTTTTGGACACCCCGCCGC
>JAFTVQ010000014.1 GCA_017461865.1 Lachnospiraceae bacterium | reverse complement strand
GTTTCTGTGGTGGCAGCGCACCTATTTGCGTCGGCAGGGCTGGTTGGAATGGCTTTCCTTCCGGACTTGTTGCCGAGTGCTTACCTCGGGCTTTTGAGAGGGGGTGTTTTGTATGCCGTCGGCGGAGGTATTATCGAAGTGCTGATCAGTCCGATTGTGGAGGCTTGTCCGACGGAGAAGAAAGAGGCGGCCATGAGTCTGCTGCATTCTTTCTATTGTTGGGGACATGTGGCTGTCGTGCTGGGTTCCACGCTGTTTTTCCAAGTTTGCGGAATACAGAATTGGAAACTTTTAGCCTGTTTATGGGCGATTCTTCCGGTTATGAATGCAGTTTATTTTTGTGTAGTTCCTATTTATCCTATTGCAGGAGGTCATGCAGACATGTCTGTAAAAGGGCTGTTCAGTCAAAAGGTATTTTGGATTCTGTTGTTTTTGATGATTGGAGCCGGGGCTTCGGAGCAGGGAATGAGTCAGTGGGCATCCACTTTTGCAGAGTCGGCCCTCGGCGTCACAAAGCTGGTCGGTGATTTGGCAGGACCATGTGCATTTGCAATTTTTATGGGGACGTCGAGAGCACTTTACGGCAAATACAGCGACCGGATTCCGTTGAAAAAAATGATGATTGGAAGTGCAGTTCTCTGTGTGGCATGTTATTTGACGGCAGCGCTGTCGACCAGTCCGGTCATAGGACTGATCGGTTGTGCGGTATGTGGCTTCTCGGTGGGGATTTTCTGGCCGGGAACTTTCTCGCTGGCAGCAGCTAAACTTCCGACGGCAGGAACGGCAATGTACGCTTTTATGGCGCTTGCAGGCGACGTTGGATGTTCGTTGGGACCGACGGTTGTCGGTATGGCGGCAAACGTTTTGCAGGGAGATTTGAAATCGGGACTTTTGGCGGCACTTGTTTTTCCGGCCGTGATTCTTGCGGGGATAGTGTTGCTGGGTGACAGAAGTGCAAAGAGGACGAAGTAAGGTATGGAAACAAAGTCAAAAAAAGATGTGATTGCAGATAATATGTGTTCTTTTCTTTTGGTGTTTTTCCTCTTGTGCATGGTGTTTTCGTGGGTGATCGCCTATTATCCGCACTATGAGAAGTACTGGTATGAAAAGACAGAACCTGTGACATGGGAGAAATACGAAAAGGAAAAAAGTTCGGCAGCTGAAAGCGGAGATACTTTCCTGCCGATTGAATTCAGCGGATATCCGACTGCGGGAATGAAGACAGAATTGAAATCTTATGAAGATTTTTTGGAGAAACGGGATGAAGTTATTTGTCTGGAGGTAGATGCTTCCGAATTGAAACCGACAGGAGTGTATGAAAAGGTTTTTGATTTTTCGCGTTCCGCAAGTGGATCAAGTTATTCCAAGTACAATATGGGACGCAGTGGCACGGTTGTTACACCGTCAAGTTCTGCTCCGCAAAGGACAGGCGATTTCGGGGCTTTTTTCTACAGGTACAAAGCAATTTATGCCCAATACTATGTGCTTTCGCTGGAGGAAAGAGACCGTATACTGATCCTGATCAACGACAGTGCGGTAGATATTCCGAAGAAGGGCATAGTCCGGTTGCCGTGCGCGGCGAGAACATGGACAAGTGTTGATATGGAAGACGTTGAAATGTGGGAACTGATTCTGGCAAATAATCTGCAATATGACAGCTACTATGAGGAGATGTACACGCTGGATGCGTCTACATGGTGGTTTGAATTCGGATTGGATAAGGATGAATTTCAGGAATTTCGCGCGGCGGTTGCGGTTATCCTGCTGGTCGGCGGAGCGATAGGGATTTTTTTGACCCTGTTGACAGCAGTATTACGGGCAAAATACAGCAGGTAATATTGGAAACTGTTTCTTGTGTTAATTTTCATATAGTGATTGTCGATTTTTAGAAAAAGATGTATAATAATTGCAGGAAAACTTTCAATTTTGTTTTCGGGGAAATATGTGGGAGAATGTGATATGAGCAATTTGATTTGTGCAGCTTTTGAAGCTATGATTTCCAACACAAGAGACATGATTTTTGTAAAAAATGCCGATTTGGTGTATGTTGCGGCTTCTCAGCCGTTTGTAAAAATGGTTGGAAAGAAAAGTCCGGATGAGATTATCGGGAAGACGGACATGGAGATTTTTGATGACGAAAATCTTGCAAAACGGTATATCAAGGATGATAAGAAGCTTCTGAAAAAAGGAGACAGTCTGAAGGACTATATTGAGCCGATTACGGATGAGGACGGACAACACAGATACGGTTCCACATCCAAATTTATTCTTTCGGACGCAGATGGAAAGACAGTCGGAATACTCGGTGTTACGCGGGATATTACGAAGGATTATCTTGCGCGTCAGAATTATCAGAAAGAGTTAAAATATCTGTTTGAGCTTCCGGATGATATTTATGCCGTGTCTTATATTGATATTGATGATTGGCGTATTATCAGTCAGCGCAGGCACGATATTAATGATGGGACATTACAGGCCTGTCAGACGGTGGAAGAGCTTGCAGAAGCTGCAGTTTCTTCTATCATGGATAAAGAATGTGCTGCATCCAAGTTTTATCGCAATTTTACACAGGAACTTCTGCGTAGTATATTTGAAAGCGGTAGGACGCACATGATGTTTAAGTACGAAAGAGTTTTGTCGGACGGAGAAAAACATTGGGTACAAAATGAACTTCGTTTTATGACTGATGTGGACAGCGGACATGCATGTGTTATGCTTTCAGCCAAAAATATCGATGCGGAAAAGCAGGAAGAACAGAAGATTCTTCTTGCAGCCAAAATGGATAAGATGACCATGGTGCTTAACCGTGATACGACGATGGAGTATATCCGTCAGATTTTCCGCAATGAGGATGAACAGATACATGCTCTGTTTATGGTGGATGTGGACAATTTTAAGACTTTGAATGATACTTACGGACATCAGGTGGGAGATGAGTTTCTGATTGCGTTCGCGGCTGAATTGAAAAAAAGCTTCCGAGACAGTGATGTCATAGGAAGAGTAGGCGGTGACGAGTTTTTTGCCCTGATGCGTAATGCTCAGGATGTGCGTGCACTAGAGAATAAGGCCAAACACTTACTTGCCTCAATTCAAAGAGTGTGCAGAGAGTATCAGGATGTCCATTTGTCCTGCAGTATCGGCGTGGCTGTCTATCCGAAGGACGGCGATTGTTTGGAAGCGTTGTATTCCAAGGCGGATGATGCGCTTTACCGGGCGAAGAATGAAGGTAAAAATAAGTATGTGATGGCAGAATAAAATGAAAAGATACCCTGCACTAACTCTGTTAGTGTAGGGTGTTTTAGCATATGGTAATAAAGAGAAATCAAGGATATTGGGAGGCGAGAGGCATGTTTGATTTTAAGGATAAAGTTGTTGTGGTGACCGGAGGGGCACAGGGAATCGGCAAGTGCATTTGTGAAGAGTTTGAAAAAGCGGGAGCGAAAGTCTGTATCATTGATCTTCAGGACAATTCGTATTTTAAAGGAGATTTATCGGACAAGAAGACGCTGGAGTTATTTGCGGAGAAAGTGATTGCGGATTATGGACGGGTAGATTGCCTTATTAACAATGCAGCACCATTGTTTAAGGGAATCGATGAGTGTACTTATGAAGAGTTTTGTTATGCCTTAAATGTCGGCGTGACAGCAGCCTTTTATCTGTCAAAGTTGTTTCTGCCTTACTTTGCGAAAGGGGCAAGTATTATCAATATTTCATCCAGCCGTGACCGTATGAGTCAACCTCAGAGTGAGAGCTATACTGCAGCCAAAGGAGGAATTCATGCTCTGACGCATTCCCTTGCGGTGAGTCTATCTGGGAAGGTCCGTGTCAACTCTGTTTCTCCGGGATGGATTGATACTTCTTACAAAGTGTATGAAGGACCGGATGCCTATCAGCAGCCTGCGGGCAGAGTGGGGAATCCGTTAGATATTGCTAACATGGTGCTTTACTTGTGCAGTGATAAGGCAGGATTTATCACCGGAGAAAATATTTGCATTGACGGCGGTATGACAAGGCAGATGATTTATCATGATGATTATGGATGGAAGCTGGATTAGAAGATATAGGGGAGGAAGTAAGCTATGGATAACGAAAACAAGAAAAAACTGCCGAAATGGTTTGGGGTTACGTGGAAAATAGTTGCAATCGCACTTATACTTTTTGTGGATGTGTTTTTGGGATTGTATTTTTATCTTATAACTACGGCGTTTGGACTTCATGTGGTACTTGCGACAATCAGCGTGTTTGTCATTCCGGCAATATTGATTCCGCTTATCTTGGTGAAAAATAAGAAAAAGGTTCTGAAGATAGAAGGGATTGCATTGGCGGTATATCTGGCGGCAATTTCGGTGAATGTGGGAATTAACGCTTACAATGAGAGCATTACGATTAATACGTCGCCGAATATCGATGTCAACTTGTACTTACCGTTTGAGGAAGAATCCCAAATTGTGAAATTGGATGGGGAGGCGAGCCTGCAACTGACCGACAACCTTCCGGTTGTGGACGGTGCAGCGGCGGTTTTTCCGGTGTATTCTGCATTTGTGAATGCGACTTATCCGGACACAGTAGAACTTTATGACGGTACATTTGAATACAACAATACCGTCGGCGGATATATGGCATTGGCGGAAAAGCGGATAGACATTTTCTTCGGGGCATATCCGTCGGAAGAGCAGATAGCATATGCAAAGGAGCTGGGCACAGAATTTGAGTACACACCGATCGGCAGCGAGGCGTTTGTGTTCTTTGTACATAAAGATAATCCGATTGATTCTTTGACTGTTGAGCAGATACAGGGTATTTATTCCGGAGAAATTACCAATTGGAAGGAAGTCGGCGGAGCAAACGAAAAGATTGTTGCATTCCAGAGAAATGCGGGAAGCGGAAGTCAGAGTATGCTGGTGCGTTTTATGGACGGAAAGCCGATTATGAAGGCACCGAGTGAGCAGGTTAACGACCTGATGTCCGGGATTATAGAGCGTGTGTCTGATTACAAGAGTACGACAGCGTCTATCGGTTTTTCGTTCCGCTATTATGTGGAAGGAATCATTCAGAATCCGAACATCAAGATGATCAGCATCGATGGCGTGGCGCCGACGGTGGAAAATATCAAAAATGGAAGTTATCCGGTGGTTGGGCCGCTGTATGCGGTTACTTACAAAGGAAATGACAATGAAAATGTAGACCGCCTGCTTGAGTGGGTATTGTCTGAGGAAGGACAGGAAATTATTGAAAAAACCGGTTATGCGGGGATAGAAAAATAAAATCAAAATTTTTTCAAAAATGTGTTAGACTTTGTTTTTCTTTGCGTCTATATGTGTGAAGGCCTTGAAAAACAAAGGAGGGAAAACGTGGAAGATAAACAGATTATTGAGTTGTATAATCGAAGAGAGGAAGTAGCGATTGAACGGACAGCTGAGAAATACGGCAAATATTGTTTCAGTATTGCAAACAACATTTTGCACAACGATGAGGACTCGGAGGAATGTGTCAATGACACATGGCTGAAGGCGTGGAATGCGATTCCGCCGACAATTCCGATGTACCTTAGGGTGTTTCTCGGAAAGATTACGAGAAATCTTTCGTTTGATAAATATCGTGCAAGCCATAGCGAGAGCCGTGGCGGAGGGCAGTTTGCGGTTGTCCTTGACGAACTTGCAGAGGTAGTTGCAGGTTCTTATGATTTGGAAAAGCGGTACGAACAGAAAGAGTTAGTGGTGGCTATTAATCAGTATTTGTATAAGCTTCCGGAGCGCGATCGGAATATTTTTATCCGCCGTTACTTCCATGCGGAGGAGACAAGTTTAATTGCAAAACGATACGAAATCAAGGAGAGCAATGTCCTTATGATTTTATCCCGGACACGTAAAAAACTACACACATTTTTGAAAGAAGAGGATTTTATATAATGAGAAAAGAAGATTTGTTTCAGGCAATCGGTGAAATTGATGATATGTTAATCGCAAAAAGCGGAAAAAGAGCAAATAGAAAAAATAAGGCAATGTTTCGGACGGTGTTAGCTACAGCTGCCTGCTTGGCAGTGCTTTTCGGAGCAACTTTTGCGGCGAATCAGGCGGGACTTTTGAAACCGGTGCAGCCGAGCACGGAGCAGACGCAGCCGGGAAGTCACGGTATTCCTGGGACACCGGGAGAGGATGTCGGAACAGGACTTGATGATCCGGATGTCCCATATATCGGACCGAGTATTGTAGATGGCGGTTGCGACGGAGATGAAGAAATTGATATTGAATACACGCGAGGAATGGTTACGAATGAGTATGAGGCTTTTGTGGAATTCAATCCGGGACCGCTTATGCCGGTGACGTTAGCGCAGCCTAACAGTCAGGTTACAGCGCAGCGTGATATGACATATGATTTTTCTGAGGTAACGAAGGATTCGGACGGATTTGTTGCAATCAGAGACAGTTATGAATTTACAAATACGTCCGATATCGAACAAACCGTAACACTTCTGTATCCGTATCAGGGGACAATTTTGGATATGAATAACGGTTCCAAACCGGAAGTTACGGTGAATGGGAAAGTGGATTTGGCGGATATGCAGACGGGGGCTTATTACGGAAAAGACAGTTTTGGATATGAACAGCTTTTGTCTTTTGCACATTCAACCGATGAGATGGAGTGCATTATCGGTGACGTGGCATCGCATATGAATGCAAGTGTAAGAGATGAAGAATTGTGGAATAAGAATGTTCTTGTTTATGAGTTTTCCGATGTGAAATGCGTGGGAGATCCTACCGAGTACGGTGCTTATGCGGCGAAATTCAAGGTGGATGATTATAAAAACGTTTATTTCCAGGATATCGGTGGTGTGACCTATTATGAAGGGTATCTGTATGTCGGTTTCTATGTGGAAGATGTAATGAATGGTGATACTCCGAAGATTATTTTCCTGAACGGAAAAGAGCCGACAGACTATTCTGAACAGGGATATTCATGCATGGAATTCTTTGAGCAGTACGAAGTGGATGGCATTTCCGCAAGTATGACAAAACGTGAAATGACATTTGGAAAGGTATTTGACGAGGTTATAGCAAGTAATCGCGTGGTGAAGCAGTGGGGAGAGGAGAGAGACCTCAGTGCGCAGGAACAGCAGCTCTTTGAAGGCTTTGCAGCACAGATTGTAAGTGATGTAGTCGGCAGAAATGACCAGGACGGAGAATATGATGATATGTCAGCATACTTTTCAAACAACCTCTCTGATATGGCATATTATGCGTATACGGGAACAACACTTTTCCTTGTGAAGAACGAGGTGACAATCCCGTCGGGCGGAAGCATACATGTGGAATACGAGTATTTGAAACAGGGAATGCACGAACTGACATGTCCGGAACCGGATTTCTACGATTGTTATGGCTATGACAATGCAATCAATATGGGAACCAATATGACCTTTACAAAACAGGTTGCCAATATTGCAGAGCAGGGTAATATTGAAATCATCGATCAGAATTATCAGTTTGACCTTGCGGCGGGAGTCAAGAGCGTAGAACTTGCACTCGATGCAGAAAGATATTATATGATAGTGCGGGTGCTTGAATAGATTGAATAGATGAGAAACGTAACGGAGCAGATTCTTGTGGGATCTGCTCTTTTTCTTTTGAAGTGATGATGGGTGGGGATGTCGGGCGCGGTTGTATAAAAAAGCAATTTTCCGTCTTTTTATATAAAATGAAACGATATTCATTTTTATTGTTGACAAAAGGCGTGGGGCAAATTAAAATGAAACCATATTCATTTTGACAAGGAAGGAAAAGTGTATGCCAAAGGTAACCGAGGAATATATAGCCAACAAGAAAAAGAAAATTGTGGACGCAGCGTATGAACTTTGTTTAGAAAAGACAGTCAGCACAGTCACCATGCAGGATATTATCAACCGGACGGGATTAAGTCAGGGCGGTATTTACCGGTTTTACAAAGATATTGATGAGATTTTTGCAGATATGCTTGCGGACATGCGGTCACGCGTGACGATAAAGGAACGGCTGGATGAAATTCTTGCGCAGGAAGAGACGTTGTCTGCAGCAGAGGTGACATACCGTATTTTTGATATGTTGGCAGATCATATGGAGTCAGAGCTGATGGGCATTCAGAAAGTGGATTTTGAAATGTCGGTTCTTGCCATGAATGCGCCACAGCGCGTGGAAAAGATTTTGAAAGATGCCGGCGGCGTCGGGAATAAAGAATATCTGATGCATCGCACGACCGAGTTTTATCAGAAAAAGGTAACTGCCGGTCAGTTGCAGGCAAAAGTTAGTCCGGAGGAGCTGATTACATATATATCATCCGCATATACGGGAATTCAAACATGTGCGATTGTGTATCACTGTTACAACAAAAACCCGATTGCGCAGATGTATGATGTGAGGCAGCAGCACAGGGTGCTGGCGAAAACCGTGAATTATCTTTTGGGCGCAGAGGAGTAGAAGGAGGAAATAAAGATGAATATACCAAATTACATAACAGGACCGTATGCAGTCGGAACAGAAACTTTTTCAATTGTAGATCATGAAAGAACGGAACGTTTGGGCCCGGGAGAAGGACCGAGAAAGATATCTGTGCGAATGTATTATCCGGCAAGTAAAGACAGTGTGGAAGGAAAAGAAAAAGCACCTATTTTTACAGAGCGGACTTTGCAGGAACTTCAGAAAACATTTCATTTTAGAATGCCGGAAGGGGAACTTCCGAAAGCAGACTACTATGAGGGAGCGGAGCGTGTAGAAGATCAGAAGTTCCCGCTTGTTATTTACAATCACGGTTATGGTGCGTATGCGGAGGCTAACACGTTTCTTTGTTGTGAATTGGCGTCAAACGGTTATATCGTAGCGACAGTAGGACACGCATATGAAGCCGTGGCTAACGAGTATGAGGACGGCAGTTTTGATTTGATGGATAAAAACATAAATAAGTTCATGTATGGTAATTTTTTTGGATATTTGCGTTTGGTGGTTGCGCAGACGAAATTGTTGAAAGCAAAGGGAACACCGGAAGAAATGTTTGAAAAATTTGATGTGTTTCAAAAGAAATATGGCAGTTATATGGTGGAACGTATTGAAGTTTGGGCGCAGGATACGATGTGTGTGGTCCGCGAACTTAGGACGAGATATGCGCAGTGGATTGATTTTTCCAAAGGCATCGGTGCGACAGGACATTCTCTCGGCGGTGCTACGGCTTATTATTTGTGTCACAATGAAGAAGAGATTTCCTGCGGCGTCAATATTGACGGAAGTCTGTTTGGCAATTACGAGGGAATGGTGATGAAAAAGCCTTTCCTGCAGATTTGTTGCAAAGAGAATTATCCTACGATGACAAGACCGCTTTTGGGAACGGAGGCGTTTGCGCGGTGTGAAGTTTTTGAAAAGATGAAGCATCTCGGGTTTTGTGATGTTAAATTTTTTATACCGGTAAAAATGATGGTCGGTAAAATGGATGGCATCGAAATGTATAAGCGACTGTCAGCCTGTCATTTTGAGGTGTTTGATAAATATTTGAAATAGTAAATGTGTAGTATGAAAAATGCTTTACAGCAACTAAAATAAAAGTTGTTGTAGAGCATTTTTGTTTTGGGAGTAACCAAATAGGCTTCCAAAATATCTAATAAT
>JAFTVQ010000013.1 GCA_017461865.1 Lachnospiraceae bacterium | reverse complement strand
TTCACTGCGCTCCGGTGTCACTACACCATATCCTTTTTGGCGGACTGAGCTGATTGCCGTCTCTACCTTCTGATACTCTTTTTTCATCCGTGCACTTTCTTCCAGATAATCCATCAGTTCATATTCGCTCTCTATTTCCTGGCCAAGCATTTCACTGAGCATTTGATAATAGCAGGTTTCATCCATATCAACCATCACATGAACCGATCCGTCCGCAAGATTGACATTGTCTATCCTTATTTTTGTCACATAGTCATTATGTAAGACAAATGGTTGCTCATATATGTCTTTCATCTTTCCGTACGTTCCCATTTTTTCCCGGATGGCATCAATCAGTGTCTGCTTCACCGGATGATCTGCCGAAAGCATTTCCACCCAATTCGGCATATAAAATGAGATGCTGCTGATAGGAAATTCAAGCAACACGTTTTGCATGACAGAATGAATATCTTCCTCTTTCAGTTGCGCACAGTTCACAGGCATTACTGTCACATGATATTTTTCTCCTATCATCTGCGCCAGTTTCTGCGTGGAATCCGCGTAGGGCTTTTCGCTGTTTAAAAGCACAAGGAACGGCTTATTTATTTGACGAAGCTGCAAGATCGTTTTTTCCAGTGCCGGCTCATAATTTTCTGCCGGTATACCGGAAAAGCTCCCGTCTGTCGTCACTACAATCCCAATGGTGGAATGATCGTGAATCACCTTATATGTACCGATTTCCGCTGCCTGTGTAAAAGGAATTTCATAGTCATACCACGGAGTTCGGACCATGCGCTCCGCCTCTTCCTCCATATGTCCCGCAGCGCCCTCAACCATATAACCGACACAATCAATCAGTCTGATTTTTACAGGAATCTCCTCTCCAAGCAGCACCTGTGCTGCTTCCCCAGGAATAAATTTCGGTTCCGTCGTCGTGATTGTCCTGCCGGTACCGCTCTGCGGCAATTCATCCTGTGCCTGTTTTTTTTCATATTCTTTTTCCATATTCGGCAAAACACAGACGTCCATAAAACGTTTGATAAAGGTCGATTTCCCTGTTCGCACCGGTCCTACCACACCTATATATATATCGCCGTCCGTGCGCGCCTGAATATCCTTGTACAAATCAAATTCCTTCTGATTTTTGTCCATAAAAAATACCCCGCTTCCATTTGTTACATTGTATGGGAACGGGATATCCATTATGACTATTAATTTATGATGTAAGAATATTGGTTTTACGTAAATATTTTTGAAACATCGGACCTACCAAAAGTGCTGCCCCGATCTTAAACAGGTCAAATATCACAAACGGCATAACCCCTGTCATGACCGCCTGCAAAAGAGACAACTCCGATTGCCACATAAGCCACGCAGTTCCGACTGAATAACAACCGAAAAGCCCTGCCATCATTCCGATCAGATGAAACAGTTTTTTTCCGGAACGTCCGATACATAAGCCACTGCAAACAATTAGCAGCAGATAACCGATCAGATACCCACCCGTAGGACCGAAAAGCACTGCCGGTCCGGCCGAATATCCGGCAAACACCGGAAGACCGATCATTCCGATACACAGATAAATCAGGCAACTCAAAGCCGCTCTCCATGTCCCGAGTATATAGGTAATCAGATAGAGTACCACAATGACCGTTGACACCGGTACCACACCGACCGGAATGGTCACCGGTCCCACGATACACAGAACCGCCGCCATCAGTGCGATTAAAACAAGCTCTATTGTTCTTATTCTCCTGCTGTTTGGTGCTCTCATCTTGTCTCCATCAATTTCTTCATACCTTCATTCAGTCCGCGAACCGTCAACTTATACATCGGAAGAAGTTTTTTAATAGCGGTCTCCGCCTCTCTCCAAGGAGCCTGGCCCGGTGCCATCTTCGGATTCATCCAAATGATCTTTTTATAATGGGATTTCAACAGCCCAAGCCACTCGTAACCGCTCAGTCCTCCGTTTGGTCCTCTGTAATTTCCGGTCAGTGAATAGAGTTCTTCCGGTGCCATAGCAGCATCTCCCACAATAATCACCTTATAGTCGCTTCCCAGATTGCGGAACATCCAATCCGTATCGACCCAATCACCATTTTCACACTCCGGCGTTTTATACAGTTTGGAATAAATGCAATTATGAAAATAATAACACTTTACATCTTTAAAATGGTTGGACTTTGAAACTGTCTGAAACAGTTCGTTGACCAGTGTGGAATACGGAATCATCGTACCTCCGGAATCCATCAGTAAAAGAAGCTTTACTGCATTTTTCCGCGGACGCTGCATCTCAATCTGGAGATATCCGCCATTTTGACAGGTCTTATCAATTGTTCCGTCAATGTCAAGCTCCGTCTTCGGTATTTCCAACCGTGTTGAAAACTGTCTCAATTTGCGGAGTGCCATTTGAAACTGGCGGTTTTCCAACACTCTGTCATCTCTGAAGTCCTTAAATTTACGGGCACCTACCACCTCAAACGCCGACTGGTATCCGCTGGCACCACCCACACGTACACCGCCTACATAATTACCGCTGTTACCAAAAGCAGTCGTTCCTGTTGTTCCGATCCAAAAACTACCCCCGTTGTGTTCCTCTGTCTGATCTTTCAGGCGCTGTTTAAACTTAGTTTCCACATCCTCTTTATCGATCGGCGCATCTTCACTGTTCTGTTTTTGTCTGATTTCACGGTCTTCCTTTGTGATAAGCTCTGTCAGTTCCTCCTTGTCCAGCCAGCGGAGCATCTGATACGTCACTTCCTCATCTGCCTGTGCCTCTTTAAACACCTCGGCAAACGCAGTATCAAACTTATCAAAATCCGTCTCACTCTTTACAAGAATCATACGCGACACATAATAAAACTGTGTCAGATTACTTCCGCAAAGTCCCTGATCCAACGCATCAATGAGGGTTAACCATTCAGAAAGACCTATATTCAATTCTTTTGCACGAAGCTCAAAAAAGAATTTTAAAAACATAGTTTACCTCTTACACATAATGTTTTACCGCTTCCAAATCTTCATCCTTCTTCACGACAACACCGACAAACGGAAGTTCAGCACGAATCTTATCCGCAGGAATGCCGGCAATCTGAAGCGCATTGATCCAGTCAATCAGCTCCGATGTGCTCGGTTTTTTGCGCACATCTCTCATGCTGCGGATCCAATAAAAAGTATCCATGGCATTTTTAAGAAGATTTTCTTCCACATTCGGAAAATGTGTCTTCACAATTTCTTCCATCAGTTCCGCATTCGGAAACTCAATATAGTGAAAAATACAGCGGCGCAAAAATGCATCCGGAAGTTCCTTCTCCGCATTGGATGTAATAATCACAATCGGACGGTGTTTCGCCTTCACGGTTCTCTTCGTCTCATGTATATAGAATTCCATCTGATCCAACTCCCAGAGAAGGTCATTCGGAAATTCCAAATCTGCCTTATCTATCTCATCGATCAGAAGAACCACCTGCTTCTCACTCTCAAACGCCTCTCCGAGTTTACCTAATTTAATATATCTTGCAATATCGTCCACGCCTTCCTCGCCGAACTGTCCGTCGTATAGACGCTGGATGGTATCATACATATACAAACCATCCTGCGCTTTCGTGGTAGATTTTACATTCCATATTACAAGATCAAGCCCCAGGGACTTTGCCACCGCCTGTGCCAGCATCGTCTTTCCGGTTCCCGGTTCTCCTTTAATTAAAAGAGGTTTTTTCAGGGCAATGGCAACATTGACACTTGCCATCAACTCCTCACTTGCCACATATTCGGCCGTCGACTGAAAATTGTTATCCATAACTATCTATTTCCTTTCTTTGAAGTCATTCACGCTTTTCCAAACTCTTCTAATATGATACAATAAGAACGATTTGAAAACAAGAAAAACAGCTTCGGAGGTCTGAAAATGATCAAAGATATTTTAAATGCAAAAAAACCTACCATCTCCTTTGAGGTATTCCCTCCAAAGAAGGATAACGAATTTGAAGGAGTCTATGCAACCCTCGACAAACTCAGCGAGTTGAATCCGGACTTCATCTCTGTTACATATGGCGCCGGAGGCAGCAGGTCCAAAAAAACAACCGAGATTGCATCTTACATTCAAAATGATTTGCATATTGATGCACTTGCACACATGACCTGCGTCGGCAACACAAAAGATGACATTGACCGGGTGTGTGAAGAGTTAGCTTGCGCCAATATTCGCCATGTTCTTGCTCTGCGCGGTGACCGTCCGGCTTATATGACCGACGAACAATATGAAAGCCGTGATTTTGCATATGCCAATGAACTCATAGAACATCTGAATGCCAATACTGCCTTTCAAATAGCCGGTGCATGTTATCCGGAAAAACATTTTGAAGCGATGAGTAAACGTGCCGACATGGCAAGATTAAAAGACAAAGTAGCTGCCGGTTGCGATTTTTTAATCACGCAACTTTTCTTAAACAATGATGTTTTTTATGAATTCCAGGAAAACTGTCTTTCAAACGGTATTACCGTTCCTATTTGTGCGGGAATTATGCCAATTACATCCGTCAAACAGGTGTCGACAACCATCTCTCTTTCCGGTACTTCCGTTCCGAAAGCATTCTCCGATCTGCTTGCCAAATACGGCGACAATCCGGACGATATGCGAAAAGCCGGCATCGACTATGCCATCCGCCAGATTCTGGATCTCAAACAGTATGGTGCGGACGGTATCCACATCTACTCTATGAATAAGCCGAAGACAACAGCGGAGATTATGGATGCGGTAAGATAATCAAAAGGGTGCGTAATATAATCATTACGCACCCTTTGTATTTTGAAGCATGCTTACTCGTCCCATGTAAGCGTAGTGGATTCCACTGCCTTATCACGGAACATAAGATCCGTAATGGCCTGTTCTGCTTTCTGATTTCCGAACAGAATGTCATTTACTTCCTTTACAATCGGCATCGAAATATTGTATTTTTCTGCAAGTCCCGCTGCTGCTTTGGCGGAATATACACCTTCCACAACCATTTTCACTTCATCCATGGCTTCCTGCATCGTATATCCCTGACCGATAAGCATTCCGGCTCTGCGGTTACGTGAATGCATAGAGGAACATGTCACAATCAAATCCCCGATACCGGTAAGCCCTGTAAAGGATTCGATTTTTCCTCCCATTGCTACTCCGAGACGTGCAATCTCAACAATTCCTCTTGTGATAAGAGCCGCTTTCGCGTTATCGCCGCATCCGAGTCCGTCTGCAATTCCGGCCGCAAGAGCTACTACATTCTTAAGTGCTCCGCCGAGTTCAATACCGAGTACGTCAGGACTTGTATAGACACGGAGGAAATCACACATAAATGCATTCTGTATGTACTCTGCCGTCTCTCTCTTTTTCGCACCTGCCACCAGCGTTGTTGCCATATTTTTACCGACTTCCTCCGCATGGGAAGGTCCGGATAACACAGCCACGGTCGCCTGCGGAATTTCCTGCTCGATAATATCCGTCAGCGTCATATAGCTCTCATCTTCGATTCCCTTTGCCACATTGACAATCAGTTGTCCGTCTGCAACAAACGGCGCCATGGATTTCGCTGTACTTCTCGTAAACGGAGACGGTACGGCAAGAATCAGCATTTCTTTTCCAACGATTGCCTCTTCCAGGTTTGTGGTGTAGGACATATTGTCCGGCAGTTTTACTCCCGGAAGTTTTGTCAGATGCTCTTTGTTTTCCCTGAGCATATTGATTTCATCTTCTATGATGGACCAGACAGTCACATTGTTTCCGTTTTGCGCAAGCACCTTTGCAAGGGCGATTCCCCAACTGCCTGCACCTATTACGCTATAATCAGCCATGACTAATCCTCCTTGTTTTTCTTTGTCAAATAAGTCTTTCTCTCGTTACCGTGAATCAGACGCTCTAAATTTCCCCTGTGTCTGACAAACGCCATAATCATAAGCAATATCGCAATGATATACATTTCTGTCAAAAGCGGTTGGGCCATTGCAAAACAGCCCATTTGTCCCATAACGACAAGGGCAATCACAAATACAACATACATGCAAAGGGATCCCAGAGACACATAATGGGTGGCAAAAAAGATGGTAAAAAAGGTGATTGCAACTGCAACGCAACACTGCCATGCCATTCCTAAACTGATACCGCCTGTGGCTGCGATTCCTTTTCCTCCTTTAAATCCCATATAGAACGGAAAATTATGTCCGAGCACTACACCTGCACCGGCATAAATCCGCAGGAGCGCTGTCATATCAGAATAACTCTCTTTAAAAAGCAGGTGCACAAGCAACATGGCAAACACTGCTTTCAGTGCATCTCCCAAAAACACGATGATACCGGCTTTCTTTCCGAGAACGCGAAGGGCATTGGTTGTTCCCGAATTACCGCTTCCCTTTTCCCGGATATCGATGCCGTGCATCTTACCGTAGATAAATGCTGTCTGGAATATACCGAAGCAATATCCGATCAGCAGACATACTATACGAATCATAACTCTCTCCCTAACAATCCTCTCTCATCCATTTTATGCATCTTTATCTTTTCTCTCGCGGATAATCAAATGAATCGGTGTCCCCTTAAATCCGAAAGTTTCCCGGATTTTGTTTTCGATATATCTTGCATAGGAGAAATGCATAAGTTGTTTGTCGTTAACAAAAATAACAAAAGTCGGCGGTTTTACAGCCACCTGTGTAATATAGTAAAGACGCAGTCTCTTACCTTTATCGCTCGGTGGTTGCTGTAAAGCAACTGCCTCCGTCATAATTTCATTGAGCACGCCGGTCGCCACGCGAAGGGACTGATTCTGCTCAACCATATCAATCAAATCATATAATTTGTTGAGACGCTGTCCTGTTTTGGCCGAAATAAATGTAATTTCGGCATAAGGCATAAACGACAATGTCTTGCGTATTTTTTCCGTAAAACGGTAAATGGTTTTATCATCTTTCTCTACTGCATCCCATTTATTTACGGCAATAATAATACCTTTTCCACGCTCATGCGCAATTCCGGCAATCTTTGCATCCTGTTCGGTCACGCCTTCCTCCGCATCAATCACAAGCACAACGATATCCGCTCTTTCCACCGCAGAAACCGTGCGGACAATCATATAGTGCTCCAGTTCCTCTTTGATTTTGTTTTTGCGGCGAAGACCGGCCGTATCAATAAACACATACTCTTTTCCGTTGTATTTGACATCCGCATCCACGGCATCACGGGTTGTTCCCGCAATATCCGAAACGATCAGACGATTTTCACCGAGCAGTTTATTGATGATGGAAGATTTTCCGACATTCGGCTTTCCGACAATGGCAATCCTCGGGCGTTCATCCTCCTCAGCCTGCAACAATTCTTCCGGAAAATGCGAAATCACAACATCAAGAAGATCTCCGATTCCCTGTTGATTCACCGCAGAAATTGCCATCGGCTCACCGATTCCCAAATTGTAAAACTCAAACACATCCATCATCATTTTCTGATAGCTGTCCACTTTATTTACAACAAGTACAACCGGCTTATGGGAGCGGCGAAGCATGTCCGCCACCTTTGCATCTGCATCTACAAGTCCCTGCTTCACATCCACCATGAACAGAATGACATCTGCCGTATCAATGGCAATCTGCGCCTGTTCGCGCATCTGTGACAGAATGATATCATTGCTGTCCGGCTCAATACCTCCGGTGTCTATCAATGTAAAATTATAATTAAGCCATGTGACATCTGCATAAATACGGTCACGCGTAATGCCCGGTGTGTCTTTGACAATTGAAATTCTCGATCCCGCCAAAGCATTAAACAATGTCGATTTTCCAACATTCGGTCTTCCGACTACTGCCACAATCGGCTTTCTGTTATTGTTTCCCATGTCTATCTCCTTATCTGCCGATCGGGGCTCACGTCCCTCACCGACACACATACCTCTTGATTTTACAATATTCCGCGAAGATTGTAAAGTTTTTGATAGCTTCTTGAGTTTCCCGCGTTTCTATGTTATAAATATAGACGATGAATTTTAAATCACTCAATATTACCGGAGGTTATTATGCCAAATTTAGCTGAACTTGAACATGCAATGCCGGTCGCACCGCTGAAAATTTTAGCTTTGGACAGTTGTAAAGAACTCGGCGACCGCGTCAATGAATATCTTGTGGATTTCCGCAAAAATGTAAATAACAGCATCAAGGAAGATCCTGCTTTCCGTGAATATTCTGTTGACAACTATCTGATCAATGCTTCCTGCCCACGTTTCGGCAGCGGAGAAAGCAAGGGTATCTTAAAAGAATCCGTACGCGGTGATGACGTATTTCTCTTAGTAGACGTTACCAATCACAGCCTTACATATACGATCAACGGTTTTGAAAACCACAAATCACCGGATGATCATTATCAGGATTTAAAACGAATGATTGCGGCCATTGCCGGAAAAGCACACCGTATCAACGTTGTAATGCCTTTCTTATACGAAGGACGGCAGCACAAAAGAAGCGGTCGCGAGTCGTTAGACTGTGCTTACGCGTTAAAAGAACTCAGCGACATGGGCGTATCTAACTTTATTACTTTTGACGCTCATGATCCAAGAGTCCAGAATGCAACACCGCTGAAAGGCTTTGACAATTTTACACCGCCTTATCAGTTTATCCGTTCTCTTCTTCATTACGAAAAAGATCTCATCATTGACAAAGATCACATGATTGTCATCAGTCCGGATGAAGGTGCTCTGGACCGCGCCGTATACTTCTCTACCGTTCTCGGCGTAGATACCGGTATGTTTTATAAGAGACGCGACTATTCCAAAATTGTAAACGGAAAAAATCCGATTGTCGCCCATGAGTTCCTCGGTGACAACATCGACGGCAAAGACGTTATCATCATTGATGATATGATTGCATCCGGCGGAAGTATGATTGATACAGCAAAGCAGTTAAAAGAAATGAACGCAAACCGCGTTTTCATCTGCTGTACGTTCGGTCTCTTTACGGAAGGTTTGAAAGCGTTTGACGCAGCTTACGAAAAAGGCTACTTTGACCGCGTGGTATGTACCAACTTAAATTACCTCCCTCAGGAAGTAAAAGACCGCGTATATTTTGCTGAGGCAGACATGAGCAAATTCCTCGCCAGTATTATCGACTTCATGAATCATGACATTTCCATGGAAAATGTTCTCACTCCAACCGAGAAGATTCACGAGGTTGTCCGCAAATATAATGCCAGGGAAGATATTTATATTTAGAACTTTATACAATGAAAAATCTACAATCACCGGCTTTGTTCCGGTGGTTGTTTTTTTATGCTTCTGCTGTTCTTTTTTCTCCTGTTCTTTTTTCTCCTTCTCTTTTTTCCTGCCATGGGTATATAAGAAAAAACGCATTAAAAATACCCAAAATTCCCGCTATCTATGACAATTTTATTTGAAAATTTATTTTTTTGGAGCAATATCTCTTTTTTTATTCGCAAATACCCTTTTATACGCATAATACTGGGTATTTCAACTAATTTTTCCATATATACCCATGCAACTATTTAAAGCAGCATAAATTACACCGAAAACATGCAGTCAACCAAAATAATATTGTATGACCTTTTCAACATGTTCAGGAGTAAGCGGACAATCTTTTGTTTCAAATGTAATAATCAAATTTTTTGTTGGAATAATTTTATGATCTATATAGAGTTGCAGTTTCGAAAATGCATTTTTTGAATAATCGGATTTGTCCATCATTCCGAAATGTTCCCAATAATACAGTTCTCCGGTTTTTGGATGTTTTATGGTAAAATCCGGATAAATGATCATCTCACCCAAGGCCAGAGCACATTCATATCGAAAAGGTATTTTGCTCATAAACAACATCATATCAATAATTGCTTCAGACTTTGATCTGAGCGTATTTCCCGAACAACTTTTATGAATCAAATTTTCAGGATGTTGTTGATTCTGTTCATACTCTTCCCGTAACCATTCATCCAAATTTTTTGTCTGTATTTTAAAATTAGAACCAAGTAATTCCAGAAATTCCGGACAACTTAACATCTTTTCAATTTTATTGGGGGTTTTATAGTGATTAAGATAGAATTGAATTGCTTGTTTTTCTTGAACTTTATGTTCCAGTGTATGACTTAGATATTTTTTATGTGCCAGTTGCTGTGCAAGTTTTCTTTCCTTTTTGGGCAGATAAATCGCTTTTCCGCCCAGCATATGATACCATTTATAATTTTTACCGTTACGGGCAATGGATAAGTTACCGGGTGGCATTTTTTTAATCATAGACTTGAGATCATGAATCTGAGCTTCCAATACTTCTGCTCTTTGTATCATTTTCTTATAAATAGCAACAACCTCCTTTAATGATTTTTCATCCGACGATTTCTATATATAAACACTTTCTTTGTTATATGTCAATTACTTACAGGCACTTATTTTTAATATTTTTCTTTTTTGGGTATATTACAAATAATTTCCTAAAAATACCCAAAAAAGCAATGATTATTTCTCTTTTCCCTACTTAAAAACAATGCTTTGGGTATGTATCAATTTTTATTAATAAAATACCCGAGATCCGGCAAGACCTCGGGTATTTTCACATATTTTTTATTTATATATCCAAGATGCAGGAAACAAGCTATTTCCTCGGAAACTGAAGTATAACCTTAAACAAATCTCCGTCCAAATGTATTTTAAACTCTCCGCCCTGGGCACTCGTCAGGTTCTGCGCGATGGAAAGCCCGAGACCGCTTCCTTCCGTGCTGCGTGACACATCGCCCCGGATAAATCGCTCCGTCAGTTCCTCCGCCGGAATATTGAGCGGCTGTGCAGAAATATTTTTCAGCACTATTTCAACCATCTCGGTATGCGCAGGCAAATCTGTTCCGTCACCGGACACAAAAGTTCCGCCTTTTGCATCGTCCGTCACTGCCACATCCACATACACTCTTGTTCCTTCCATGGCATATTTGCCGATATTCAAAAACAGGTTTTCAAAAATGCGCCACATATGTCTGGAATCCGCATGCACCATCGCTTGCTGCTCCGGATACTTTTCTACAATCGTGAGATTTTTCTCCTCCAGCCGGTCAACATATTCCCCGAGCGTCTGCTTAATCAACTCTTTGACATCCAAGTCATTCATTTCAAGGGTAATATTCCCGGAAGATATTTTGCTTGCTTCCACTAAATCAAGAGTCAGCTGCTTGAGACGCTGGGACTTTTCATCAAGAATGCGAATGTACTCCCGCGCCTTATCCCCCTGAATATTTTCACGCTTCAAAAGATCCACATAATTGATAATGGATGTCAGCGGCGTTTTAATATCATGGGATACATTTGTGATCAAATCCGCTTTCAGACGCTCATCTTTCATACTGATCTGGACTGCTGTTTTCACAGCCTCGCCGATCTTGTTCACCGCCTCGGCCATCACCTTATTTTCACCGAAAAACAGCTTTGTATCGATCTGGTACTCCACATCACCGTCACAAATCCGGGTAATACCGTCCACAATTTCCTCGCGGGCCTTGTTTTCAAAATAAATATATACTGCTACCAGAACATCAAACACACCTGCCAGGAAAATGCCCGGATATTTAAAGACCAAAATCAGGCTCACGTTCATAAAAAGGAACATCAGATACGGTCCGAATGTTCTCACAAAAAACAATTTGTGATTGACAAGTTCCTCTATCACTTTACGGATTAACAACAGAATTTTTTCGAAAATCTTTTTTGTATTGTGCAGCAGATAGTAGCATAAGCTGCCCTTCCACAATGCTTTTGCCTTGATACGCCGCACAAGCGACCCCATAAACAATAAAAACATTACATACAAAAATGTGAAAGCAACAAAAAGGCTGATTACATATCCCTGCACGCGTTGCTGCGGAGCCATACCCGGAAAGATTGATCGGTCAACAAAGGCAGAAACTGCCAGTGCACCGAAACCAATCCCTGCACATGCCATGACTGCAGCAACCGTGAGTGCTATCTCCGTAAACCACCGATCAAAGTAAGTGAGTTCTTCCCTCTTTTTTCTTGGCTGGAGTATAATAAAAACGATCAATGCAATCAGCGACAACACTCCCAATAATACTGCTGCTCCGACAATCTGCTCCCACGGCGCTGTCATCGTTTTCAGGTTTTCATTGGTAACTGCATAAAAATCTTCACTGTTATACGGACCGAACGCACCGGAAGACTTTGTTTGAACCGCTGCATACACCACTCCGCCGCTCGGGAAGCAATAGCTGTAATTGCGGAAATAGGACTTATAGTACGTCACATGATCCACCAATAAATTGTTGCTGTGAAGTTCATTTTTGCCATAATCATAAATTAAGTATGTTTTACATCCGGTAAATGCTTTCTTTAACTCTTCCACCGAAAGCTGTTCTTTATTTTCCAGATTCGTATATGCAATTTCACCGGTCGGCGCCACATACATATATTTAAAATTACTTTCTGACGAAAACCTTTCCTTTTTCAAAATGTATTCTTCATAGTTCGTATTCAAGTCGATTGCCGCCTGCTGGATGGCCGAAAACACGTCGGAGAGCATCACTCCTTCCGGCAGTTCCAAATTATAAATGCTGTCTACATTCCGCGGTTTAAACTCCTCCTCAACAACCGTCACCGCATAAAAAAATTCTCCCTGCTCCTCTTCCTCCCAGGAAGGATCATATTGCTCACGCATCTGTTCTTCCGTCAGATACTCTTTCGCATCATCGTACGACATCTCGTATTCGCCACAAAAAACCCCATAACGAAACCATTCCACAAGATCACCGACACGATATGTAAGTCGCGGGTATTCCTTGTGACTCATATTGGTCTTTTCTTTTCGATTTTTGTACCTGAAAATATCCACTTCCCGGTCCGGATTGTATTCTCCGTCTGTCTCCAGCTGCGAACACAGTGCCAAATAGTGAGAAAGTTCCATAATTTCACTCTCAAAAACCATTTGAAATGTCTGTGTATCCTGAAAATCTTCCGCCCTTTCCCCCGGCGAAATCATATAAGTACCATAATATTCATGTAACACAATATAACGCATAGCCAGCACAAGCAAAATTGCAGCCATTGCCATGGCAAACATCTGCGAAAGAACAGCGGAAATGTTTTTTATTCCACGCTTACCTACTTTTAATTTCTTTTTTTCTCCCATCTCAATTCTCCTACTTTTCAATCTTGTATCCGACACCCCAAACTACTTTCAAATAGCGAGGTTCCTTTGGATTAATTTCAATTTTTTCGCGAATATGTCTGATATGTACTGCCACTGTATTTTCTGCACCGTATGCATCTTCATTCCAAATACTCTCGTAAATCTGCTGCGTGGAAAATACACGTCCCGGATTTTTAATAAGCAAAAGCAAAATCTGGTACTCGATCGGTGTCAACTTTACTGTCTCCCCATCCACCTTAACTTCTTTTGCCTCATCATCGACAAAAAGTGCTCCGATGGCGTAGCTTGTCGCAGCCACCGGCGTTACGCTACCCAGCATCGTGTACCTCCTGAGACTGGATTTCACCCTCGCAATCAATTCCAGCGGATTGAACGGCTTTGTAATATAGTCATCCGCCCCCACATTGAGACCCAAAATCTTATCCACGTCCTCCGATTTTGCAGAAAGCACAAGAATCGGTATAGATGAAAACTCACGGATCTTAATCATAGCGTGAATTCCGTCCAGTTTCGGCATCATGATGTCAATCAGCAACAGCTGGATATCTTCGTTCTTTAACACCTCTATCGCCTGCAATCCGTCATACGCCTTAAAAATCTGATAGCCTTCCTGCGACAGATAAATTGATATTGCTTCCACAATCTCCTTATCATCGTCGCAAACAAGTATGTTTGCCATCTCCTCACCTCCATATGTTCATGAGTCAATTAAAACATGAAAACCTTAAGTCAAAAGTAGGAAAAATATTAAGGTTTTCTTAACATGAAACCAAACACAAAAATGCGCCGAGATTTCCGCGTTTTCCATCTGTCTTTCTGTGGGAAAACAAATAATCGGGATTATGGGCCGTGCACACATCCGTCACGGAAATATGCTCCGGCAAAACGCCTGCACTTCGCAAAATCCACCAGTTTGCTTTGTGAAGATCCAGCTGACATTTTCCCGCCTCTCTCTGCTGCTCATCGCGGTAGGAAATAATCTGCGAATAAGCATTCGCTTCCCTGAGGAATTCATTAGCTGCAAAAGCTGCTTCAAAAGCCTCTGCCACATCACGGCTCACCTCGTAACATTCTTTGCAGATTGACGGTCCTATGGCCGCGTAGATATCAGCAGGATTACAGCCGAACTCCTGCTGCATACGCAGAACGGTCTCTCTTCCCATACCATCCGCCGTTCCTCTCCAGCCGGAATGCGATAGGCCGATAACCTCTTTCACAGGATCGACAAAATAAAGCGGTACGCAATCTGCATAAAAGGTTGCAAGCACAATCCCTTTTTCCTTCGTAATCAGTCCGTCCACATCCGTGTAATCTTTCTCCTTGCAGACACCTTTCCCCATGTCTTCTCCCGTCACAACTCTTATATTGGTCGTATGGGTCTGGTCCGTACAGACAATCTGCCAAGGCTCCGCATCCAGTACGGACGCAATACGCCTGAAATTTTCATATACCGCCTGCTCATCATCCCCGCGGGTAAAGCTCAGATTCATGGAAGCATAGATGCCTTCACTGACGCCTCCCGTACGGGTGGAAAACAGATGACGCACACCCGGAAGTTTTTCAAGCACCGGAAATGTAAGGTACTCCAGTTCATAGCTTTCTAAGCCCCCGCCATACAGACTTTGGCCGCGAAACAGATTTTGTTTTATTACCTTATCTTTTCCTGTACGAATCATACTTTGCATATTCTTTCCTCCACAAAAACAGGCATCCGACATTCCGGATGCCTTTCTGTACCATTATAAAATTTTTTCAATATAGTTTCAATGTTATGAACCATGGAAACAAAATACATTTTCCATGTGTTCCGGATGATTATCACCGCAGATGGAAATTACGTCAAAACGGCAGGGCTTCCCGTAAAAATACTGATGACGCATAAGGTAATCCATAGTCACACGGCATATCCTGCGCTGTTTTCGCACATCCACCGCTTCCGCCGGTTCTCCGCATCCGGTACTGCTTCGATATTTGACTTCAACAATAACCAACATACCGTCGCGCACAGCTATAATATCCACCTCACCGTACCGGCAGCGATAGTTCCGCTCCAAAATACGATAGCCTTTACTCTCTAAGTAACCGGCTGCGATTTCTTCATAATCTGCTCCTATTTTTCTTTTGTTCATAAACTGTCCTCATGTTCTCCAGACATACGACAATTTATTTTTTCTTTTTATGATCTTCGATTTTCGCTCTGATCTTATCCATCTGATCCACAAAAACAAGAATTTCTGCAACCACTTCATAGAGTTCCGGCGGAATCATATCGCCGATTTCCAGCTTGGAAAGTGTATCCGCCAACTTCGAATCCTTATGTACCGGAACTTTTGCCTGCTTGGCCTCCTCGATGATACGTTCTGCCAATGCTCCCCGTCCGGATGCAACGACTTTCGGCGCATCTTCCTCCGGATCATATGTCAATGCTATGGCCTGTTTTGGTTTCTCCGGTGTCTTGCCCGGATACTTTCTGCTGTCGTGTCCCATATTTATGCCCTCATATCAAAAGAAAAAGTTCCGATTTTTACATTTTCACGATGGTCTTCCACGATTTCCTCCATCACGTTGCCCGGTTTTTCTTTTACTGAAAATTGTGCATTCATCTGATACCCTTTGTTTTCCAGCCTCTCATTAAGTAACCCGATGTTCTCATGAATAAAAGACAACATCTCGTCATCCTGCAAATAAAACTGCGTGCTGACCTTCTGTTGCTGCATAGCGACATATACATCCACCGGACCGAGATGATCCATATCCAAATGCAAAAATGCACTTACATTTCCGTCATTGTCAGCTAAATTTCTCTTATTGGTATATACATAAAGATCTCCGTGCGCATTTTCACCTGCCAGCTTCAAAGGAAGCTGCACATAACTCATGGTCTGGTTCAGCTGGTTCATAAACTCAATGTTCTGATGTACGTTATTGACCTGACTTGCCAGATTTTGATCTGCCCCCGGTATCTGCCTTAACGCATCCGCAAGCCGCCCCGATTGGTCGTGCAACTTTGCATAAAAATCACTGACCTTCTGTTTGTCTGCCACATCCTCCGGTGTCATGAGCCACTGTTCAAATATTTGCCCCTTCAGCGCATTTTGCATATCCGGTCTCTGCATCAGTTCCGCAAGCGTACCGAGTCCGGAATTTCCCAAATTATTCCCGCTCTGCGCCATTTTATCCAGTAGCTGCGTGGTAAACTCCAGCAATTCTTTCCCTGTCAGCTTTCCCTGCAAAAACTGCTGCGCTTTTTCTGCCGGAAGCCCCAGCCTCTCCATCTCCGTCATCAATTGCTGCATTTTGGACTGCACCGGATCGGCATTTTGCGCCCCGTTATCATCCGCCGCCTGTGTCACCGCACGCATCAATTCTTCCAAAGAGGCCCCCGGTGCCGGGTTGGTCACGGAAGGATCCTGTATCACGACTTTTCCGTTTTCATTTAACATAAGCGCCTGCGCTCCGTCTGCCGATTGCCCTGCATTTTCTGCCGCAATCCCGGATGGCGTCCCCGGTATTACACTGTCTGCCGTCCCTTCGCCTGCAGTCTGCATAAAAATATCCGTCATCTGTCTCATAAGCTGCGCGGCTTCGGCAACCTTACCATCCGCCACAAGCTTCCCGAGGGTACCTGCCATAGAATCCGCAATCGTTTCCACACTTCCCCTGATTTGGTGCTCCATATTCATATAGTCGGAAAACTGTTTGACATTGGCATCTGTCACAGGAATCTCCAACCGGTTCATCGTTACAATATCCTGCGGATTCACTTCCCCATGTGCCGAAACCTGACGATACATGGCAAGAAGCGACGACTTGTCAATCGGCATTCCTTCCTTCATCATGGCATTGACCATCGATGTGGTTTCGGCAGTCACCGGCAGCTCCGCTGCCTCCAAAGCCTTGTTGATGGTTGCCATTCCGGCTGTATTCTGAAACAAAGCCCGAAGTGCAATCTGCTTATCCGAAATACCGCTGACTTCAAAACTGACTGACATTCCCTTTAAAAGAGCAAGTCCGTCTTCCACTTTCGCCTGCAATATATTGCCCGGTGAAATTTCCACCTGCACCATATCACCTTCCGTCGAAATCACCTGTCCGCTGACAATGGTTCCCACGGACAGATTCATAGGACTGCCTGTATTTGTGCCCTGCACTGCACCTGACGGTTTCGTCTGCGCTGACGGATCCGTAACCGAAATCTGTGATTGTCTTTGAAATAATCCTGTCAGATCAAAATTCATTCTTTCACCTTAAAATGTGTGATAAAGCTCTTGCGATGAATCGGCGTTGCGCCGTACTCTTCCAACGCCTGAATATGCATGGCGGAGCCATAGCCTTTGTTGGATGCAAATCCATACTGCGGCATAAGACTGTCATACTCCATCATGAGCCTGTCTCTTGTTACTTTTGCAAGGATGCTGGCCGCTGCGATGGAAACACTCTTGGCATCTCCTTTGATAATCGGAACCTGTCGCATGGAAAGTCCCGGAATCGTGACCGCATCATTTAATAGTATATCGGGTACTATTTCCAGTTTATTAACGGCTTCGCGCATAGCTTCATAAGTGGCCTGCAGAATATTAATCTCATCAATACGTTCCGGCGTTGCAAAACCCACCCCGTAAGCAACGGCTTTCTCTTTGATAATATCAAAAAGTTCATCCCGTTTTTTTGCTGTCAGCTTCTTGCTGTCGTTGAGATATAAAATATCACAATCTTTCGGAAGAATTACCGCCGCAGCCACCACCGGTCCTGCAAGCGGCCCGCGCCCT
Source organism: Lachnospiraceae bacterium (assembly GCA_017461865.1). GTDB lineage: Bacteria > Bacillota > Clostridia > Lachnospirales > Lachnospiraceae > SVFI01. The sequence continues at coordinate 22,329 of JAFTVQ010000013.1, read as the reverse complement.
GCTTCGTCGATACCGCATATGTACTCACAGTCAGCATACTCTCTCTCATAACTGCTCATCTGATATATACGTTCTTTCTCCTTCTCCAAAGCAAGCAGCCGTTTATCTGCTTTTTCTACAAGCGCCTGTACGCTCTTCCTTTCATCTGCAATAAATCTGCTGATAAAATCAGGCAGCATTTCTTCACTTGCTGCCTGATAAATTGCTTTAATTTCACTCATGGATAACTGATTATTCATAGAAACACCATCCTAATCATGTTTTATAAATCCGATGGAATCAAACGGATAAATGCGCAACCATGCACGGCCCTCAATATCGTCCCGTTTTACAACTCCCACCGAAGGATCTCTGCTGTCCGCGCTTGCATTTCGATTGTCTCCCAACACAAAATACTCATCGGATCCCAAATGAATCGTATCTGCCGCCATTCCCGGATCGAGAATCACTTCTTTTCCGTAAGTTTCCAACAGCCTTTCATTATTGATATAAATTTCTCCTACTTCGTTGATATAAACCGAATCTCCCGGCACACCGATGACTCTCTTGATATAGTATGTATTTTTCCCCTTCTGGTAAGGAAATACGATCACATCATATCGCTGCGGTTCATGAAAACGGTATGTCATCTTGTCCACAATAAGATTGTCACCGCTCATCAGTGTATTTTCCATGGAATCCCCCTGCACTACCGTACGCTGGCCGACAAACTGTATGACCAGATAGGTAATGACAAGAATTCCTAACAAATATAAACTCATCCCTAAAATATCTTTTAAAAATGCTTTCACTTTATGCTCCTCGTTGTTTATTCTTCCGTTTCCGGTTTCTCCAGGGTGATTTTCCCGATCTTTCCGCTTCTGAAATCATCCAAAAGCAGATTGGCCGCTTTTCGCAGATCCAATTCATCGCCCTTTTTAAAACACTTTCTGACCTGTGCAATCTGCGTCAGAACTTCAACTAATCCGTCCTGTTCCCGTACACTGTCTTCCAGCTCTACTGCAATATCATATCGTCTCGCCAACAGTCCATGATAGTCCTTCACGAGAAATGAAATCAAATCAAGCGCCATCTCCTCAATATTGAGAATCTCATCATTCATTGATCCGATCAGGGCAAGACGCAGTCCTACCTGCTGATCTTCAAACTTCGGCCACAAAATTCCCGGTGTATCTAAAAGTTCCAGAGTTTTGCTGAGACGAATCCACTGCTTTCCTTTGGTTACTCCCGGCTTATTTCCGGTTTTCGCACAGGCTTTTCCTGCAAATGAATTGATAAAAGTAGATTTGCCCACATTCGGAATTCCTACTACCATGGCACGCACCGGCCGATTGAGAATTCCTCTCTTACGGTCGCGCTCAATCTTCTCTTTGCAAGCTTCGGCAACCACACCGTTGATGGCTTTCATTCCGTTTCTGTTGCGGGAGTTTAATGCCACCACATAATACCCTTTTTTTACAAAATAATCCTGCCATTTCTGAGTCTGCCGGTCATCAGCCAAATCCGCCTTATTTAACAGAATCAATCTTGCTTTATTTTTTCCGAGTTCATCTATGTCCGGATTCCGGCTGGAAAGCGGAATACGCGCATCCACAAGTTCGATAACAAGATCAATTAATTTAATATTCTCCTGCATCATGCGCTTTGCCTTTGTCATATGCCCCGGATACCATTGATATGTCATAATTTCACCTTACTCCATAAGACCGATCGGACTGTCTCCTGCCGCCATATGGAACCATACCTTTCCGATAATATTATCTCTGGAAACCGCACCGATGTTACCCGAACGGCTGTCCTCACTGTTATTGATGTTATCACCCAGTGTAAAATATTCATTGGTTTCCAACGTAATCATATTTTCTGCGATTCCCGCATCTTCTATTTTATCATATTCTACGCCTTTATACAAAAGGCCGTTGATATACAAAACACCGTTTTTGATCTGTACCGTATCCCCCGGGACAGCAACCACACGCTTCACATAATAGTGCGCATTTTCGTTTCCGTTCGGAAGAAATACAACCACATCGCCCTCTCTCGGCGCTATCAGTCTGTACACAAAACGGTTTACAAGAATTTCCTGTCCGTTATAGAGAACCGGCTCCATGGAAATACCGATTACACTTGTCCGCATACCGACACAAAAAATAAGTACATAGGCAAGCACAACCGCTGCGATGGTAATAAATATATAATTCCATATTTCACGCATCACAGACGCGCTTATGAGTTTTTTCTTCTGACGAAAGCTCAGTCCTCTTCTTCTCATCATTTTCTCCTGCTTTTCCGCTTTATAGGAATCTATAGCGTTTGATCCGGTTCTCTATAAATCATTCCAGTTCACATCCATGGGCATATATTGTGTTTTTTTACATATGCCCACATCCCGCAAAAACAATTTCTTCATAAAATTCAAAATAAAAATCGCACACTTATAATATACAACCTAAAAAGAAAAGGGACAAGATACACACTGTATTTTGTCCCATCCATTTCTTTTTCTTACTATTTAACGAGCTCTTTTACTTTTGCTCTCTTACCTACACGGTCTCTTAAATAGTTAAGTTTAGCACGTCTTACTTTACCACGTCTTACTACTTCAACCTTTTCTACGTTCGGGGAGTGTAACGGCCATGTCTTTTCTACGCCTACACCGTTTGAAGTTTTACGTACAGTAAATGTTGCGCGGTTGCTTCCGCCCTGCATTTTAAGAACGGTACCTTCAAAAACCTGAATTCTTTCACGGTTTCCCTCTTTGATTTTACCGTAAACTTTTACAGTATCACCAACGTTAAACTGTGGTACGTTTTCTTTTAACTGCGCTGCTTCGATTTCTTTAATAATTGCGTTCATTGTGTATCTCCTTCCGTATTGGATGTTCTTAATACGATCTGTAACAGAGGACCATCTCTTTTCACAACGTGAGTAGTTTACCATAAATTACAGTGAAGCGCAAGGGGTTTTTACAATAAAATTTGCCGATTTTATAGTGTTTCTACTTTATGCTCAACGACCGAAACTATCGACCAAAAATATGCCAGCAAATAGACCGACAGATAATACATCATGTACGGCGCACATGATGTAGCAAACAAAATAACGAAACGCACAAATATCGAAACCATAACCAGGCACAGAACTCCCTTCCTGCGCCATATTGAAAACAGCAGACATGCAAACAACAAACACAGCGGAATCATCAAATTCCAACAAATATAGTAAGCCGGAGTTACCTTTCCGTCTTTTCCCGTGCACGACAGACAGAGAATAGCTTTTTCCCTTATTTCCTGTCCGAGCAGCGGATACTTCCCTTTGATTTTCATTTGCAAAAATGCTTTCGAATGCGCTGTAGTATTATCATACAAACTCAATGCTCCGCCTGCGGTATTGGTTATCACCGTTCTCTGCAGAGTTCTTCCGTTCTCAATTTTCACTCCCGCAGCCTGCAAAAACATATTCCCCATACTTTTTATGGCAATTGCCGGATTTCGAACTATTATTTTGGCATATGCTTTCATAAATTTGTTGTATTCGTCCTTTGAATATCCGCTTTTGACCAGTCCCATATAAAACATTTCTTCCGCTTTATATCCGGAATGCTGATAAATTACATCTAAATCAATGACCGTTCCTATGTCATGCAACTCATCTTCTCTGATTTCCGCATTTTCATCACTCACAGTTGCAACCAAGGGAACGATAGTCGCCGTAATAGAATAATCGTTATCTCCGATTAACGAATTATTATAGTATGTAATTTTGCTCACAAAAACTACGGATAACACAAACACAGCAATTGCGTAAATAACAGAAATTTGTTTTCTCCTCCGCATAATCAGCAAAACCACCGGCAAAAAAAGCAAATAGTAAATTCCCTCTGTTCTCCACGATGCCACGATGACAGTAACAAAAATTAACAAAACCATATTTAGAAATGTAATTTTCTTATGTTTTTTCACAGCACTATATACACAGGCCAGATAAAAAAGTTCAAAATAGCAGTAAATTCCCATTCGGAATCCGGAATACAGATAGGTGATAACCGGTAACGACACCGTCGGCAGAAAAAGCAAAAATTCTGTAATCAAGCGATTTTTCCCCTGAACAGGAAGACTCTCTGCAATTCTTACAACACTCTCTCCCACCAATATTGCTGCAACTAAAATCTGTACGCAAATCACACCACCCGCAAGCGGAATCGACTGCAGACTGATGATATGAAATATACTCGACAGAAAATGCTGCCAGCTGTTGAGATCATAATTTAAAGCGGACGTATATATAAACACATCATCCCAGCTCCAGGTTCCCGGCCACACAAAGAAAAAAATGCCGGATACCACTATTCCAAAAATTCCGCCCCACAGCAAAATATGCCGAATATGTTTTTCATTCCTATTAAGAACATAATATGTTGCAACACGGACAAAACTATAGAGAACAATCAAATGCAATACTTTTATCCCCATCACATTTTTCCCGTTATCATAAAAAGCAGTATCATATATATCCGATGTATTTAAAGCAATCCAGATTCCCATACTGATTAAGACAGCTCTTACATCTACTTTTTTAATTATGTCCATTACTTTTTCCTTCATTGTACTTTTCACGCTTTCTTGCTTAGCGAGTTTTTCGCTAAATCCAACCAAAAAAAACATCTTCCTCCGACATGTTATCTATAAATTTTAGCGAATTTCTCGCTAATTATCAATAGCGAATTTTTCACTAACATATAATCATTCCAAACGCACACAATATCAAAGAAAGGATTGTTTATCATGTACGGACGAATTCGTGATTTAAGAGAAGACAAAGACATGACTCAAGTCGAAATGGGCAAGATATTAAATTGCAGTCAACGGGTCTATAGCAACTATGAACGTGGCGATATCGACATCCCCACTACTATTCTGATTCGCCTGGCCGATTTTCACGATGTTTCGGTCGACTATCTCTTAAACCGTACAGGCAATCCTGCCATGAATAAATAAGATTTGCTATAATGAGCCAATAAAAAAGAGCCTTTGAACCACATACCTGCGGAACAAAGACTCTTTTTTCAACATCATACTGTTTTCTTCTTCCCCTTCACAAGGAGCCACCCGACAATTGCCAGTATCACGCCAAGCAGCGCAGTCACAAGCATCTCAACGGCGCCCAAGCTCTCTGCCATCAATATCGGAAACATTTTTCCGACCTGCTCCGGATATAGGGAAATCAACACAGAAACTCCATTGTTGATAAAGTGCATCAGCATGGAAACAAAAATACTTCCGGTCATGTAGGCTGCAACGGTAAATCCGAGACCGATAATACTGATTGTAAACATCTTAAGCACACTCATATGATACGCTGCAAAAATCAGCGTTGTCACAATAATCGCAACCCACGGCTTACATTTTCCCCGCAACGTCCCCATCAGAAATCCGCGAAACAAAAACTCTTCCCCTATGGCAGGCATTAAAGCCATGACAAGAATAAGCGCCCATGCAGGCTGTTCTTTGATCATCTCATCCATCGCCTTCAAACTCTCCGCGCTCTGCGGAAATACCGGGGTAAGAAGAGCCCCGACCACAAGTGCCAGAAGAAAACCGGCGAAAGCAAAACAAATCCCCCCCAAAATACCTTTTATCTTAGGTACCTTAACGGAAAACAATTTCTTGGCATCAGCTTTCATATACCATGCGTATACCAGCGGACAAATTAAAATGATAGCCTGCTGCACCGCCACTCCGCCAAACCCGAGTTTCAGCTGCGTATAGGTTCCGCCGTATAACATAAGCAGAAGTACTACACACATCAATAGCACACAGTCGCCGATTCCCGGCATCTGCTTCTCTTTCATCTCACTTCGCTTATCAAACAGTTTCACACTGCTGAATCCTTCTGAAAACAGCACTGATTCACTGTTGTAAATTCGTCCGAGCACCATGATAGCCAATAAGCTATAAGCAATATTTGATGCCAAAACCACACCAAAAAGTGCGTAATTATAATTAAATTCAAACAAACCCGCCACGAGAAGTGCCACGTTTACAACCGGTATCGCTGCTGTCTGTACAGTCAGCTCCACATCCGGAAGCATCGGTGCATAGGCGGCAAACATGAACACAAACATAACCGGCGTCGCGTAATTGTTTGCATCCTTAAAATTCTTGGCAAACACACAGGTACACATACATACCGCCGTCACAAAGAGTGCAAATACCATCATGACAAGGATTGTAAACAAAATTCCCGGAAGGAACACAGCAAAATCAAACGAAATATTCATATCTGCCGCCGACGCCAGGGAACTGGTTACCAAAAACGCCATGGCTGCTCCCATGGAAATCACATTGAGAATGGCCGAGACACACGCAATGCAGGAAACTGCCAGAAACTTGCTCATGATCATCTCAAAGTTTGTTACCGGAAGCGTCAAAAGCGTCTCAAGCGTTCCCCTCTCCTTCTCTCCTGCCGTCACATCAATTGCAGGATAAATGGCACCGAGCAGAATCATGGTAATAATAAAGAACGGCATCATCATACCGATCACACTTCCGATAGATTCTTCCGCAGTGGACATATCTTTATCTGCAATCTTGACCGGATTTAAAATCTCATCTACATCAAGTCCGGCCGCCTCAATCTGCTGTTTCGTCAAAGAGGCCTTATAAATATCAAGGGCCTCATCAAGGGCGCCTGAAGCCGTAACGGAGCGTTCCTTTGCAGAAAGATAGTTGATGGTAATCTCTTTTTGATCCATTGAAACATAGGCATCGATTTCTTCTGCCTCCAATGCCTCTTTACAGGACATCTTTGAAACTACCTCCATGGAATAACCGATTTCTTCCTGTTCCTTTGAAAGAATTTCGGAAATCTCCGCCTCTAAATCAGCACAATCTTCAAAAGCCACTGTATACGTTTTCTCTTCCTGACTCTGAATAATTGCCGTGGACAAAAGCGCTACTCCTACAATCAAAAGCGGATAAAGAACAAGCGGAAGAAGCACCATCATAATCATCGTCTTTTTGTCACGGAAAATATCCCTTATTTCGCGCTTAAACAGCGCTCCCATACGTTTTATATTCATGCTTTTTCCACCTCCTCCATCACATAATGAAAGGCATCACGGAGGTTATCTGCGCCACATGCATCCATGATTTCTTTCGGACTTCCCTCTTTCACAATTTTGCCTTGGTAAATCATCAAAATACGGTCACACAAAAACTGTGCCTCCTCGAGATAATGTGTGGAATACAGAACCGTCTTGCCACGTTCTTTTTGTGATTTCATAAAACTCACAATTGCATCCGCACTTAAAATGTCAAGTCCGAGTGTCGGTTCATCAAATATGTATATATCCGGATCGTGAATCAGACATCTGGCAATGGATGCTCTCTGCGTCTGTCCGGTAGACAATTTTTCAATACGGTTATCAAAAAAGCTCTCCATATCAAGCACCTTTGAAATTTCTTCCATCCGCTTTTCTGCCTCACTTTTTTCTATCCCGTAAATCTCCGCGAGCATATATAGCATCTCACGTGTGCTCATACGATGGTAAAGCTTTGTATTTCCCGACAAATAACCGATGGATTTCTTCAACTCCACCGGATCTCTGATAATGTTTCCGTCTTTACTCTCAATGGAGACACTTCCTTCTGTTGGCTCCATCAACGAACCGAGCATACGCAAAAGTGTGGTCTTTCCGGCTCCGTTCGGCCCCAAAATCCCGAGTATCTCCCCTTGCTTTACGCGGAATGAAATGTGATCCACCGCATAAAATGTTTCTTTTTTTCCGTTCTGTTTCCCTTTCTTTCCAAACCCCTTTTTCTCTTCTGAAAGAACAGTCCTCTCAAACTGTTTACACAAATTATCAGCTATGATCATTCTCTTCCCTCCACTTTTGGTACAAATCCGGTCTGCGCTCTTTTGTGCGCTTCAGCGATTCCTCCAATTGCCACTTTTCAATCAGTTTATGGTTTCCCGATAAAAGTACCGGCGGAACTTCCTTGTCATGCCAAACCTGCGGCCGGGAATACTGCGGATGCTCCAAAAGTCCGTTGCCGAACGAATCGGTTACCGCAGATTCATCATTGTTCAGCACCCCCGGAACCAATCTGGAAATCGCATCGACCATGACCATGGCAGGAAGTTCCCCTCCCGTAAGCACATAATCACCGATCGACACATAATCCGTGACAACTTCCTCAAGTACTCTCTCATCAATGCCCTCATAATGTCCGCAAAGCAAAACCAAATCTTCCTCCTTTGCGAACTCCTGCGCCATTTTTTGATCAAATACAGCTCCCTGCGGTGTCACATAGACCACGCGCACTCTTTTCTCTGCCGGAGATTCCGTCTCCGGGGACCGGGCCCTTCGTTCCGCAATCCGTGTAAGCACAGCATGTACGCAATCATACACCGGTTGCGCCTGCATCAGCATGCCTGCGCCCGGTCCATACGTATAATCATCCACCTTCTGATGTTTGTTTGTTGTATAATCCCGTATATTGATTGCTTCTGCCTGAATACATCCCTTCTGCATTGCCCGTCCGAGAATACTTGTTCCGAGCCCTTCCATAATCATTTCGGGAAATAATGTCAGTACATGAAAAAACATCCCATATCCTCCTAATCCAAAAGTCCCGGCATTACAAATACCGTCACTTTGCGCTGCGTCATATCTACACTGCGCACACAATCCTTAATTGCCGGAAACAGATGCTCTTTTCCTTCCGGTGTTTTCACCACATACACATCATTTGCCCCCGTCTGTATCACATCCGTCAATTCACCGATTTTATTTCCGTTCTCCTCACAGACATCCATCCCGATTAAATCCGCAATAAAATACTCATCTTTCGCACACTTTACCGCATTTTCCCGCGTCACAAAAAGGCCGCAATTTTTATACGGTGCGATGTCATCCATATTATCAAAGCCTTCAAACTTCAGAATCACAAACTGCTTGAAAAACTTTGCACTTTCCACTTTTACCTCTATCTTCCCTTTCGGGGTTTCCAATATATAATCTTTATTCTTTTTAAATCGTTTCACATCGTCCGTCATCGGAAATACTTTCATCTCACCATGCACCCCGTGTGTCGATGTCAAAACGCCTACCTGTAATAAATCTTCCATGTGATACTCCTTTTCATACAAATACGAAGATATTATATAACAAACCGCAACCATTTCTCAACTTTTATGCATGAAATAGCGTAAAATCCACACAAAAAATCCGAGGCATATGCCCCGGATTTCGCTTTAGATAATCTCAACATTCACTTTCTTATTGTCATTCACGGAAGCTGCTTTCACAACCGCACGGATCGCTTTGGCAATTCTGCCCTGTTTTCCGATTACTTTTCCCATATCGGACGGTGCTACATGTAATTCCACCGTAATGGTCTTTCCTTCTGCCTTTTCGGTTACAACAACTTCATCAGGATTGTCAACAAGAGCTTTTGCGATTACTTCTACTAACTCTTTCATAATCCACCTCCAAAAGTGTTATGACAATATTATTTTTCGATTCCTGCCTGTTTGAAAATTTTGCTGACAACTTCTGTAGGCTGAGCTCCGTTTGCTAACCATTTTTTTGCAAGCTCTTCGTTTACTTTGAATGTGCTAGGATCTGTCGTCGGATCGTATGTTCCGATTTCTTCGATACATCTTCCGTCTCTCGGGGATCTTGAATCAGCTACTACGATTCTGTAAAAAGGAGCTTTCTTCTGTCCCATTCTTCTTAATCTGATTTTTACTGCCATTTCTTTGTACCTCCAAATTGTTTTAATTTAATAAGTTTATTGTTATATCTGAATAGAAATCATCCTCACAATCGGACAAATCTCTAATCTTCACTAAAACGGAAATCTTCTTCCTCCGCCGAAGCCTCCCATACCCGGGAAACCGCCCATCATACCTCTGCGGCCTTTTTTGCCTCCTCCGCCGAACTGCTTCATCATTTTCTGCATCTGCTCAAACTGTTTCACAAAGCGGTTTACAACTGCAATATCCACACCGGCTCCTTTTGCAATGCGGTGTTTGCGGCTCGGATTCAGAAGTTTCGGATTGCGTCGCTCCTCCACTGTCATAGATAAAACGACTGCTTCCATACGCGCCAGCTGTTTTTCATCGACAGCCCCTTCCAAATCGGCTGCACTGATACCCATACCCGGCATCATGCTCATGATGGAAGAAAGCCCGCCCATGTTGCGCATCTGCTTCATGCTTTCCAGGTAATCCTCAAAATCAAACTTACCCTTCTTCATCTTCGCAGCCATCTGTTTTTCTTTTTCCTCATCCATGTCGATGCTTTCCTGCGCCTTTTCAATCAGCGTAAGCACATCTCCCATTCCGAGGATTCTGTTTGCCATACGGTCCGGATGGAACTGCTCCAAATCAGAGAGTTTTTCGCCCATACCTGCATAAAAAATCGGTTTTCCCGTTACAGCCTTTACAGAAAGAGCTGCACCGCCTCTGGAATCACCGTCCATCTTGGAAAGTATCACTCCGTCGATGCCGACTTTTTCATCAAACTCTTTTGCCACATTGACTGCATCCTGACCTGTCATCACATCGACAACAAGAACCGTCTGGTGCACATCCACGTTAGCCTTTATCTCTTGAAGTTCCGCCATCATATCCTCATCAATATGAAGACGTCCGGCGGTATCTAAGATTACCAAATTGTGTCCGTTCTTCGTCGCATGTTCAATCGCTGCCTTAGCAATATCCACAGGTTTGTGATTTTCACCCATCGTGAATACTTCCACTCCCTGTTTTTCACCGTTCACCTGCAACTGCTTGATTGCTGCCGGCCGGTATACATCACATGCTACGAGAAGACATTTTTTACCTTTTACTTTATATTTTCCTGCCAGTTTTGCAGTTGTTGTTGTCTTACCTGCCCCCTGAAGACCGCACATCATGAGAACCGTGATCGCTTTTCCCGGCTGGAGCGCAATCTCAGCCCCTTCACTTCCCATGAGGTTAACCAGTTCCTCATTTACAATCTTAATCACCATCTGACCCGGATTAAGACCGTTCATTACATCCGCACCGACCGCACGCTCTTCCACAGTTTTTACAAACTGTTTTACCACCTTGAAATTCACATCGGCTTCGAGAAGTGCCATCTTGACTTCCTTCATGGCTGTTTTGACATCTTCTTCCGTCAAACGCCCTTTGCCGCGAAGGTTCTTAAATACATTCTGCAGTTTTTCCGTCAAATTTTCAAATGCCATGTACTATAAGTCCTCCAGAATCTCAGCGGTCAGTTTTCTGACCTGATCGATATCTTCCGTTTCATTGATTTTACGGATTTTATCTTTGATCTTTTCAAACCGCTCCACCAAATGGAGCTTGCTTTCATAGGAAAGCAATGTCTTATCACATCGCTTTAACAAATCATGTATGCCCTGTCTGGAAATTCCGTAATCGCCTGCCAATTCCGAGAGCGACATGTCATTAAAAACCGCATCTTCGTATATCTGCCTCTGATGTTCTGTCAGAAGCTCACCATAGAAATCATATAAAATTCCCTGCTCTACGATTTTTTCCATAAAAACTCCTATATTTCCAAACAACCTTGTATAGAATACCACTATACCGAAAGGGTGTCAAGTATTTTTTCTTGACACCCTTTCAAATCTTTCTTTTTTACTTCAGTACCCGGAATCCGAACACCTCATGCTCATCTCTCGGGCTAAGATCCTGCAGTTCACGAATTAAAATTTCTTTCAGTTCCACCTCATCTAACGGCAGTACAATATGATAATCCATCCCATGCTCCAAGGAACGGATTCTTTCATCGCGCAGTCCGTTACTCGTAAGTGCCACAACGGTAATATCATTGATGTCGCGGCGCTTCATCTCTCGGATTTCCATTGTCGTCTCAAATCCTGTTTTCCCCGGAAGAACCGGATTCATAAACATAATCTGATAATATCTTCCCGGCGATGCCAAAAGCATATCAATAGCCTCCTGCCCGCTTTCTGCTGTTTCCACCTGCAGTCCGAACTTCCGAAGCAGTGCCACCGTAATATCACGGTTAATCTCATTGTCATCCACAACCAGTGCGCGGTATTTCGAAAAATCCCGCTCCTTAATATGGTCCACAAGATGCGCTATAATACCTGCTTCGGACTGGTCCTTTTTATCTACCGGTTGCACCGGAATGCGGATATCCACCGCCACACGGTTTTCATTTTCACCCGAAACCCGGATTACTCCGCTGAAACAATCCACCATACGATATACCAGATCCATTCCCGCTCCTATCGGACTCTCATCGGTCAAGTCAACCTCCCCGTCTCCTTTCACGGAAATTGTCAGGTCAAAAAGTTCATTTTCTTCATCGACATCAAATCCCAACTCCATGTCCAACGCGCTTCCTTCGCAGGAACCTTTTATCATAACCGACATCAAATTCCACAGCATGCGGGTTATATGTATCCGGTCCAGATAAAATGTATTCATCTTAGGGTTTTTATTGTTCATCTTTAAGATAATATTCTTTGCGGACGCCCGCTCCGCCAAAAGAACCTGCAATTGTTCCAGAAGCCGGTCCGCCATAACAACTTCATCGCGCACATAGAGCTCGCCCTTTTCAATGTCTGACATAACAAAGAGCTGCTCCACCTGTTCGATATATTGCTCTACACATTTTTCAGCCTTTTCAATATACGCAGTCCTTGCATCCCCTTCCGAAGAAAGTGCTTCTTCCAACATACCTTTTACCCCTTGCAAAGGCTCACGCATTTCCTGCTTCATATTGTATAAAAACTGTTCTTTCACCGCATTGGACCGATGCGCTAAATCCAGACTGCTCGCAACCAGTTCCCGTTCTCTTCTCTTTTCAATAACCTCGTGTGTCACATCATCCACACATATGCAGAGCACCGTATCTTTTCTGCACAAAAACATTTTCATCCGTTTTCTGCATACGATTCCGTCCTCTTTTTTTGAGTATTCCAGAATATAATCATCCTCATACTTGAGCGCTTCGCAAACAGCATCTAATTGGATTTTTTGAAGAAAAATATTCAAATCATCTCCAAAATAATCCTTTGCCGTATTGTCTGCGCACCACTGTGCATAATCAGAAATATCGGTCTGATTTTTCCCGCAGATCCATTGCCCCATTCCGCTTTCAACTTCAATCAGAACGATTTGTTCATAAGTACGTACCAACATGTCGACCAGCACTTCTTCTTTCCCCGCAAAACTGTTCATTCGTTATCCTCCGTCAAGTAGTCTCCCTCTCAATTCGCACATTCGTCGATTTTTTGATTTAATTGCACTTTTTTATAGTTTATCACGATGCGAAGAAAATGTTTATATTTTTTCTGCAAATATATTTTTATAACCTTCTCCATATATTTCACTGGCCGAAGAAATAATCATAAAAGAAGCCGGATCATACTCCTTTACAATTTCTTCCACCTGCAGCGATTTCTTTTTATCCGCAACGCACATGATAACTTTTTTTTCCTTGCTTTGAAATGTTCCTGCCCCATATAACCAGGTTACCCCCAGCCCGGCCTCATGCAGCAAAGACTCCGTCAATTCATCCGCATGATCACTGATAATATAAATCAGCCTTGCACCGTCTTTTCCATACAGAACCGTGTCAAGCACATGCATGGAAACCACGGTTGCTATAGACGCATAGATAGACGCCTCAATATTGCCGAACACGATTCCTGCTGCAGCGATAACTACAGAATCAAAGATTAAAAACAAACTTCCCGTTTTCATATGCGGAAACTTTTGCTTTATAATCTTAATAATAATATCAATTCCTCCGGTGGTAGATCCCGCCTTAAACACGATACCGATACCGGTTCCCACCAACACTGCTCCGACAATGGCCGCCAGCATTCTATCATCGGTCAATGTCCCTATATGCTCCATGGCATTTGTGAGTCCCGATACCATACAAAGCGTATAAATGGTAGACACAATAAACTTCCACCCGAATTCCCAAATGCCGAGCAAAATAATCGGAATGTTCAAAAGAAGAATCAGTGTTCCTGTCTCCACCGGAACAAATCGGTTTAATAAAATCGCAATACCGGTCACTCCTCCCGGAGCCAAATTATTGGGATTAAGAAAAAAAGCAATACCCGCCGCATAAAATATTGCTCCGAGAAAAATCATAGTATATTTTTTTATTCCAACCATTATTTTAGATGACTTTATCTTCTTCATTCCGTCTCCTTTCTCCCTTATATCATAACCGGCAAAGAAAAAAATATGAGCCATAAAAACGTTCTCCGTACTTCCTATGACTCATATCAATTATTTCTGAATTTAAATATTGGTTCGAACTACTTTTGGCTGATATCCCTTGGTATTCAAAGCTTCGATGATCTTCTCCTTATGCTCTGTTCCAAACGCTTCCAGTGTAATTCTGAGCTCTACCGCCGCATTTCTGTTCGTAGACACAAACTGGTTATGTTCCAGCTTAATTACATTTCCGCTTTCATTAGCAATAATACCTGCCACCGTGGACAATTCACCCGGCTTATCCGGAAGCAATACGGAAACCGTAAAAATTCTGTCCCGGAAAATAAGTCCCTGCTGGACAACGGATGACATGGTAATGACATCCATATTACCTCCGCTCAAAATAGACACAATTTTTTTATTTTTCACATCAAGCTGTTTCAGCGCTGCAACCGTAAGTAATCCTGAATTTTCAACAATCATCTTATGATTTTCCACCATATCAAGGAAGGCTACCACAAGATCCTCGTCAGGAACCGTTATGATACCGTCCAAATTCTCTTTGATATATGGGAAAATATTGGTTCCCGGAGTCTTTACCGCCGTACCGTCCGCAATCGTATTTACGTTAGAAAGCGTCGTCACTTTTCCTTCTTTCAGTGATACTTCCATACAATTGGCTCCGGCCGGCTCCACGCCGATCACCTGAATTTTCGGATTCAACAGCTTTGCAAGAGTGGAAACACCTGTGGCAAGCCCGCCTCCTCCGATCGGCACCAAAATATAGTCCACCAGAGGAAGTTCTTTTACAATCTCCATCGCAATAGAGCCCTGTCCGGTCGCAACTGCCAAATCATCAAACGGATGGATAAATGTGTACCCCTCCTGCTCGGCCAGCTCATAAGCTTTGGCACAGGCTTCATCATAAACATTTCCGTATAACACCACTTCCGCACCATAACTCTTTGTGCGGTTCACCTTAATCAGAGGTGTCGTGGTCGGCATGACAATAACCGCTTTCGCGCCGTAACATTTCGCCGCATAAGCAACTCCCTGTGCATGGTTTCCTGCAGAAGCCGTGATGATTCCTTTGGCTCTCTCTTCCTCTGTCAACGTGCTCATTTTGTAGTATGCACCGCGCACTTTATACGCTCCGGTAAACTGCATATTTTCCGGTTTTAAATAAACTTTATTCCCTGTCTGGGCACTTAAATACTCACTGTAAACCAGCTCGGTCGGCTGAGTTGCCTCTTTTACCTTTTCGGAAGCCTCCTCAAACTTTTCCAATGTCAACATCTTGTCATCTCTCTCACTCATGTTTATCCTTCTTTCACTTCCACATCAAACAGCGCATTTACAAACTGTTCGGAATCAAATTTCTGTAAATCTTCTATCGTCTCACCGACGCCGATGTATTTCACAGGAACCTTAAGTTCCGACTGAATTGCCACTGCAATTCCTCCCTTGGCCGTTCCGTCCATCTTTGTCAGAATGATTCCTGTAAGCTGGGCCGCTTCGCCGAACTCTCTCGCCTGAGAAAGAGCATTTTGTCCTGTTGTTCCGTCAAGCACTACCAGATTCTCTCTATGCGCGTCCGGAAACTCTTTATCGATAATCCGGTTGATTTTCTTGAGCTCTTCCATAAGATTTTTCTTATTGTGAAGACGTCCAGCCGTATCACAAAGAAGTACATCTGCCTTTCTTGCTTTTGCAGCATTTACAGCATCAAAAATCACACTGGCAGGGTCTGCATTTTCCGATCCGGAGATAATCTCAACGCCCGCTCTGTGTGCCCATTCCTCCAGCTGCTCTACCGCTGCCGCCCGGAAGGTATCGGCCGCTGCAAGAATTACCTTCCGATTTTGATCTTTAAGCTTTCCTGCTAATTTTCCGACGCTGGTCGTCTTTCCGACACCGTTCACTCCAATCACAAGTACGATGGACTGCTTGTGTTCAAATTCATACGCCGTTTCACCGACCTGCATCTGTTCTTTAATACTTTCAATCAAAAGCTGCTTGCAATCGGACGGTTCCTTGATATGCTGTTCTTTCACCTGCTGTTTTAATCTCTCCAGTATCTCATTGGTTGCCTTGACACCAATATCTCCCATAATAAGAATTTCTTCCAACTCTTCATAAAAATCATCATCGATGTTGGAAAATCCGCTGAACACGGAATCAATTCCGCTGACAATATTGTTTCTGGTCTTGGCAAGACCTTCCTTCAATCTGGTAAAAAAGCCTTTTTTCTCTTCGCTCATAAGTTATCTCCCGCTTATTGCGTTAATTCTTTTTCAATCAGATTTACACTGACTAATGTAGATACACCTTTTTCCTGCATTGTAATACCATACAGGCGGTCTGCTCTTTCCATTGTACCACGTCTGTGTGTAATTACAATAAACTGCGTATGTTTGGTCAGTTTATGCAGATATTTTGCAAAACGTCCGACGTTGGAATCATCCAGCGCCGCCTCAATCTCATCCAGCAAACAGAACGGTGACGGTTTCAGATTCTGAATTGCAAATAAAAGTGCAATTGCAGTCAGTGCTTTCTCTCCACCGGAGAGCTGCATCATGTTTTGAAGTTTCTTTCCCGGCGGCTGGGCAATAATCTTGATTCCGGCCTCCAGAACATCCTCTTCTTCCATCAATTCCAACGTACCGTGTCCGCCTCCGAACAGTTCCTTAAATACTTTATCAAACTCACTGCTGATCTGGGCAAACTTCTCATTGAACTGATTGCGCATCGCTGTATCGAGCTCCGTAATAATTCCCTTCAATGTCTCTTCCGCCTTCACCAGATCATCATGCTGGTTGGACAGGAAAGAATACCGTTCCATCAACGCCTTATAGTCCTCAATGGCATTGACGTTGACATCGCCCAACTTTTTAATATCATCTTTCAATGATGCAAGCTGTTTTTTCATTCCGGAAAGATCTGTCATCTCCGGATCGCGCAGTTTTGCCGCCACGGAGAGGGTAATTTCATATTCATCCCACATATAATTAATCTGGGATTCCAATGACTCCTGAAGTCTTTCTCTCTGTGCACTCAGTCGGAACACTTCTTTATCAAGAAGCTGTATACGGTCTGACAGAGACTCACGCTCTGTGAAGAAATTCTTCTGCTTTTCCGCAAGTTCCTGTTTTTTCTCTGTATCGCGCTTTAATTTTTCCTGGTTTTCATCCTGGGATGTATAGGAAGCTTCGATTGTTTTTTCGAGTTCCGCAATATTTTCTTTCTTGCGTGCCACTTCCTCTTTGGATGCATTCATATTTTCCAGAATTTCTTCCAGCTCTGCAGTTACCCTGCCGATTTCCATATTAATACGGTCAATATTCTGCTGCATGAATTCCTGCTTCTGAAGAACCTTCTCCACCTCAGTATTCATCTGGGCATGGACATCCGCCTCCGCAGCCTCTGCAATGCGCAATTCATCCAGGGAAATCTGCGTATTGGCAATCTGCTCCTGAATACTCTTTTCCATCTCCTCGGAGTTTTTCAGCTCTTCTGCCGTCCGCTGTTTTTCTTCCTGTATTTCACGGATCTGTGTTTCAATCTCCGTCTGTTCTTCCTGCAGTTTTTCAAAACCTTTTCCGGTTTCGTTTTTCTTTTCCTGCGCCTGCATCACATTAAGACGCGCCGTATTCTGCTCGATAAACTTCGCCTGAAGTGTCGCCTTTACCTGTTCAAGCTCCTGACGGATCTGCATACGCTCTGCTTTGGTCTGCTCAATCTCATCCAACAGTTTATCTACCTGTCTCAGGAAATCTTTCACTTTCTTTTCCAGTTCATCCATCTCTCTTCGACGGCCCAGAAGATTGCTTGCATTTTTAAATGCACCGCCGCTGATGGCTCCGCCCGGAACAAGAAGTTCTCCTTCCAAAGTAACCATACGGATACCGTAATCAAATTTTCTGGCAATTTTTACCGCATGATCCACATGGTCTACCACAACAATGCGGCCAAGCATGGCTTTTGCAACATTTTTATATCGCTTCTCGGTAGAGACAAGATCACACGCCATACCGATTACGCCTTTTTCTTCCAATACCTCCGGCGTTTTGAACTCCTGCGGATTCTCAATACTCGTCAACGGAAGGAAAGTTGCACGACCGAACTTATTGGTTTTCAAAAATTCGATCATCTTTTTCGCTGTCTCTTCATCATCCGTAACAATATTCTGAATATTACCGCCGAGCGCTGTCTCAATGGCAATTTCGTATTTCTTTTCCACTTTTACAATATCCGCAACAACACCGATGATGCCCCGGTTACCGGACTTCTGCTCCATCACCTTGCGGATACTGTTACCGTAACCCTCGTACCGCTCCGTCAGATTTGATATCGCTTCCAACTTGGATTTTTCCTGATGATACAGTACCTGGGTATCACGCAATTTTTGATCTTTTTCAGATAAAATATCTGTGATCTCATGATTGCGTTCTTCCAATGAAGATTGTCTGTCATTGAGTTCACGGATTTGCTCATTGACCCTCTTGAACTCTTCCTCAAGCTGGCTGATTACTTCCTCTTGCTGCTGTTCATCCGAGCGGGCGCGCAGAAGCTTTGAGCTCATCTCTGCCTTTCGGATATTAAGCTGCTCCAGCATGGAATCAAAACGTCCCGCCTTGGATTTAATCGTTGCACGCTCCGTCAATGCCTCGATAATGGTGCGTTTTCCGAACTCAATCGTTTCATTGTATTCTTCCATTTGCCTCTGCATTTCGAGCAATTTGGCCTTTGCCTCTTCCAGATTTGCATTCATCTGTGCATGTTCATCGTCATACTGCTTTTTCTCATCGGCAAATGTTTTCTTTTCTTCTTCTCTCTCCTGAATCTGGGCACGGATATTTTTTTCACGCTGCATAAAATGCGCTTCGTTATCATCCGCTGCTTTGATTTGTTCTTTCAGGACATTAATCTGCACTTCCAGCTTACCGCGCATCTCTGATGTGCTGGAAAGCATTTCGCGTTCTTTTGCAATCGCTTCCTCCAATCGCTCAATGGACTGGGCGATGCGCTCATATTCATCTTTGATATGCTCAAATTTTTCTTTTGTTTTCGTCAGATCGTCATCTGCAATCCGGTGTTTTTCCGTCACTGTCTCAAGCTGTTCCTGAATATGACTGTTTTCCAGCAGAAACATATTGACGTCCAGTGTTTTCATCTCTTCTTTCTTCTTGAGATACACTTTTGCCTTCTCCGCCTGCTTTTCCAACGGACCGACCTGTTTTTCCAACTCGGCCAGGATATCCGTCACACGGAGAAGATTTTGTTTCTCATTGTCCAGCTTTTTCTGCGCCTCATTTTTACGGCGTTTGAACTTCACAATTCCGGCAGCTTCATCAAACAGTTCACGGCGGTCTTCCGGCTTGCCGCTGAGAATCTTATCAATCTGTCCCTGTCCGATAATCGAATATCCCTCTTTACCGATACCGGTATCGTAAAACAGTTCATGAACGTCACGAAGTCTGCACACAGTACCGTTGATTAAATACTCACTTTCACCGGAACGGTATAAACGTCTTGCAATCGTTACCTCCGGGTAATCAATCGCGAGCGAATGATCTGCATTATCCAATGTGATGGCTACATAAGCATAACCAAGCGGCTTTCTGCTCTGTGTTCCGGAAAAGATAACATCCTGCATGGACGAGCCTCGCAGCTGCTTGACACTCTGTTCTCCCAGAACCCAACGTACCGCATCCGCAACATTACTCTTTCCGCTTCCGTTCGGTCCTACAATACCCGTAATTCCATTGTGAAAGTCAAAAATAATTTTATTTGCAAAGGATTTGAATCCGTGTACTTCAATACTCTTTAAATACATACTACACCTACTTCTTTTTATTGCGCAGACAGAGCAACGCTTCATATGCTGCATGTTGCTCGGAAAGCTTTTTGGACGGTCCTTCACCGTATCCGATTACTTTTCCGTCAAGTACCGCTTCTGTCTTAAACAGTTTTTCATGATCCGGACCTTCTTCTCCGACAAGGCGATACTCAAATTCTCCGTCTTTTCTGTTCTGAATCATTTCCTGCAAAATAGATTTTGCATCATAAAACAACTGTTTGTGTTCCAAATCATTCAGTACAAATGCAAGGATAAATTTTTTGGCTTCCTCAATTCCCGAATCCAAATAAACAGCTCCGATAATCGCTTCCACTCCATCCGAAATAATCGAATCCCGGTCACGTCCTCCCGTAGCTTCTTCCCCTCTTCCGAGGAGCAGATACTTTCCAAGTTCAAGTTGTCTGGCCGTAATTGCCAACGACGGTTCGCAGACTGCACTTGCCCTCATCTTTGTCAAATTTCCTTCTGTTGTCTGCGGATGATTGAAATAGAAATACTCGCTGCTGACCATCTCAAGTACCGCATCTCCGAGAAATTCAATTCTCTCATAGCTTTCCAACTTATTCATCTTTTGCTCATTCGCAAAAGATGTATGCGTCATTGCCTGCTTTAAAAGTTTTTTATCCCGAAATTCATAACCTATTTTTTTTTCTAATTCACTGAAATCAAAATTATTCATAGCCAAATACTCCAACAAAGGCCCTTATAGGGCCTCTGATTATTTTCCCGTTGTCTGTGTGATATAGCTCACTGCCTGCTCAACGGTTTCAATCTTCTCCACCTTTGCAGGATCGAACGTTACATTCAGTTCTTCCTCCAGACGGGCTACAATCTGAAAAATATCAAGTGAATCCGCACCCAAATCCGATACAAACGTAGTATCATTATGAATCTCGCTTGCATCTACACCGAGCACTTCTACAAGAATCTTTGTCAGAACCTCCAGTTCCATGTCAAAAGACCTCCTACTGTTCGTCTTTTCCCTGAATTTTTTCTTTGATCTTCTCGTTAATCTTCTGCTCTTTAAATGTCAGACACTGCAAAACAGAGTTTTTGATTTCTCCTGACATACTACTGCCGTGTGTCTTTACAACAAGACCTTTCAGACCGAGCATAGGCGCTCCGCCGTACTGCTCAAGATCAAATGTTTTCAGAGTTTCCTTCAATGCCGGTTTTACGAGCATTGCACCGATTTTGCTGCGTGTATTGGACATCATGCCTCTTTTGATTTTGCTGATCAGCGTCTGCCCTACCCCTTCAAATGTCTTGAGAACTACATTCCCGACAAATGCCTCACAAACAATAACATCTACTGTTCCGGCCGGAATATCCCTTGCTTCCACACTGCCGACAAAATTAATATCCGGACATGCTTTCAAAAGCGGAAATGTCTCTTTTACAAGCGCATTACCTTTTTCTTCCTCCGCACCGTTGTTTACAATACCTACGGTCGGGTTTTTCACACCCATGACACTTTCCATGTAAATGGATCCCATCTTTGCAAATTGCACAAGGTTCGACGGTCTTGCATCCACGTTTGCACCGCAGTCGATAAGAAGTGAACAACCTCTTTCATTATCGACCGGAATAAGCGGAGCAAGAGGCGGTCTTTCCACTCCTTTAATACGTCCGATTAAAACCTGTCCGCCGACAAGTACCGCACCCGTACTTCCCGCAGAAACAAATGCATCTGCTTCACCGTTGCGTACCATCGTCATTCCTTTCACAATGGAAGAATCTTTTTTCGTACGGATTGCATTGACCGGCGCCTCCGCCATCTCAATCACTTCCGTTGCATTTACAACTTCCACTCTGTCTTTGTCATATGTATATTTTTCAAGTTCTGCATTGACCGCTTCCTCACGTCCAACCAGATATACAAATACCTTATCACTTTCCTTTAACGCTTCTACCGCACCTTTGACTACCTGCTCCGGTGCATTGTCGCCACCCATGGCGTCCACTACCACTTTTACTAATTCTGACATGGTCGTTCCTCCTTATATAAGTCAATAAAACCGCTACCTTATAATATACTTCATACACTTTAAAAAAGCAAGAAAAAAGGTGCCTGTATCTATACAATACAGGCACCTAAATTTACATCTTAATTAGTCAGCTACGGAAATGATTTCTTTCTTGTTGTAGCTTCCGCATTTCTTACAAACTCTGTGAGGCATCATTAAAGCACCACATTTGCTGCATTTTACTAAAGTCGGAGCGCTCATTTTCCAGTTAGCTCT
>JAFTVQ010000112.1 GCA_017461865.1 Lachnospiraceae bacterium | reverse complement strand
GGATGTCAATGAACCCGATATAAATACGTTGAAAAAAATCTGCTTTCTTTTTGGAGTCCACATGGATGATCTTGCGAAGGAGGTAATAACAAAAATGGAAACTTATGAAAAAAAGGAGAAACGACAATTGAGTTTGAGGGGGTGTTGCAAACGCCCCTCATGCCCTGCCCTGCGGTCTGCTGTAAGGTAAGTGAAGCGGTCTGCCCGTACAATGGCAAGTCCGAATGGAAACGGGAAAACTTTGTTTTTCTGTTTCCGTCGGCGTAGCCTACGGAACGGGGCAGATTGTGACTGTCAAGGGGGAAAGGGTGGAGATTTCCGCAAGGAAATACTACCCGTACCTTGACTGGCTCAAAGCGGAACGGAACGGCTGTGGCTTCGCCCTCGTCCTCGTCCTGTATCAGCTATAAAACAAAAACAATCATCAACTATCGGGGAAAACCCCACACTCAACTGCTGTCGGTGTCGGAATCCCCCTCAATATCACCGCTCCCCCCGTCATGGAGAACAGGCAGGAAGTATTGTAACAGTCTGGTAGGGGCAGACATAAATGTGCGGTACAGCTTCGCTGTACTCTCTATAATAGGGAGACTGAAAAAATGAGACATAGCAGATTTTACGATATTGACAGCTTTTTCTTTGAAACAATCCATGCTGTCAGATACCGCTTCTACGCCCTTTTCAGCCGTTTCTACGGCTTTTTCTGTGGCTTCCTTGATATTGTTGCTTACCTTGTCCAAAATGGCTTTAACAGCCGTCAGAACGCTCTCTGTGGCAAGGGCAACAATATCTCTATGATAGGTTGCTCTGCTGATATGTAACTGCTCTTGGATTTCCTTTGCGGTTGCTCCGCTTTCACGCATAGCGAAAATAACCGCTCTGCGTTCCAGAATCACGGCTTCCTTGTTTTGCTTATTTTCGGCTTCTAAACGCTTCTCATAGGCTCTGCGGTTAGCTTCTGCCTTACGCTCTTTCTTGCTCTTGACTGCCGTAGACAGGAAAGGCAAGTCTTTCAATTCTTCCTCGGTAATTTCCAACAGCTTGATAATAGTTTCTTTCTTGTAACGGTAAGGAAGTCCGCTCTCAATCCTTTTGTCTGCACTGGCAGTCACCGTGATAACATAGGATTCATCAAAAGGGCAGGACAAATGAGCGTTAAAATCAAGGGTAAGATTCAACGCTTCCTCACTGGTATATTTCATTTCACGCAAGAAATAGCGATAAAGGAATAAAGCTAATTCACGCTTACAATCTGCCCCTGTACGGCTACAAAGCACCTTGCGGATTTCCTCACAATAGCTTTTAAGGACTTGACGGAAAGACACGAACTCCCCAATAGAATAGATATTTCCATTCTTGTAACAATAGTCCTTGTCCTCTGTGGCAGGGCATAAGTCCTTATGTAGCTTTATCCAGTTGTCCGTTTCGTGGTAGTTCGTGAAGTCTGGCATATCTCCCTCGGAGAGATTCAGACGCACGGCAATATCCCTTACATACTTACGCTGTCTTTCGGTATAATAGAAATACCTCTACATATGAAAACTGGGGAATGTCTTCTAGTCTTGTAAATCAGGCATGGGAAGTATCTCCTGAAAATGTAACTGTAAGTTATACAACGGGGTCAGACACCGAATC
>JAFTVQ010000111.1 GCA_017461865.1 Lachnospiraceae bacterium | reverse complement strand
GAGGAGGTAGAAGAGTGTACAAAGAGTTGACATTTTGTTTCGATATTGACGGAACCATTTGTCCGATCAAGAGAAAGGACCAGGAATATATCGATCTGGTTCCGTTTCCGGAAATGGTTGCGAAGATTCGTGAATACAAAGACGGAGGGGCTAAAATTGTTCTGTTTACATCCCGCAACATGAACAGTTACGACGGGAATATCGGTATGATCAATGCCAATACGGCGAAGGTGCTTTTGCAGTGGCTGGATAAATGGGATATTCCGTACGATGAGATCGTATACGGAAAGCCTTGGCCGGGACACAAAGGATTTTATGTGGATGACCGTACGGTACGTCCGGATGAGTTTTTGAAATGCACCGTGGAAGAGATGGATGCACTTTGTAAAGGAAGCCGTTGCACGGAGGAATAAATAATGAGAAAATGGCTGCTCGCACTTAGTGTGACGGGTCTTGTGATCGTCAGCGCAATCTGCGCATTATGGCTGGAGGATGTCCGGATGGAGGTCCCTGTAATCGACACGAAAAAGGCCCAGACAATTGAAGAGAAGTTGAATCAGCAGTCCGATGCAATGAAATTTGATCTTATGTTTGCCGGAGAAGCACTTGCCTATGATTCTGCCGGCAAAACTTTTTTTCTGCCCCTTTCCATGGAGACGGAAGATTGGGAGGAGGGCGGATTTGAGGCCGGAGACGGGGTACAAATCTGGTTTACGGAGGATTTCACAAAGGAAAGCAAGCTTTTGCTTATGCGTGAGGACCGGGCGATTCCGTTTTATGCGGTGTCGGGGGATCGGTGCGAAATGTTTTACCTGAAACTGACCGGACTTCCGGTGCTGGATTTTACCGGGACGGAGCAGATGACAGAAAACGGGGAGCCCCTGTTTGAGCTTGTGCTGTATGACACAGACCATGAGGGGGACTGGGTGAAGAGGTGTCTGACAACGAGTATGCTCCGCGGAAATACCAGCCTGAATTATGAGAAGAAAAGTCTCCGTCTGAAACTGAAGGAGCAGGGGGAGGACGGTACCTATCAGAAGGTGAATAAAAATTTTCTTGAGATCCGGGAGGATGATGACTGGATTCTGAACAGTCTCTATGCGGATAATTCCAGAATCAGGGATAAACTGGCCATGGACTTGTGGCAGGAGACAGGAGCGTATGGGAACCCGTACGGACAGAATTTCGGGGTCAAGGGAGAATATGTGGAAGTTCTGATCAATGACGGATACGTCGGTCTTTATCTTCTGACCCATCCGGTGGACCGAAAACAGCTTGGGATGGACAGTGTGTCATCGCAGCTTGCAGCCGGAAAAGATGTGATAGAACGGATTTATAAGAAAAAATATACAGCAGCCTGGCAGGAGGAAGATTTTATCGGGAATCTGCCGGATTCCCAGATGCCGGATTACCGGGGAGGGTTCTACCTGAAAGGTGATACGATATTACAAAATGAGCAGGAATGGGATCCGCTTCGCCGGATGGCCGCCTGTATTGAAGCGGAAGATGAGGAGTTTTCCGCGCAGATCGGGGAACTTGGCGATATTTCCAATATTTTGGATAACTGGCTGTTTTATCAGGCGATTGCCGGTTTCGACAATGAAAATAAAAACGTGTATTATGTGGTGAGACAGAAGGATACCGGCAGCTGCGGCTATTTTGTGCCGTGGGATATGAATATTTCCTTCGGTGCCATCTTTGAAGAGAACGAGTATTATTGCGCAGAATCCATGAAAGGTCTCGAGGAGATTGTTGAATTTGAGCCGGGAATGAGGGTGGTGCAGCTGGATGTTTCCGGTGCGCAGGCCCAGGTGCAGACCAAGTGGAGAACCTGGAGAGAAGGCGTTTTTTCCACGGAGAGTCTCTGCGCCAGAATGGACAGTCTGACGGAGGTGCTTGTTTCCTCCGGAGCCATGAAACGTGAGACGGAACGCTGGCCGGGCGGAAACGCAAGTCCGGATATCAGTTTTATGAAGCAGTTTACAACGCAGCGGTTAGAGTTTTTGGACGGCTATGTGGAGGCGCTGGGACAATGAAAAAAAGCAGACATGAATACA
Source organism: Lachnospiraceae bacterium (assembly GCA_017461865.1). Classification (GTDB taxonomy): domain Bacteria; phylum Bacillota; class Clostridia; order Lachnospirales; family Lachnospiraceae; genus SVFI01. The sequence goes on along the minus strand of JAFTVQ010000111.1, from coordinate 39,665 downwards.
AATTTCAAATTAATGAAAAAGACATGGTACTGCTGCAGGCTCGCCTCGGCGGTGTTGTGAAGAAAGATCCGCACGTGAATAAAAACGGGTGTTATCATATACGGAGCGTTTATTTTGATGACGCGGCGGACACGTGCTACTATCAGAATGAGGCGGGAACGGATCCGAGGGCGAAATACCGCATTCGTATTTACAACGCGTCGGACGGCAAAATCCGCTTGGAAAAAAAGGTAAAGCAGAACGGGATGACGAGAAAGTATGCGGCGCCTTTGACAAGGGAGCAGGCGGATCTGCTCATTGCCGGAAAAGGATTGTCCATGGCAAAAGAGGATTTTGACACATATCCGGAGCTGCTTCAAAACTTTATGGTACTGTGGCAGACAAGATATATGCGGCCGAAAGTGATTGTTTCCTATGACAGAGTTCCTTATGTAGATTCCAGGGGGAATGTCAGGGTGACATTTGACAGGAATATCGCGGCGTCTTTGGATTTTGCCCACTTTTTTGACAAAAATCTGAGGAAAGAGCCGATATTGCCGGTGGGGGTACATCTTATGGAAGTTAAGTTTGATGAGTTTCTTCCGGCGTATATTAAGGAGAGACTGGATATCGGTCATCTCCGCCAGACAACGTTTTCAAAATATTATTTGGGTAGAAAGAGGAAAAAAGCATGAGTACATTTTCGGATATTTTTAAGAAATCATTTTTGGAAGGCTTTTCGGGCAGCAATATTACGACGGCGCGCATTCTTGTAACACTGCTTGTCACATGTCTGATTGCACTTTATATTTTTGTTGTGTATTATGTGGCAGCCAAAAAGAATTATTATTCCAAGACGTTTAATATTTCACTGGCGTTGATTTCCGTGATTACGGCCGGCATCATTCTGGCGATGCAGTCCAATCTTGTCATATCCCTCGGTATGGTCGGTGCACTTTCCATCGTGCGATTCCGTACGGCTATCAAGGATCCGATGGATCTGATTTTCCTGTTCTGGTCCATCAGTACCGGTATTATTTGCGGGGCAGAAATGTACAAGATTGCCGTGATTATGGCACTTGTCATCACAATCGGTCTGTTTGTGCTTGAACTGACACCGGCGGGCAAAGCCAATGTGCTTCTGGTTATCAATGCAGACGGCATTGATGCGGAAGATGAGATACAGAAGGTAGTGCAGTCTTACACGAAGAAATACAGGGTGAAGTCGCGCAATGTCAGCAAGGACAGCCTGGATTTGATTATGGATGTTAAGACGTCCGATGAACAGAAACTTCTCAAAGAGTTGATGGCAGTTAAAGGTGTGTTCGGTGCATCGCTTATGGCCCATGACGGGGAAATTACTGTTTAATCGGCACTTTGACAGGAACAGGATGGCATATAACGGAGGATAGAATATGAAGCTTACAGTATTAATTACAATGGCGGGACTTGGTTCCAGATTCAGGAAAGTGGGGTACACCGTACCGAAATATCAGATTGAAGCACACGGAAAGACGCTGTTCGAGTGGTCGATGGAGAGTTTGAAAGGGTTTCAGAATGACGAAAATGACTATATTTTCGTGGTCCGCAAGGAGGATGAATCGGAAGAATTTATCCGCAATACCTGCGAAAAGATCGGAATCCGCAATGTAAAGGTAATCGGTATTGATTATCTGACGGACGGACAGGCTACGACAGCGATGCTTGCAAAGGATGTGTGGGATCCGCAGTCTGCGCTGATGATTTATAATATTGATACTTATGTGGAAGCCTATGAGATGAAAGAAGAGCAGATCGCGGGAGACGGTTTTATCCCTTGTTTCCATGCGGACGGCGATCATTGGAGTTTTGCGAAGCTGGATGAGAGCGGTAAAGTGGTGGAAGTGCGGGAAAAAGTACGTATTTCCGATAACTGTACACTTGGGGCGTATTATTTTAAAACATGTCAGCTTTATGAAGATTTATACAATGAGTATTACACCGGTGATGAGAAACTGGAAAAGGGTGAAAAATATGTGGCACCGCTCTATAACTATTTGATTTCCAAGGGCGGAGACGTGCGTATTTCCATCGTGGATTACGACAGGGTTCATGTGTTGGGAACACCGGAAGAACTGAATTATTTTTTGGAAAATTATAAGATTTGAGACGGAACCGGACGATGACAGGTGTGGGAACAATGATAAGAAAACTGAATAAAACGGCGCTGATCCTTGCTCTGGTGCACTTTGTCATAAGCTTTTTTACGGACCGGCTGATCTTCGAATACGTGCTTTTGGACTTTTCAACCGTCAAATTGGCGCTGAGAAGCGTGGAGGCGTGGGTGGTAAAGGCAGCCTTTTTGGTTTTGCTTATCGCCTTGTGGCAGTGGATTTTTTGGACAGTCCGTCATGCGGACCGCCGCTTTGTCAAGGTGGCTTCGGGGTACATGATACTGATGGCAGTATTGCTGTTGCTTACGTGGCCGGGGATTTGGCGCATGGACGAGTTCGGAATACTTTCAAGTTCCGTTCAATTGTTTCCGCATTTTTGGCAAAATTATATAACTAGCGTTTTTTATATATTTTCATTGATGCTGATACCGGTTCCGGCAGGGGTTGTTGTTGTGCAGTGCATCTGTATTTCGCTCATTGCAGCGAGGATCGTAACCCTCTGTACGGAGAAGGGAAAAGAATGGTGGATGATACCGGTCTTTCTTATGTTTCCGGTGCTGGATTCCAATCTGTATCCGATCCGCATGAGTCTGTATGCATTTTTGGAGTTGCTTCTGATAGCGGAACTTTTTTTCTGTTGGAAGGAAGAACGGCGGGAGAACAGTCGCTCTTATTGGTGGGGACTGACTGCGCTTGCTGCGGTTGTGACAATTTGGAGAACGGAGGCTGTCTATTATCTGGTTGCGTATCCGGTACTTTTGCTGATGCTCGGCAAAGGCCGCAAATACAGCAGGCAGATTTTGTGTTATATAATACTGGTTGTTATTTTATTTATGCCGCAGAAAGTCGGGGAGAAACTCACCAGCGGTGATCAGTATGAACTGACCAGTGTGGTGTTGCCTCTCGTGCCTTTGGTGGAGGCGGCGGCCGGAGACGGGGAAGAGGAACTTCTTTCGTCGATTGATCAGGTTGTCAATGTGGAGGTTACCCTGCAGGGGGCTGCGGAAGGAAAATCCGGCATCAATCTGTTTTGGGGAGACTTCAATCTTTCCGATGAGGAAGCAAAGTTTCAGAGAACATATGACGACGAGCAATTTTCGGAATTTAAATCTGCATTTTATAAATTGGTTATCAAATATCCGGATGTATTTTTGGCAGAGAGATGGCAGACTTTCCGGGACAGCTCCGATCTGCTGGAAAATACGACGGATTTGTTTGTAAAGGATAATGTGCCCAATTACGCGGTGTTTCAAAGTTATCCGTTGTCGGGACCGATTCACAACGAATTAAGAACAAGTGTTATTAAAATATTGGAGTTGCGTGACTTTCAAGACTATAATATCAAACGGCCTGTGACGGATATGGTGTATTCGGCAGTGCCGGCGATTGTTGTTTTGTTGGCAGCGGCGGTTGTACTTTTGGCAAGGAGGAAATGGACACCGGCCGTACTTGTATTGACGGTGTTTGCAAAAGTGCCCCTTGTGTTTCTCACGGCACCGTCCAGATTGTTTATGTACTATTACTCGGCATATCTGATTGGATATTGCCTGTTATTTTATGCGGTTTGCTGTGTTGCCGGCCGGCGTAAGCAGGCGGCGGGGCAAGCGGAAGGAAAGGCGGAAGAGAGCCATGGGTAAATTGAACAGAACGCTTTCTTTTTTGAAAAGAAACGGTGTCGTTCCGACCTGCTATGCAGCCATGGAACGTCTCGGGAAATTCGGACCGGATCCGGACCAGGTGCGGGCAAACGAATATTACGGCCTGTTTTCGGAAGAAATGTTAAATGTAAAGGCGGAATCTTCCAGGTATAAATTCAGTGTGGTTGTTCCGGCCTATGAGACGAAAGAGGTATATCTTTGTGAGATGATAGATTCCGTGCTTGCGCAAACATACGGAAACTGGCAGCTTGTGATTGCGGATGCGTCATCAAGCGACCGCGTGGAGCAGGCTGTGATGGCTTACGGGGATGAGAGAATCCGTTATGAACGCTTGAAAGAGAATAAGAGTATTTCCGAAAATACCAATGAGGCGCTGAAATATGCGGACGGTGATTTTATAGGATTGCTGGACCATGATGACCGGTTGCATCCGGAGGCTTTGGCTGAAATTGCCAGGGTGTTGGAACACAATTCGTATGAAATGGTCTACACGGACGAAGACAAGATCAACGAGGACAGCAGTGTACGGTTTGAGCCGAACTACAAACCGGATTTCAATTTTGATTTTTTACTTTCCAATAATTATATTTGTCATTTTACTGTGTTGAGCAAGGCGCTGATGAGCCGGCTTTCTTTCCGGGAGGAGTATGACGGAGCGCAGGATTATGATTTGTTTTTGCAGGCAGTGCTTGAACTGGAAAAGCAACATCATCAGGATGTAATTTCAGGCGAAAAGCCACAAAACGGTGCGTCAGGTTCGTATATTCCATATGACCGCAGTTATTTGAGAAAGAAAATCGGACATGTCCCTAGGATTTTGTATCACTGGCGAGCGCACATGGCTTCGACGGCAGACAACCCGGAGAGCAAACGGTACGCTTATGAAGCCGGCAAACGGGCACTTGAAACGTTTGCAAAGGAAAGCGGTTGGAAGGTGACCGTAGAGCATACAAAGCATCTGGGTTTTTATGAGATGAGGTATCATCCGGATATTTTTGCCGTGCGGAAGGATGTCATGGCGGTGTGCGGTAAAATCGCGGAGCGCGGAAGAATTGTATCCGGGCCGGTTGTGGATGGAACAATGCGGTTTGAAGGTATGAATGAAAAATACAGCGGCTATATGCACAGAGCGGTGCTTACGCTGGAGGCGGACGGTGCGGACGAGGCATGTGTAAGGCTTCGCACGGACAAGGCCGTTTCCGGGGAGGATAAGGCAAAATGCAGAATGGTTTATCTTCCGGATTTTGTTGTGAGGAAACAGAAATGAAAACTACGGTTGTAATTCCGAATTATAATGGAATTTCATATTTGCAGGATTGTCTGACGTTTTTGAAACGGTCCAAGGGTACGGCGTTTGCAACGATTGTTGTGGACAACGGATCCACCGACGGAAGTCAGAAGATGGTAAAAGAGCGTTTTCCGGAAGTCAAGCTCGTGGAGCTTCCGGAGAATACGGGATTCAGTCATGCGGTCAATGTGGGCATCAAACAAGCCAAGACTCCGTATGTGCTTTTGCTGAACAACGACACGGTAGTGGAACATGATTTTGTGGCAGAATTGGAAAAAGCGATGGATGAGAATCCGGACTATTTCAGTTTTTCTTCGAAAATGTTATCCATGAAGCAACCGGATGTGATTGATGATGCGGGCGATTACTATTGCGCGCTCGGATGGGCATTTGCCGGAGGAAAAGGAAAACCGGCAGAGCGTTTCACTACACAGCGCGATGTGTTTGCTGCCTGTGGAGGTGCTTCGATTTACCGGAAAGAGGTATTCCGCAGCATCGGCTATTTTGATGTGCTTCATTTTGCGTATTTGGAAGATGTTGACGTTGGTTACCGGGCAAGGCTTCGGGGATATAAAAACGGATATTGCCCGAAGGCTGTGGTGTATCACGCCGGAAGCGGTTTCAGCGGTTCGAGATACAATGAATTTAAGGTGAATCTGTCATCGCAAAACAGCGTGTATCTGATCGCCAAAAATATGCCGCTTTTGCAGCTGCTTATCAATCTTCCGTTCCTTTTGGCCGGATTTTTTATAAAGACGCTGTTCTTTGTGAAAAAAGGATTCGGAACAACATATCTGAAAGGATTGTGGAAGGGTGTACGTCTGTCCCTGTCGAGAGAAGGAAGACGGAAAAAATTACCGTTTCGCATGAAATACGGGCTGTGTTATGTAAAAGTGCAGCTTGAACTTTGGTATAACCTGTTGCGCCGGTTGGCAGAAGGGTGAACCGGCAATAAAAATGTTGCCCTTTTAGCGGAAATAGGGTAAAATGTTGGTGTTATACGGGGTTATAGGTGATAGACCATGATAAAAGATAATCAGAAAATTTTTAATAGATTGCACGTGGTGCTGGATGCACTCGTAATTATATTGACATATTCCTTTGCCTGGTTTTTGAAGTTCCGCAGTAAGATTGCACCGTTCTATACGGGAGCAGATGTAGGAGCTCTCAGCGGAGAGACTTATTTTAGTGCGCTGCTGTTGATTGTCCCGGGCTATTTGTTTTTGTACTATCTGTTTAATATGTATGCAGCGAAACGTTCTGCCGGCATTAAACGTGAAGTGTACAATGTTATCCGCGCCAATACGGTAGGATTTGTACTTTTCATCGGTACGCTGTTCTTCATTCACTTGGATGACTTCTCGCGTACGATGATTTTCTATTTCTACGTGGCAAATATTTTTGTGGATTCCGCATTCCGTATTGCGATTCACAAGTGGCTGAGAATGCTGAGGAAGAAAGGATATAACATCAAGTATATCCTTTTGGTCGGTTACTCGAGAGCAGCGGAACTTTACATTGACAGGATATGCCAGAATCCCCAGTGGGGATATGTTGTGCGGGGAATTTTGGACGACAAGATTCCGAGAGGTACCGAGTACAGGGGAATCCGTGTCATCGGACAGATTGACAATCTGTTCTACATTCTTCCGCAGAATAAGCTGGATGAGATCGCGGTCACATTGGCGCTGGAAGATTACGGAAGACTGGAAGACATTGTAAGTCTCTGTGAAAAATCAGGTGTGCATACGAAGTTTATTCCGGATTATAACAGTGTCATCCCTAGTAAACCGTACACGGAGGATCTCAACGGACTTCCGGTAATCAATATCCGTCATGTGCCGTTGACCAATACACTGAACAGCATATTGAAGAGAGTTGTCGACATTGTCGGCGGCTTGTTTGCGATTGTCTTGTTTTCGCCGCTTCTTATACTTTCGGCGATTCTCATCAAGGCAACCAGTGAGGGACCGGTGATTTTCAAGCAGGAGCGCGTGGGCTTGCACAATAAGCCGTTCCAGATGTACAAGTTCCGGACGATGGAAGTACAAAAACCCCATGAGGAGAAAAAAGAGTGGACGACGAGGGATGATCCGCGTGTTACAAAGATCGGAAAGATACTCCGGAGAACGAGTATCGATGAGATGCCGCAGTTTTTCAATGTTCTTCTCGGCGATATGAGTCTTGTCGGCCCGAGACCGGAAAGACCGTTTTTTGTGGAAAAATTTAAAGAGGAAATACCAAGATATATGATCAAGCATCAGGTGCGTCCGGGAATGACCGGATGGGCCCAGATCAATGGATATAGGGGAGATACATCAATTCGGAAGCGTATTGATTGTGATTTGTATTATATTGAAAACTGGACGATGGGACTGGATATTAAGATATTGTTCCTGACGGTATTTAAAGGTTTCATCAATAAGAATGCATATTGATACGGATAGGAGTAGTAAAATGGGAAATACATCTAAGAAAAAGCCGGGAAAGAAAAGAATGACGAAAGCGGAACGCGAAAGAAAGAAACGCAACCGGATTATTTTGATTGCGGTTGAAGTTTTTGTTCTTTTTCTGATGATTCTGGCATTGTATATCGTATCCTTGTACGGAAAGATTGAAAAAACGGATATTTCCGAGGAGGATATTGTAATCAACCAGGGGATTGCAAAGGAAGATATGGTGGATGAGAGCGACATAGAGACGAATGAGATTTCCAGCGGACATATGGACGGTTACCGCAATGTAGCTCTGTTCGGCGTGGATTCCAGGGATAATTCTCTCGGCAAAGGTACCAGAAGTGATACCATTATCATCGCATCCATCAACGAAGAAACCAAAGAAGTAAAACTAGTGTCTGTTTATCGTGACACTTACCTGAACCTCGGAAATGATTCTTACGGAAAGGCCAACGCCGCATATGCGCAGGGCGGACCGCTTCAGGCAATCAATATGCTGAACATGAATCTGGACATGAACATTACCGATTATGTGACGGTTGGATGGGCCGGTGTTGCGGACACGATCGATGCGCTCGGAGGTATTGATATTGAAGTTGATTCCGATGAAATTACACATTTGAACAACTATCAGGTGGAAACATCCAAATCTCTCGGAAAGAGTTCTTTTGAGAAAGTGACTCAGACAGGTATGCAGACGCTCAACGGCATTCAGGCGGTTTCTTACTGCAGAATCCGTTTTACGGAGGGTGATGATTTCAAGCGTGCCGAGAGACAGCAGGAAGTAATTCAGGCAATCCTTGACAAAGCAAAAAGTGCGAATATTTCTACTTTAAATAAGGCAGCGAATACTATTTTTGAGGAGATATCAACCTCTTTGACTATGACAGAAGTATTGGATCTTCTTGCCGATGTGGCAAGTTACTCCATCGGGGCGACCGGCGGTTTCCCTGCGGAGAACCATCGGTCAACAGGAACTGTCGGCGGAGCCAGCTGTGTATTCAGTACCGATATTACAGAGGATGTAAAGATGCTTCACGAGTTCCTGTTCGTAGATACGACGGGGTACACGCCTTCCTCTCAGGTTGAGACGATTTCAAGTCAGGTACACAGCCGGACAGGAAGATAACAAAAAATATAAAAGGGCCGGCTTTTTCGCGCGGGCCCTTTTTTTAAAAAGGAAACGGAACATGACAGTTGATGTAATTATACCGACTTATAAGCCGGACGCAGGATTTTTTGATCTTTTGGATAAGCTGAACGGACAGACTGTAAAGATCCGGAAAATTCTTGTGGTGAACACGGAAGAAAAATATTTTCATCAGCTCGTTTACGGGCGGAGATTTAAAGAAGAATATTCCAATCTTGCAGTGAAACATATTTCTGCCCATGAATTTGATCATGGGGGAACAAGACGCAGGGCGGTTACGGAATCGGAAGCGGATGTGTTTGTCATGATGACGCAGGACGCGATTCCGGCAGATGACCGGTTGATAGAAAGGCTCTTACTTGCACTTGAGCAGAAAGATGTGGCGGTCAGCTATGCAAGACAGCTTGCCAAGGAAGATGCAGGTGAGATTGAAAAGTATACAAGAGTGTTCAATTATCCGGCAGAGTCTGTGATAAAAGCGGCAGAGGATATCCCGAAGCTTGGAATAAAAACCTTTTTTTGCTCGGATGTTTGCGCGGCATATAAACGTTCCGTGTATGAAGAACTGGGCGGATTTGTGAAAAAAGCCATTTTTAACGAGGACATGATTTTTGCTTCAAAGGCGGTCAAAGCGGGATACCGGATTGCGTATGCAGCGGATGCACAGGTATATCATTCACACAATTATACCGGAGCGGAGCAGTTTCGCAGGAATTTTGATCTGGGAGTATCGCAGGCCTGCCATCCGGAGGTGTTTGAGGGCATTTCGTCGGAGTCCGAGGGAATATCCATGGTGAAAAAGACCGTTGGTCATCTTTGGAAAAACGGACATAAAAAGGAAATATTCCGCCTGATTTATGCGAGCGGTTGTAAATTTATAGGATATCGTCTGGGCAAAAGCTACAGAAAACTTCCTATGAATTGGATTTTGAAATGTACATCAAATCGTAATTACTGGAAAAACTGAGTAAACGAGGTAGATTACTATGGCAAAAAAAATAAATAAGATAATCGGGACTATCTTCTCCGGCGTGCTGTTCGGATGCTTTGCCGGCCTTGCGATTGTTGTGATTCTCTATCTGTTTCCGGCAAACGGGACAAAGCAGACTTTGGAGAGAGACGATAATGCGTCCCAAACGGAATCTGTTGCAAAAGAGGAACAGAAGGCGGAAGAGAAGGACGTTGATGTATATTCGACGGAGGGAGAAATTGATGCTACCGAGACGGCGGACAGTGAGCTGGAAAGCAGTGAACTGGCAGTTGTAACCGATGTGACCGCCGTGGTGGAAGAGGTTATGCCGTCCGTGGTTTCTATTTACGGAACTTATATGGTTACCGGTGATTTTTGGGGATACCAGTTCCAACAGGAGGATGAAGGAAGCGGTTCCGGAATTATTGTCGGAGAAAATGAAGAGGAACTTTTAATTGTGACAAACAATCATGTGGTTGCGGATTCTACGTCACTCTCTGTGCAGTTTGTTGACGAATCCACCTGTATGGCACAGGTGAAAGGTACCGATGAAGACGTTGATTTGGCGGTTATCGCAGTCAGCATAGAAGAACTTTCGGAAAGCACAAAGGAAGCAATCCGTGTAGCGACACTGGGAGATTCGAATGCGCTCAAAGTCGGGGAACCGGCAATTGCCATAGGGAATGCCTTAGGCTATGGGCAGAGCGTGACGACCGGTGTGATCAGTGCGGTAAACCGGCGGAATACGATGGATGAAGACGGAGAGTCCCTGTCGCTGATTCAGACGGATGCAGCGATTAATCCGGGAAATTCCGGAGGTGCACTTCTCAATGTGTACGGCGAAGTGATAGGAATCAATTCCAATAAGATTGCCGGGGCGTCCGTAGAGGGGATGGGATATGCCATTCCGATATCCACGGCGAAACCGATTATTGAGGACCTGATGAGCAAGAAGACAAGAATTCCGGTGGATGAGAGCAAGAAAGGATATCTCGGTATTTCCGGAATCAATGTGACGGACGATGTGCATGAGATGTACGGATTGCCTTACGGTGTATATATTGCACAGGTGTATGCGGGAACTGCAGCTGAGAGGGCAGGGCTGCGCAAAGGTGATATTATTACTTATTTTGACGGCGAGAGTGTTGAGACGATGGAAGAGCTGTCTCTGCTTCTGGATTGTACACAGGCGGGAAGCAGCGTGCAGATAGGAGTTATGGTCACAACATCCGACGGATACGAGGAACAGATGACAGAGGTTGTATTAGGAGGGAGAAATTAAGTATATGTCAACGTTTGATGAAGATATCTTTTTTGAAGAAGAGGAAAAGTCGCCGGAAGATGACAAAGCAGTCTGTGAAGATGATTTTGTAGAGGGCGATTACGAGGAAGTGGTTTCGCCGTCGAAAAAGGGCTATGAAAGCATCACGGAAGCGGAGGAAGATGAGTTTAGAAGCGACTATGATGTGGAAGAAGCGGAAGATGAAGAAGATTACGACGACACCGATGTGACGGAAGTGTCAGATGAGAAATCGGATGCGGAAGAAGCAGATGTGGAAGAAGATGCCGAAGATGAAGAAGAGAACGGTGAAGAGAGCGATGAAGAGCCGGAGGATGAGTACGAGGATGTGTGCTTTGTCTGCCGCAGACCGGAAAGTGTAACCGGAAAACAGTTCAAGCTTCCGAATCATATTTGTGTCTGCAATGACTGTATGCAGAAAACGATGGATACCGTGAGTCAGTTTGATTATCAGGGGATGCTTCCGCCGTCCATGATGAACATGTCTTTTGATGATGATGATTTAAACGAATTCTCGTCCAAGTTCCCGAATATCAGCTTTGTAAATCTGGCGGATCTTCAGGGAAGCGGAGGAATTCCGAACAAGCAGAAGCTTAAAAAGAAAAAGAAAAAAGATAAGAAAAAGAAAGAAAAACCGGTGTTGGATATCAAAAACATACCGCCGCCGCACAAGATCAAAGCACAGCTGGATGAGTATGTTGTCGGACAGGATCACGCCAAAAAAGTGATTTCCGTTGCGGTTTATAATCACTATAAGCGCGTGGTGACAAAGACCATGGATGAGATTGAGATAGAAAAGTCCAATATGCTTATGATCGGACCGACCGGATGCGGTAAAACATATTTGGTAAAAACGTTGGCGAAGCTTTTGGATGTGCCTCTCGCCATTACAGATGCCACATCACTGACGGAAGCAGGGTATATCGGTGACGATATCGAGAGTGTGGTTTCCAAGTTGTTGGCGGCTGCAGACAATGATGTGGAACGTGCCGAAATGGGTATCATTTTTATCGATGAGATTGATAAGATTGCGAAGAAGAAGGAGACAACTTCCAGAGATGTTTCCGGAGAGTCGGTACAGCAGGGAATGTTAAAGCTTCTTGAAGGAGCCGAAGTGGAGGTCCCGGTGGGAGCAAACAGTAAAAATGCAATGGTTCCGTTGACGACAATCAATACAAGGAACATTTTGTTTATCTGCGGAGGTGCTTTCCCTGATTTGGATGACATCATTAAGCAGAGACTTCGCAAGAAAACATCCATCGGATATGAGGCGGAACTGAAGGATAAGTTTGACAAAGAGAAAAATATTGTAAAACAGGTAACCATCGAGGATTTAAAGAAATTCGGCATGATTCCGGAATTTCTCGGAAGACTTCCGGTGATTTATACATTGGAACCGCTGGATAAAGAAATGTATATCAAGATTCTGAAGGAGCCGAAAAACGCTATATTAAAGCAGTATCAGAAGCTACTCGCGCTGGATGAGGTGGATCTTGCATTTGATGACGGCGCACTGGAGGCCATTGCCGATAAAGCCATGGAAAAGGATACCGGAGCAAGAGCGCTGCGCGCGATTATCGAGGAGTTCATGCTGGATATCATGTATGAAATTCCGAAGGATGACAACATCGGAAGGGTAACGATTACAAAAGAGTATCTGGAAGGCTGCGGCGGACCGAGAATCGAGATTCGGGGAAGTGTTCCGCTTTTGACGGAAACGGATTTGGGTCAGTAGTCATAGGACGGGCGCAGATTGAATAAAATAGATCAGGAAACTGATCGGCAACAGGGCAGAGAAGGCCGGACAGAAATGTCCGGTCTTTTTATGTTTTGAGGGAGGCAATGATGGACTGTAAAGAAATGATTTTGTCCGATGACTTTTACAATATTTTATTGGATTATCCTTCCGATTTGGCGGACAATGCATTGGAGGGGATTCCTCATTGTGTGCAGCAGCTGGAGGACGGGTATTTTGTGCTCTATGTGGACAGCAGGGAGACGGAACCGCTCAATTTGATGAATTATCGCTATGCATATATTCCCAAATGTTATGCACTTCTCTCGCCGGAGCAGCTGCAAGGGGCGCAGATGGCAGCTTTGGCCGGTGCGTATGAGGAAAGCGGTATTTCGGCGGTACAAAGACCACCGCTGTCCTTAAGCGGAGAGGGCATTCTGATCGGATTTGTGGATACCGGCGTGCGTTACCGGTTGCAGGAGTTTGTAAGGGAGGACGGGGAAAGTAAAATACTTTCTGTCTGGGATCAGACGCTGCAAAGCGGTGATGCACCGGCGGGTTTCTTGTACGGGACGGAAATTACCGGGGAGATGATACGGGAAGAGCTGGGACGTGCCGGGCGGGGAGAGGAGGAGGCGACAGGACACAGGGATGAGTCCGGGCATGGAACGCAGATGGCTTCGGTGGCACTGCGTGCAGCGCCGGGAGCGCAGATTGTCATGGTAAAGTGTCGTCAGATAAAGCCGTATTTAAGGCGCTTTTACGGTATCGCGCAGGACGCGCCGGCATATGGAGAGGATGATATTATGGCGGGGATCACCTATCTGGAACGGGTGGCACAACAGCAGAACAGACCGCTGGTCATCTGCATTACCATGGGGACGAACATGGGGGATCACAGGGGGAACTCTCTGCTGAACCGGTATATGGAACGGATCGGGGAACGGCGGCTACGCTGCGTTGTGGTGGGCGGAGGAAATGAGGGGAATTTCGGACATCATTATAAGGGGAATGTGGAACTTGCGGAGGAAATGAGATACGAGGATGTTGAAATCAGAGTGGGGGAAAACGTCAGCGGTTTTTCTCTTGAACTGTGGGGGAACATTCCTTACAATTTCAGCATTGCCCTTCGGGCACCGGACGGTGAACTGGCGGAGCGTATACCGATCCGTTACGGGCAGGAGCGGAGAGTGAGGTTTGTGTTTGGAGGAACTCTTGTGTACGTGAGCTATGTGTATGTGGAGCGGAACACCGGTGCACAGCTTATTTTTGTGCGATTTACGGATCCTTCGCCGGGTGTATGGACGCTGCGTGTTTATGCCGAGGGGGAACCGGGGGTGGCAGAGTATCACATATGGCTTCCGGTGGAGACGTTTTTGGAGAAACCGACGTATTTTTTGCGTCCGGACCCATATTTTACTATGACGGAACCGGCCTATTTTGCTACCGGTATCGGAAATACGTATTATGATTGGGAGGATGGGAGTTTTGCGCTGGGCAGCGGGAGAGGGGAAGAGATGAGCCGGGAAAACGGGCCGGCTTTGTCTGTGGCCGGAGTTGATGTGGCAACCGTATCCGGAAATGTGACGGGTTCCGGTGTTTCGGCATCTCTTATGGCCGGTGCAGCAGCACTTTTCATGGAGTGGGCAATTATAAGACAGGGAGATCCGCTTCTCGGAAGTGTTGAAGTGCGCAATTATTTTATACGGGGAGCAGTAAGAACGGCGGATGATGCTTATCCGAATCCGGTCTGGGGATACGGAAAGATGAATATAGAAGGGGTATTCCGGGAACTGATTGAGGAGATATAACATTGCCTGCACGCAGGAAAAATGCTACACTGTATGAAATGAAAAGAGAGAGGTAGCAGCATGGTGTATATAGCCGTTGCAGGCATCATATTCCTTATGGATTCCGTCATTAAATTTTTGGTGGAACATTTGGGGGAAGAGAATAAGAGAGTTCCGATTTTTAAAGGCAGGATGTATCTGACCAAATATCATAACAGAGGTGCTTTTCTGGACTTCGGAGAGAATAGGAGCATGGCGGTCCGCTATGTGTCTGCAATATTGACAGCGGGGTGTTTACTGGTATTTCTTGTCACGCTCGGAAGCTGCGGTAAGAGATTTCTGAAACTGGGACTTTCCATGATGCTTGGAGGCGCCTTCAGCAACACCTGTGACCGCATGACGCGACATTATGTGGTGGACTATATAGGCTTTGCCTCCAAGTGGAAAAAGTTTTCCAATGTGGTATATAATATTTCTGATTTCTTTATTATGACAGGGGCGGTAATGGCTGTTTTGGCCGACGGCGGAAACAGACAGAGGGAAGAAATTACCTGCCCATCCGATAAAAACGCCCCAGAATTCCGTGAGAGCTGATTTCTTCCAGAGGAATTTCCCGGATCAGCGTTCCCTGTGCGTCATAAAAATGCAGAGTAATCTTCGAGTTTTCGCTGAGGAGCCAGCAAGGGTTCATACCGAGCGGAATCAGAAGCGTTCCGGCTCCGGTCCGGCAGGATACAACGGCTCCGTCATAGGCATTGTTATCACAGAGGAAGCGGATTTCTACGGAATACGCCTCGGCGGCAAGTTGTTCGCCAAGCGACAGCATCAGAAGGTCATAATCGGCACCGGGAACGGTAAGCGGCTTCGATTGCACCGGCACTTCAAACATGACGGAAGATTCGCGCGAACCGATTAACGTATCTGCCGAGTTACCGAAGGAAGCCGGCGAGAGACCGAGGTCTGTTCCCGCGCATACCGGACGGTAGTCATCTCCGGGTTCGTCCGGATAGATTTTAATGTACAGTTCCGACGGATAAAATGCGCCGTCCTCCGCTTTGTAGATGTAATCTTCCAGAAGGACATAGCGATAAATATAATAGGACGCCTGTGGCTCTAATAAAAAGACAACAGGGCGTTCTTTTTTTATGTTTTCAAGGATCAGCTGCTGGGCATCATAGCCTTTTCCGGCCTGGATAAAGCCGGTCGCACAGACTTTTGCATTCAAATAATAGTAAAATCCCTGACCGTCCATCCCCATGTAAGAGATATCCGGATCTTTTGCACCGGCTTTTTCCATGACAGAAGCATAACCGGTCAGATAGTGGATCTGATCGGCAACCATAAATCCGTTGCCGAGCATGGAGGTGTCCGGGAGTGAAATTTCATGCATGGAGATGAAGGTTTCCGGAACCTCGTAATGGTGGAAGAGCTTGTCTGCGTCATCCATGACAAGCGAAGCTTCGCCGTTGGGGTAGACCCACATATCCGGAAATTTCATGGAAGAAACCCGGGCGTAAATCATCATAGGGAGCGCAAAGCACACGCCGATCAGGAGCGCACGCAGCGAAGCAGCAAGAAATTTCTTTCCGTAACCGATCAGCAGTACCGGGAGAAACATGCCCATGACGGCAATCAGAACCGGTGCGGTACGGGATAAAATCATGTTTGTGTCAGCGCGTACCAGAGTATAGCTGTAGGACACGGCAAGAGAAAGCATCATGGCAGCAAGGCCGAATAAAAGCATACGTCTGTCGGTTGCGGATTCCCTGTGTTTGTTTTCGTGCTGTGAAAGAAGAATCAGCGCAAAAAGACCGGCTCCGATCGCAAGGGGAAGGATCGGAAGGAAAAAGCGCAGTCCGTAGTAGAGCCAGAGACGAATGTTTTCGTGGTTTCCGGCCAAATACGGAAGGAAATAATCCGGGGCACTCTGACCGAAGAGAGAGATACCGTCGGCAAGGATGGTCTGACCGGAATATACCAGAGTGTGACTGAGCATGCGGAACAGGAGCGGCAGGGCAAGCAGAACCGGTGCCAGGCAAACAAGCCAGCCGATGTAGAAACGTGGGTTTTTACGTTCTGTTTTCCAGTCGGTTTCCTTCATAAATCGAATCAGCATACCGATGCCCAGAGGAAGTGTTCCGACAAGCACGGCAGCGCCGTACAGCGGATAATAAAGTCCTGCGGCAAAGCAGGAAAGTAACCATACTTTCAACCAAAGCCCCGGCTTTTTCGTGAGCTCCTTAAGAAAGAGCAAAAGGAGTACCGGAAGTACCATATACTGTCGGTTATACGCCGGAAGGGCAAAAAATACGGCAAAGACAAGTGCCCGGGCACCACCTACATGGCGGGAGATCAAATACATGGTGAGTATGCAAAAAATCACGACCATTATGCTGATGGCAGGCGAGTAATCCGATACGGTTCCGCCGAGCAGAACATTTTGAATGAAGCCGTTTACCATAGGGAACAGTCCGGAAACCGGTGTGTACTCTTCGTAAGCGGTCTGTCCGAGCCCGATGATCTGTTGCCACGGAATCAGCTGCTCCCCGTGGTGGTGTTGATCCGGCTGGGCATACATCGGACAGGCGGAATAAGAATTATAAATGAAGATCACGATCGCCGTGACCGGATGTATCAGTTTTGAAATGGATACAGAATCTGCATTTTTCAGATTTTGACGGATATGGACCACTGTCAGAAGCAAGAATAAAAGCAGAAGTCCTCCGAAAAACACATAGTAAAACGGTGCGTAAGGCACACGGATCACAGCCCCCTGATAGGCATAACGGTCCACAAAAAACAATGCCAAAAGGAACGGAACGGCAAGCTGTAATATAAGCAGAATCTTTTTGACGGAAATCCTGGCAAACTTTGCAATCAGCAGAGCGAGTATGGTCAGCACTCCGGCTCCGGTATAAATCGCATTTTGTGACAGGGCAAAGCGCGGCGAAATGTGCACAAGAACAGTCAGTGCCGCCAAAACTGCGTAGTAGGAAACTATCGGGAGTACAAGAAGCTCTGCGGATCTTGTTTTGCGAATGTTTTCATACAGCATGACACCGGTAGCAGCAATCAGGCCGATCAGACAGGCGGTGTCCGCTTTGCCGAATACAATCAGATGACCGGTAAAAGCCGCAAGCGCAATGAAGGCCGGGGTGTTGCCGGTGGCGGTCATTTTTTGCTTCGGCGCTGTAACCGGCGAAGACATAAATTTGCGAAGCAAAAAAACAAGCAGAACGGTCAGCAGAATACATCCGGCCGCAATCAGGCGGAACAGAGTGATTTCTGCGGATTTGTTATAGCCTGCCTGTGATACGTTTTCTATGATAAAGTCGTCAAAGATCTGCGGACTTTGTGACAGAGCCGGAAATAATTTACAGAAGACTGCAAACAGGGCTGCAATCGGTAAACATACGGAAATGGCAAAAGTGAGTGCTTTCATCGGAATCTCTCTTTCTTATATTAATCATATCTGTATTTTAGTATAAAAGGATAGCATTTGACAACTGCTATGTTGTAAGGGTAAACTGAAAGCATATGACAGAAAAGAGATTGGTGGATACGATGGAAAAACAGAAAAATACCAAGTTAAAAATGAAAGATATGGATTGGATGGCCGTGGCTTTTTTCGGACTTGCCTCGGTTACAATACTGGCGCTGGCGCTGTTTTGTATGTTGTGTCCGGACAATCTGATGCACTCGGATATAACGGCGGAAGTAGTGTTATCAAAACTTTTGTCGGAGGAAGGAAGTCTTATTTCGAAAGAATGGTTTTATTCTACGGAAATCAGGATTATATATTCGCATCTGATTATGATTCCGCTGTTTCATATGTTTGCGGATTACAGTCTGGTAAAATTGCTTTCCATCTTTATTTTTTATATTTTACTTGTGTATGCCTATTGTATGCTTGCAAAGCGTTTTGATATGGATAAAAAGTGGGTGTTTTTGTGCCTGGCGCTTTTGTTTGCGCCTCTTTCCAATGAATATCTTGATATGATGTTTATCGGATGTTTTTACACCGCACAAATTATCTGTACCTATCTGATATTGTCGTTCACGATAAAAGAAAAGAAGACGAAAAAAGGCTTTTGGATCTGTGGTTCGATTTTGTGCGTGGCAGCACTCATTTTGGGAACATCGGGGCTTCGGTATCTGGCGAGTCTGTATCTGCCGATGGTGTTATCGTATCTGTTTTTGTTTCTTGTCGAACCGGACGGACAGAAGAAAGAACGGGGAATTCCGGTTCTGTTTTCCGTTGTGATGACCGGATTTGCCGGAGTCGGATTTTTGGTCAATAAATTTTATCTGGCAGTGCACTACAGTTTTGACACGACATCGGAGGTGGCTTTTGTGCCGATTTCCGAAGTGCCGGAACGTTTTCTGACATCAATCAGACTGATGCTTGAGTTTATGGGATACCGTGAGAGCACGGTTATGACACCGCTCGGACTTGTGAATCCGGTGAAATGTCTGTTTTTGATTGTTTTTATCGGAATGGTTCTCTGGTTGTGGAAGAACCGGATGGAGATTTTGAGTGCTACGGAGAGGTTCTTCCTCTATTTCTTCGTGTTTCTGTTTTTGATTAACTGGTATATGCTTATTTTTACCAATGTGCTGATGCAGTATCGTTATTGGCTTCCGGTTTATGTAATCGGGGTGTTGCTTGTCGGGATATTTCTGCAGAAGTGGGAACCGGTTGTCCGTGTGCAGAAGATGTTCATGGCGCTGTTCTTTGCCGTGGTGGTTCTGGCTTCCCTTTACGGAGAGCTTTGGCAGGATGTGAAATACAATGACTGTGCAAAACGGTATGCTTATATGGAATTTTTGGAAGCGAATGATTACGATTTCGGATATGCAACATTCTGGAACGCATCCGTGACGGAATATCTCAGTGACGGTCAGATTAAAGTAGCGAACCTGGATGTGGAAAACGGAGAGGTTGTGCCGTATGAGTGGCTTTTGCCGAAGGCATATTACCGCGCGGGATTTCATGAAGGAAGGACCTTTGTTCTTCTGGCACGCACAGAGGAAGCCGGAATGTTAAACGGTGATTTTACCGTGATGGAAGACGGTGTGTGCGTGTATCAGGATGAGTATTATGCAATTTATGAAGGGCAGCAGGGAATGTACATTTTCTCCGAAGGATATGAGCCGTAGGAGAAATGCTGCAAGACAGATTACTCCGGTTTTTACAATAAAAGCAAAAAATGAAGGGACTGTGCAACAGTCCCTTTTAGTTTGTCTGATATTTCTATGATTCTTCTTTTGTCTCGTGATATTCCTTTTCGGTATTCACATTCCAAATCAAAGTCTTGTCTGTGCTTCCCGCTTTGATGGCATTGACTGCCTCGATGGCGGTCAACATGGAGTGGTCCATGTTGTTGTAACGGTGCTGTCCGTTTCGTCCGATACAGAAAAGATTTTCAAAAGAGGAGAGGTAATCCTGAACCTTGTCAAACTGTTTGTAGGTTCCGAAGTACGCAGGATATGCTTTCTTGACACGGATATGTGTAGCATCCAGCACATCTTCCTCGGAAATAATATCGATTTTTACAAGCTCGCTGATGGCAAACTTGATAAATTCTTCTCTCGGCATATTCCACATGGAATCGCCCTCGTTACAGAAATATTCCAGTCCGACCCATACCGTTTCTTCATTCTTGGCCGGAAGATACGGAGACCAGTTGTTGAACACCTGAAGCCGTCCGATTTTAACATCGCGTTCCTGTATGTAAATCCAACAGTCAGGAACGATGTTGTTAACGGTTTTCATCTTTGTAAGGTTCTTGATGAGCAGTTTGTTTACAAGAAGACCTACCGTGATGAAATCGCGGTAAGGAAGTTCTTTGGCAATGTCGTGAACCTCGGCAGGGGCATCGTCTTCCATGGCAATCACAAGATCTTTGACCGGCATGGTGGAGAAATAATAATCTCCGGTGTAAACGGTTTTGTCATCCGTGAGCTGTTCCATGGAGTCCTCGTCTGCAGATATGGTGCGTGTAAATTCCACACCGGAAATCTTTCCGTTTTCCTGCAGTACGCGGGTAGCTTTGGCGTTGAGGATAATCTCGCCGCCCATGCTGCGGATATCGTCTGCCATTTTCTCCCAAAGCTGTCCCGGTCCGAGTTTCGGGTAGAGGAACTGCTCGATAAGGGAGGTGGAATTGGTTTTGTGCTTCGGATTAAACAGTTTTGCAAAAAACTCAAGAATTACTTTTCCGAGAGAAAGCTCTTTGACGCGCTGTGCGCCCCAGTCCGGAGCAATGTTGCTCGGATGTACACCCCAGAGTTTTTCTGTGTAGTCTTCAAAGAACATACTGTACAGAGGTTTTCCGAAACGATTGATATAAAAGTCTTCCAAAGAGTTTTCTTTCCGTTTGATAACGCAGGAATATAAATATCCGAAACCGGCTTTGACGGTGCGCCATAATCCCATGTTAATGAAAGTTTCCGGTTTCATGGAAATCGGATAGTCAAAAAACTTGCGAAGGAAAAAGATGCGGCTGACACGGTTACGTGTCAGGGATACTCTGTCTTCCTTTTCCGGATCCGGGCCGCCTTCCGCCAGAGTCACTTCACGGCCGAGAAGAAGATCGTCGCTGGCCGGTGAGCCCTGAAGGGGCATAATTTCGTTCCAGAGATCGTTGACCTCCTGGTTTTTTGAGAAAAACCGGTGACCACCCAGGTCCATACGGTTTCCTTTGTATTCGGCGGTACGGGAAATACCTCCGATGTATTTGGTCTCTTCTAAAATAACCGGATGAATATCCGTTTCTTTTAAGAGCCGATAGGCGGCGGTGAGACCTGCCGGTCCGGCTCCGATTATAATCGCTTTTTTCATATCAGGTACCCTTTACTGTTTTTGATATAATGTCATACATTACTATAATAGCGGATTTTACCCTGTGCGTCAACGGAAGAATCAGGGGCCCGGATACAATTTGCGGGGACAAAATGTTGTTTGACTACAATGACATATCATTGTAAAATATAACAATGGAGGTACGTAAGATGTCGAATTACAAATGGAAAAGAGTGATGAGCGGTCTGTTGATTTTATGTGTGGTTACAACAACCGCATTTACGAGTATACTGCCGGTTTGGGCGGATGAGACTGTGTCGCAGAACAGTGTTTCGGTCAACCATCTTCCGGAAGAGACAGAAGAAGTGAGCGCAAATGAGACGCCGGAATGTGTAAACAGCGATACAGAAATAGAAGAACAGACACAGGTACAGACACAGACGCTCGGAGTTTCCGACAACGATACACCGCAGAAGGAAGAAAAAATAACCGTTGCGCAGGTGACAGGCGTGTCAGCGGTGTCAAAAACATATACATCGCTGGAGATTAAATATGCACCGGTGGCCGGATCGGAAGGATATGAAATTTACAGAGGGACATCGCAGGGCAGCATGACTCTTTTGGCTGACCGCGCCAAAACCCAGACTTCTTATACGGACAAGAAGCTGACCACGGGCAAAAAATACTATTACAAAGTGCGTGCCTATGTGTACGGAAAAAACAAAGAAAAAATTTACGGAGGCTTCTCTACGGTTGTCTCTGCAAAACCGATGTTGACCGCACCGGTTATAGCGTCGGTTAAGTCAAGCAATTATAAAACGGTTACAATTAATTATTCCAAAGTAACAGGGGCAAACGGTTATGTGATTTACCGTTCGACCAAAAAAAATTCCGGATATAAAAAGATTGCCACAATTAAGAAGGGCAAAACCGTAAAATATACAGACAAGAAATGTACCACCGGCAAGAAGTATTATTATAAGGTACGCGCCTACCGGAAAGTAAGCGGTAAGAGGGTATACAGTAACTATTCTGTCGTGAAAACAGGGACGGCGAAGTTAAGCAAATCTAAATTCAAAAATGTGACGGTGGTGTCAGCGGATACGGCGCTTTTGAGTTGGAAAAAAGTGTCGGGGGCATCCGGTTACTATATTTACCGCAGTACGGCAAAGAACGGAAAATACAAAAAAGTTTTGCATGCAAAAACAGGTAAGACGACACAGGCTTATGTGAGCGGACATGAAAACGGAAAAACATATTATTATAAAGTGCGCGCCTACCGGAAAGTGAAAGGAAAGAAAAAATATTCCGACTACTCCAAGGTAGTGGGTGCCACGTTCAACCGTCTTGCCTCTTCCGATGAGACATACACGCAGAAGGCACAGCGTATTTTCGGTTTGGACTATTATAAAAAATACGGCTCCAAGGCGGAAGCGGAGCTTCACATGAAAACAATTACCATCCAGGTGTGGGACTTTGCATCGGACGGAGTGACAAAAGTTACTAAGACTAAAAAATTAACGGTTCACAAAAATATTGCGGACACGGTGCAACAGATTTTTAAAGAGATTTATGAAGGCAAAGAGAAGTTCCCGATCAAAAATGTGGGAGGCTACAGTTGGAGGGGTGACAGCTCACGGTCCGAGCATTGCTGCGGACTTGCCATCGATATTAACTGGGAAGAAAATTATCTGATTGACAACGGAGTTATAATCAGCGGAAAACTTTACCAGCCGGGTGTGAATCCGTATTCCATTCCGACAGATGGTGAAGTGGCGAATATTATGAAGAAATACGGTTTTTCACAGGGTATTTGGGGAAATCGTTGTGATTATATGCATTTTTCTTATTTCGGAACGTAAAATAAGGAAAAACAAAGGAAAGATATGAAAAAACAATGTATAAGAATCGGAATCGGACATTTCGCTTTTTTGGCGGCGGCGATAATTTTGCTTGTGTGTTCCTATTTGATACCGACCGGGCGCTTGCAGGAGCATATGGCAGAAAGCGTGGGAGAGTATGTGCAGGAAGGGAGTTATCCGTCCGTTTATGAGGGGCCGATCGGCCGCCTGGACAATTATTCTGAGGCGATTATGGTCTCCACAGCCATCACCGGTTCCGGAAATGCTTGGAAAGATGCGTTTGCATCGCCTTCCTACGTCTGTAAAAAAGACGGGGACAGTCCGGTAGATGCGGTGATAGAGCAGGCGACCGGGGCAAATGCCGTGAAAATAAAGCAGCGCGAGTATGCGAGATATTGGCATGGATATGTGATATGGCTGAAACCGCTGCTGTATTTCTTTAATCTGCAGGAATTGAAAATTATGATGCAGATGGGATTCGGCATGTTGTTCGGTGTTGTTTTTACGCTGTTATGGAAGAGAACCGATTGGAAAATGGCGGTGTCATTTTGCATCGCTATGTTGCTTGTGTGCGTGCAGGCAGTACCGTATTCTTTACAATATTTGAATATGTTCGTGCTGACGCTCGCAGGAATGCTGATACTTTTGATTTTCTATGAAAAAATTCAAAAGAAGGATGCTTTTTTTGTGTTCTTTTGGATAGCGGGAATGTGCACGGGATATTTCGATCTTCTCACAACACCGGTTCTCGTTGTCGGCATGTTGCTCATACTCAAAGTGATTTTGGATGACAAAGAAGTGCCGTGGCGGAAAAATATATTGTCCGGTTTTTGCTGGTGCGCAGGATATGGATCCATGTGGGCGTCCAAATGGATGATCGGAAGCTTGGTTTTGGGGAAGAATGTGATTGAGGATGCGGTGAATAAGGTGGAAGACCGCACATCTGCAGAAGCAGTCGGTGTTAAAGTGAATTTTTCTGATTTGTGGACGGTGCTGACGGATTTGTACACGTGGCCGTTTATGAAAAAAATGTTGATACTGGCGTTGGTGTTTGTTGCAGCAATGATTCTGATCGCTGTAATCAAGGGTGGAAAAGCAGTTGTTTTGAAAAATGCGAAGAAATATTTGCTGCTGTTGCCTGTCAGCTTGCTTCCGGTTGTGTGGTTGCTGGTTTTGCGGAATCATACCTTTATCCACTATTGGTTTACATACAGGAACCTTGCCGTATTTTTCTGGGGGATACTTGCTTATGTGGCAGCGTTATCCCGGTCTTTGCAAAGGGCCGGTAATGAATAAAAGAAAGAGAGTAGTTGTATGGATAAGATAGCAGTTTTGATTCCTTGCTACAATGAAAGTAAAACAATTGCAAAAGTGATTCAGGACTTCCGTGAGGAACTTCCGGAAGCCACCATATATGTATACGATAATAATTCCACGGATGAGACGGACCGTATTGCGCGGGAAAACGGCGCAGTTGTGCGTTATGAACGCAGACAGGGAAAGGGAAATGTCATCCGGAGAATGTTCCGTGAGATTGATGCGGAATGTTATCTTATGGTAGACGGGGATGACACGTATCCGGCAGATTGCGCCAAAGAGATGGTGCGCAAGGTGTTTGAGGAAAATGCGGACATGGTAATCGGAGACAGATTATCCTCCACCTATTTTAAGGAGAACAAGCGTCCTTTCCACAATGTCGGCAATATTATGGTGCGAAAGAGTATCAATTTGCTGTTTAAGGCCAACATTAAAGATATGATGACGGGATACCGGGCATTCGGCTACGAATTCGTGAAGACGTTTCCGGTGCTCTCCAACGGTTTTGAGATAGAGACGGAGATGAGCATTCATGCAGCTGAGATGGGAATGCAGATCGACAATGTGGTCATTGAATACAGGGACCGGCCGGAGGGAAGTGTTTCCAAGTTAAATACGTATCGTGACGGTTACAAAGTGATGCGGATGATTTTCCATCTGTTCCGCAACTATAAACCGCTGCAGTTTTTCTCGACCATATCGGTACTTTTGACGGCACTTTCGCTGGGATTTTTTGTGCCGGTGTTGTGGGAGTATTTCCAAACCGGAATGGTAGGAAGATTTCCGACGTTGATTGTGTGCAGTTTTGTGTTGATTGCTGCGATTTTGTCCGTCTTTACGGGACTGATTCTGTCGTCTATCGTGCATAAGAACAGGCAGGATTTTGAGGACCAGCTGAAGCGTGCATATGAAAGAAAGCAGATGCTGATCAAAGAAAAATAAGAATATACTGAGAAATGAAACGGGACGCCGGTTGCTAATCTGCAATCTGGCGTCCTTCTGTGTTCATATGATAGTTATCGCGTATAATCAGTTCCGACACGGGAACGATTTCATATCCCTGCTCCTTCAGACCGGTAATCATGGCATCCAGTGCATCGGCGGTGTAAGTAGCGCCGTTGTGGCATAGAATGATGGAACCGTTGCCGAGGTGCTTATGCCCACAGACAGTTTTTATGATGGAGTCGCAGCCATAGTCCTTCCAATCGAGAGAATCCACATATGTTATGAATAGTAAGGTGTGTAAAAGGTAGATAAATACTAGCTTTTATGCACCTTGTTTTATTGCACTAAAAGGAAGATGACTATGAGTGAAGAATTAAAATCGATGCGAATATCGGGGCGGATATCCGAGGAGCAATATATCTTCGTTGATGCATTTAAGGGAAAAAGTTTTAACGATAAGCTTTCGAATCTTCTGCAGTTTTATTTGGAGTATCCGTCCAAACATGCGCAGATGGAAAGGGAAATTGAGCATTTAACGGAAACTAAGCTGCAGCTTTTGAAGGAGATCGATGCGCTGAAGATGGGCAAGCAGAAAATCACAGATGCATTTCAGATGTTTGATCGGATGATGGAGGATACAAAAAGAGATTTATCTGTCGACCGGATCCAGCGGATGATCCGCCATTCAGGATATTGTCCGACGCAGCAGTTGATTACGGATATCCGGCAGCTCGATCAGCTGACCGGGAAAGAAAATACACTGAAAGATATAAAAGAAGGGCATAAAGCGCAAAGCTACAGTTCCAAACAGCCGGAAGTGCAGAAGCTGGTGGACAATGTTTACAGCGCGCTGCATCAGCAGGCTTTGGAACAGGTTCATGGAATTTTGCCATGAAAAAAAGCTCCTGCAGAGCAGAAGCTTTAATTTCATAATAACAGTTTCGAAATTGTGTTGGCGCACAAAATCGTTTCTGTAGGTACCTCAACTACCAAACATAAGGCTAACTGTAAAAGCCTTAAACAAACGTATATACATTATATTAAGGAATAATCAGCATTTTGTCAATATAAGAAATGCAACTTTTTAGCAAGTAGGTACGTTTGGGAAGTATCCGCTTGCTTTTTTATTAGGAGAAAGGAGAGAAAAACATGAAAACAGAATCAATGAAAGACCGGTTATCAGAAAAAGATTGGGAGCGGTTTCGTCATCGAGCAGAGAGAGTAGGACTAACCACGGAAGAACTGCTGGAGAGCTTTGTGCGTGATTTGATTGCGGAAAAGGAAGAAGCGAAAAATACGGAAGCTTTTTACATCAATCAGTGGTATAGCAGCCATTGGTTTGGCGCCGAACCGGAAAATAAATTCCTGGCATATTTGCTCCGGGAATACAAAATCGATGAGTTTTTTAATCATTATCACCTCCGCGATTACAACCGTGCCTTGATTGCGGACGCTTACATTCATGAAAAAAAGAAAAAGATGTACCGGGAAGACATGAAAGAAGCAGAGGAAGAGCTGCAGAAGATTTGGAATTCGTTTCTTCAGGAAAATGTCTGCGGTCATCTTTCCAAGGAAGAAGAATTTAAAAAGGTAATAGAGCATTACAAAAACATGTAGAAAAAGGAAGATATGATGCAAAAGAGTTTCATAGAAGCAAATTACAATAAAAATGACATCCTGGCCAAAATGATCATGAACGTTCATGGCGTACATACCTATTGCTACCAGGCGGAAAAGATTGCAGAGGTTCCGGCCGAGACGGATCACTATATGAGCCTCAACACATTGATGTATCGAGAACGAAAGATCCGTCGTGACCAGGAACATGTAAGATGTCTGAAGTTCCTTTACATGGATCTTGACACCTACCATACCGGGTACAGCAATCATCAAATATTAATGAATCTGGAAGAAAATTATTTCAACAGATCTATTCCGGTACCGAGCTATGTTGTATCATCCGGGCGAGGATTGTATCTTCTGTGGCGCATTGATGAGCACGTCAATGCCTTGCCACGCTGGAAGACGGTGCAGGAGTATTTGTATAGTCAGCTGAAGGAATTTGGTGCAGATCGTAGTGTGG
This sequence comes from Lachnospiraceae bacterium, assembly GCA_017461865.1. Classification (GTDB taxonomy): domain Bacteria; phylum Bacillota; class Clostridia; order Lachnospirales; family Lachnospiraceae; genus SVFI01. Next base: position 12,174 of record JAFTVQ010000111.1, on the reverse strand, counting down.
TTACAGACTGCGCCCGAGTATTTAGAATTCCGGGTTCCGTCAATAAAAAATCCGGACAGGTGGTGGAAATTATCCGGGATTACAAACGGAAATATACACTGTATGAGATTCGGCAGGAATTTATGCCGGATCCGATATTGGCTGTCAGATCAAAGATCAATGAGCGTTTTATACCATATGAAACCGGGAAAAAGTTTCTTGTTTCTCGGATCCGAGACCTGAAATACCTGCTATTGCATCATAGAGATCAAGAGGAAGCTTTCCGGGAAAATATCCTATTCTTATATCGCTATTATTATCTTTGTGTTTATGGGGATTCTGACGCCGGGTTAAAGGCAACTTTGAAGCTGAATCAGCAGCTGAAGAATCCACTTTCTGAAAAAGAGGTAATGGAAGCGACAAAGTCAGCGCAGAAGTATTTTGAAGAAGGCTGCAGCTTCCGGATGACAAATGAAACGATGAAAGAGTTTCTTGATCTGAGTGAGCAGGAGATGGCTGAGATGCCGTCTCTGGCGGTCAAGGAACGGCGCAAAGAGCATAAGCGGAGAGAAAACCACAAGGCGTACGTAAAACGTCTTAAAAACGCAGGAAAGGACACTAAGTCGGTGCAGATTTATCAGCGTCGCAGAATGGTGTACAAGCTTCTTACATATGGATTTTCGCCGACAGAGATTGGCCAACGCCTTGGAATATCCAGGGCTACTTGTTATGCCGATTTGAAGGTCGTAAAGAAAGTCATGCGAGCACTAAAGACACCGATGGCATATCGGCAGTCGGAACATTGGGAACGTGTGTATAAAGAACTTTTTCCGATACCGGAAGAAAAGGAACTGGATTTTTTCGATGCAGATCTTATTGAGCTTGTCTCCGGACGAAATGGACCGGAATATCATTACAAGAGCTGAAAAAATGCAGAAAAATTATTTTCCAAAAAATTCAGCTCCTGTATTAAAGGACGTAGTCCTATATCCCTTGCATCGGTTATTATCGGTAGTATATAATACCTATATAGATTTTAAGCAGTCTGTTTTTGTATAGGGATTTCTTTGAAAGGTAGTGAAAAATGAAGGATATTATTTTATATCACGGATCCCGTGGTGGATTAGAGGGAGATATTGTACCTTTAAGCCGTGCGCGCTGTGATTTTGGGAAAGGTTTTTATATGGGGGAAAGTCCGGAACAGGCGAAAAGTCTTGTGATAGAAGATGCTGCGCCGGTATTTTATACGTTGAAGTTTAAGTTGTCGGAAATTCCGGAAGAGAAAATTTTGCAGCTGACTGAAAAGGACTGGATTTACACAGTTCTTGCCAATCGTAAGAAGTGTCCGGAGTTTAATGAACTCAAACTGGCCAAAGATATTATTAAGAAAATGGAAGAATACGATGTGATTGTTGGCCCGATTGCAGATGATCGCATGAATGAAGCAATGCAGCGTTTTTCTGATTATGCTCTGACCGATAAGGGATTGACTGCGTGTCTGAAAGCGGTAGATTACGGGATGCAGTATGTGGCCAAGTCAGAGTTTGCCTGCAGCAAAATAGAAATTATATCAGAGCGTTCCATTTTCGGAAAGGAAGCGGATGATATCAGAAAATTCACGGAGCAGAAGAGAAAAGAAAGCCGTGATATTGTAAAGAGATCTGCGATGCAGTATCAGCGCCAGGGAGAATATCTGAACGAAATTATTCAGAAAGAATTGGTAAAAGAAATGAGAGTGATCAATTATGACAGGTATTGAATATGATATCTGCTATACGCAGCAACGTATATACCGATATATGGCGAACGAAGGCTACGACATGAAAGTGTTTTCGGATGCTTATTTGAAGTGCGATTTCTGTCGACGCGCCATGGATACAACCTATTCCCGATTCCAGGTGCATGATGAACTGGAATGCTATGATTTTTATATGCCGGAGATCGAGGATCAGCTGGTTAATAATAATTCCGGTACCAATATTGATGCAGTAGAGTGGATCGGTTTTATGTACCGGTATTTGTTTATTGTAACCGGCGTGATGAGCGCACAGCTGGTTCAAAAGATAACATACGACACCATGCTGGGTTATTATCCGGGGCTCCACACGGTGGATGAAGATATGGCTGTTGAGATTATATGTAAGGACTTCGGATTAGTGGAAAACCGGGTTGAGGTGTAGATGTTATGAGTATTTTGGGCGTCTTTCTTATAGTGCTTATTTTTTTAATCTTTGCTGGAGGTGTTATTATTGTGTGTTTAGATGAGTGTGTGGTTTGGGTTTTGCAAGGGCATGGAAAATGTCTGAAGCGTGGAAAGCGAAAAATAATAAAAAGATGGAAGAACTTAGGATATTCGCAAGAGGAAATAGAAAGAACTATAAATTCAATTTGTGATTTTGCTAATGAGGTAATAAATGAATATGAAAAGAATATAAAGTTTCATATTCGATATAATAAGAAAGATTTAAATGCAGAGGCATGTAAAAACAGAGTTTTTTTAAATTGGAAATGGATAGAAAAGTATCTCAAAGATAGAGAGTGCATAGATAAAATAGAATTGATCATTCGTCATGAGATTGGACATATTATTAATGATGATAAAATCATATTGCGTATTACTGCGACAGATAGAGTATATTTGATGGCTCGTGAAGTATTGGCAGATAATGTTGCAAAAAGAGGCTTTAGTAAAGGTAAAGAAGACGCAGTAAGGGTATTTATTGAAAAAACAGAAGATGTAGGAAGAGATAATAACTTTAGCAAAAGTGATTTATGGTTGCAAAGATATATGTCGAGCCATCCAAGTGATGATATTCGCATAAAAATGTTTGAAAGGTATGATGATATAAGTGAAGAAGATGTTGTTGAGATAGTTGAAATTTTGAAAAAAGAGTATGGATTAAAAAGGGTGAAGATTGAGAAAGTATTGAAAAAATTACAAAACCTCTCCAAGCTGCAGGTGTAAAAATGAATATTGAATTTAAAAGGCTTTGAGGGCGATTTGTCATACATTTTATGATTTTTTGATGCAGAAAACACGAAAAATGTATGACAAACTCGCTCTTGTTTTTTTGAAAAGCAGCATATAAACTAGCCTTGAGAATATGTTATATGTACGTCTTTGTCTTTATATAGATCATCTATTAATGAAGGAGGAGACAAAGATGAAAAAGAAAATGAAACTATTAACCAAGGCGATAAGTCTGATGCTGTGTGCAGCAATGATTTTTACCGCCTTACCTCTGTTACCTGCAAAGGCAGAAGAGACGCCTGTAGAAGATACCGGTCATTTTGTCTATAACGATGATTTTTTAAAAACATTGGATTTAATGGCGCTTGATTGGAAAAACTGCACAGATGAAGCAATCAGCCATGCGGTCATGATGAAAGACTGGTATGAAATCGGTGTGTGGCTGAATGCCATGTCAGAAGCAGATCTTAACGAGCTGCTTGCCAGAAACACGGATCTTCACAGTGTAATTCCAAAGGAAGGTGTTGCAGAAGAAGAATATCAGACCGTATATGAATATGCACTTGAAGTATACGAGTCTATGGCCGGTGAAGTGTATGCTTCTTATCCGAGTAATACATCTGGATACTGGACGACCAACATTGTCAATGGCGTAAATGGACAAACATGTTCCATTAAGCACAAAATAACCGGATTTGATAAAGACGTAACCTGGGGAGAATCGCAGTCTCTGAAACTGACACCTACCATATCCGGAATAAACTGGTGCGGTGCTACGTGTTATTCCGGTAATACAAATAGCTATGCGTCATTAGGTGGTTCCACTTATACGACAGTCTTAACGAACATGACTTATAATAAGCCGGCAGGATATACGGCTGTGGTTACATATTCGAGTACCAGTTCTATGCATAAGTTATATTATGATTATGGGGCAAGCTATGTAACTACGTCGACAAAAGAGTTGACGAATTCGGATGTGCGTCGTATTTATCCGGTAGATGAACGTATGACTGCATACAATGCATCTACGTATGCGGCGACAATCAAGTTGATATCACTGGTTAATGCATATAGTTTGGCCGGTGTTGGATTGTCCGGAACTACCAGTTTTACAGGGGAAAATCTTACACAGACTATTACACTGGTTCCAATCAATTACAACGTGAACTACAATGGAAACGGATCAACCAGTGGTGGCGTTTCTGCGCAGAATTGTACTTTTGGAAAAGCATATACGACACAGGGTAATGGTTTCTCAAGAAACTACACTGTTACCTATAATGGGAACGGTGGTATATCGGACGAAGCATCCCAGACGGCCAATTATACGTTTAAAGGTTGGGGAGCCAATACACCGGCAAAAGTGACACATGCAGCAGGTGCAACTTACAGCAATCTGACAACAACATCAAATGGTACCGTAACCATGTATGCATTATGGAATCCGGCATCGATTAAGCTTCCGTCAGCCACAAGAACCGGATATCAGTTCAGTAAGTGGGATATCGGAGCGGCAGGTGCAACTTATACCCCGACGAAAAATGTGACAGCTACCGCATCCTGGACGGCTAATAATTACGATGTTCAGTTGGATGCAAACGGTGGAGTTTTTGAGACAGACATCGATTATGAAGAAAACGATGAAGATGCAGCGGTAGAAACAATTGCTGCGACTTACGATGTGGAAGTAGAGCTTCCGACACCGGTAAAAGATGGTTATGTATTTAACGGATGGACCGGGGCCGGTGGTACCTACAAAGAAACAGCAAAAAATCTGACAGCAGATAATGAAGCTACGGTAGCTTTGACTGCAAGCTGGAGTGCAAGCACCGGAACACCTTATACCATCAATCGTTATTTCCAGCAAAATAAAAATAATTCTGATAAATCAGATCCGAATGCATATAAAAATGTGGCTGAGGACGATCTGGGAAACAGGTTTGTGTGTCCTCTTCCGGGTACGGAAGTAAGGTATGGTACAACAGATTCCACGATTACAGTACCTGCAGAAACGGTAGAAGGCTTTGAGACACCGGATGCCCAGATGGTAACGATTGCCGGTGATGGCAGTACCGTGATTGATTTCTACTACAATGTTAAATCTGATGAAATAGTAAAATATTATGTGGAGCATTATGTGAAGACAAGTCCGACGGGAAGCTATGGTCTTTATAAAAAAGATACATGGCAGGCTGCAACCGGAACCGTAACTACTCCACCTTACAACCAGGGCGCAGTGGATTACGTGAATAAGGTGGATGGCTGCGAGTGTCAGAAACCGGCATTGCAGACGATTACAGTCAGTGATGGATTAGTCGTAAAATATTACTATGACTGTGTAAAGAAAGGAACTGCAGTGCAACCGGTAGCTCCAAGCACAGGTGGGCTTACAGATATTCAGATTAATGAGATTATTAAAAAACTGGCTGCAGGTTTATCCTTCAGCATGGATATCGATGGAGCAAAGTATGAGATTATTCAGAATCCGGATGGAACGCTGGGAATCAAGTTTATTACGACCGAGGCTTCGAAAGTAGTAATTCCGGATGTGATCAAAATTGGAGATAAAGTATATCGTATTACAGAGATATACAATAAAGCTTTCTATAACAATAAAAAGTTAAAAGAAGTGGTTCTTTCAGCAAATATCAGTAAGATTGGAAATTCTGCATTTGAAGGATGTACAGGACTTGAAAAAGTAACGCTTCATGAAGGATTGGTAACGATTGGCAACCGTGCATTCTATGGATGTACTTCGTTAAAGAGCATAACGTTGCCATCTACAGTAAAGACGATTGGAAACAATGCGTTCCAAAATTGTACAGCATTGAAAACTGTGAAACTTAATTATGGATTGGTTAAGATCGGGAACAAGGCGTTCTATAATTGTAAGGCATTGACAAAGATTTCTATTCCGAAAACCGTTCTGAAGATTGGCACCTATACATTCGGAAAATGTACTAAGTTGAAAAAGGTAACATTCGTTTCCGGATCTCAGCTTCTCAGCATGGGAACGGGTGTTTTTTACAACTGTAAGTCATTAACAAATATTAAGATGCCTTCCAAGCTTACTAATGTTCCAAATAAAGCATTCTATAACTGTAAAAAATTAAAGAGTGTAACAATTGGAAAATCAGTGACGAAAATCGGATCCAATGCATTCCGGAACTGTGCTAAGATTACAAAAATCACAATCCCTTCAAAAGTACAGACCGTTGGAAGCAAGGCGTTCTATAATTGTAAAAAACTGAAAAAAGTAACCATTAATTCCAGAGCATTGACTAGTGTTGGAAGCAAGGCATTTAAAAAATGTAAAAATAACATTGTATTTAAAGTGCCTAACAGCAAAATATCATCTTATTCTGGTTTGTTAAAAGGGAAGTATTAATTAATATATTAATCGACAAGAAGATCCTCGGATTTCTCCGGGGATCTTTTTTGTAGAGAGACACAAATTTGCACTATAGTAAAGAAAATCTTGCCTGTTGTAAAAATTTTTTGTATTATAGTGGAAAATGAGGGAAAGAAAAAGAGAGATTACTATGAAAACAGCAGATATTACAAGATTAATCGATATTACAATGTTGATTGATGTTACGAGACTTTAGTTTTAACGCAAAAAGAAAATGGGTAATAATACCCCCGAAAAGACCAGGTTCTCCCTGGTCTTTTTTGGTTGTAAAAAACTATTACTGTTTCTGTGTAATATTACTCGAAGTGAGGAACGTATGATTATATAAAATAGTAACATAATATTGATAAATACTGGACATATTGTCTTTCGTATGATATAATAAAATAAAAGAAATGCTGGCACCTTGTTAGGTGGGGAAGGGGAGTCTTTTATGAAGAAACGCATACTTGTATTATTATTATCGATGATCGTAGGAATTACAGCTGTGCCGGTTCCGGCTATGGCAGCGGAAGGTGATCCGGATCAGGGAATGGTTTCCGTTTCTGAAAATTCTGTGATTATGGAAGAAACAGAACAACCGGGAGAGAATGCCCTGGCAACATATCTGCGTGAAAAAGGGATTACAAACGGTACCATCAGCAGCGGTATCAGCTATGGTAATCCAAATTGGAATAAAAAGAAAAGCGGGGGAATTACAGCAGATCGTATTACTGCAGAAGGTTCGAGTGCTACTGTGTCTTATCCGGCGAAATATGATCCGAGAACGGAAAACAAAGTATCTGCAGTCAGAACTCAGGTGGGTGGTACCTGTTGGCTCTTTGCAGGAGTAGCAGCTGTGGAATCGAATCTGATTCATAAAGGTTTGGCGACCAGTGATATTGATCTTTCTGAAGTGCAGCTTGCATATTTTGATCATTATGGTTATGAAGACAGACTTGGTAATTATAAGGTGGATAAGCATAAAAGCAATCATACATTTGCGGAATGTTTGGATGGTGGTGTGTCTGAATCTGTAATTGATGAATTATCGAAATGGGTAGGGCCGGTTTATGATTCGGAAGCTCCGTTTTATAATGAAATGGAGTATGAGATAGCAACTGGAAAATATCTTCCGGTAGATCCGACTGCGGATGAAATTAATGCATGGGTGCTGGATGAAGCGTTAACCAATAAGAATTACTGGCATTTTAAAGGTTCTAAGCATTGTGATTATGATGAAAACGATGTAAGTACCTGGGATGATGTGAAATATTTGATTTCGAATTATGGTGGCGTATCTGCTTCCTATTATGATTACGGTTCCTATTATATTACACCAACAGAGGGTGGCGAAGCAAATTATTATTATCCATATAACATAAAAGAAACTAATCACGCCATTGAAATAGTGGGATGGGATGATGATTATTCAAAGGAGAATTTCTTGGTAGCACCAAAAGCGGATGGAGCCTGGCTTTGTAAAAATTCATGGGGTATGGTTATAGGTGCAAATGGAGTTCAATCTAATGGTTATTTTTGGTTATCTTATTATGATCCGAATTTAATGGATCCTTTTGCTATTGAGATGGACAGTGCAGAGACATATGAAAATATATATTTGTATGAACCGGACGAAAATAATCCGGGATTTTACACGGCAAAAGCATATGGTGAAAATGCAGTCGAAAAAGTAGAGGGCGTTATGACCTATCTTAATTGTAATACGCCATATAAATTAACTTTGTATGCCAATCCTGTGATAAAAGACGGAAAACTGATCAGTTATTCGGGCAAAACAAAAACATTTACCGGAACTTCGGATTATACCGGATGGTACACCCTTGATATCAGTTCTGACCCGTTGTACGTGCCAAACGGTGGCATCTTCGTTATTTGCATTGAGGAGGGAGAACGTGTTTATCTTGGTGGAAGCCGGGCGTTGACCAACAAAGCAGAAAACATTACGCTGTCAAGTAGCCTTACGCTTTCCAAAGAGTCGTTATCTTTAACGGATCAGACAACGGCAACACTTTCTGCAACGCTCCTTCCAGCTAATGCCAGCTTTCCGAGTTTTACCTATTATTCTACGGATGAATCCGTTGCAACGGTAGATGAAAACGGAAAGGTAACACCAAAAGGAGTCGGACAGTGCGAGATTATTGCAACCTCTTATGATGGAAAGAGTAGTGATAGCTGTTCGGTAATAGTAAAGACTTCTTCTTTTAAGCTTGTAGATACAAGTACGACAACAGGATCCGAGATTAAGATGGTGCCGGTATTTGCAGATGGATTTATTGGAAACGAGGCTTCTGATTTCACGTGGTCTGTAGATAATACTGATCTTGCTGAAATTGATGAAAATGGTGTACTTACTGCACTGGAAAAAGGGATTGTTACGGTTGACGCATATCTAACAGAAACACCTGCTGTAAAGGCTTCTTGCAAAGTAACTATCAAGCAGATGGCAGATACAGTTACATTTGGTATTGAAAACAATACATTATACATGACAGCGGGACAAAGTAAGAAAATCTCGGCAGAACTGCTTCCTGCGGATGCAGATAGCTCTATTTCTTATACAGTAAATAACACATCCGGATACGAAGTGATTCGTTATACAAATGGAATTCTTACAGCAGTGGCTTCCGGAGAAGCAACACTGACGGCAACGGCTACTGATGGCAGCAATCTTTCAGAAACGATTACTGTCATAGCATATGATGGAGCAGCTTCTATCACGGCAGGATTCCCGGCACAGCAGGAAATCAGTATGAACGCCGGTGGAATCAGCGTGATTAGCTTTTGGGTAACCTGTGATAATCCGTTCAATTATCATGAAGTTTTATCCGCAACATCTTCAAATAACGCAGTTTTTAAAGTGGTTAGACAGCCGTATGTCACTTATAATGGTGGAAATGCAGGATGTGAAATCCAGGCTGTTTCTGCCGGCACAGCGACACTGACGATTAAATCAAATGATGTGATTGGCCAAACGCTTGTTTATAAGATTACAGTTACGGGAGGAACTGAGAAAGTACCTTCTCCGGAGACAAATGTGACAAGACCGGAATCAATTACGATACAGAATATTGTTTATACTTTTGACGGAGATAATGTAATAATTACCGAAGCATTGGGAAATAAGAAAACCTATAGTCTGAAATCTACAGTATCTTATGGCGGTAAGAGATATAAAGTAACAGAGATTGGATCCAATGCATTTAATGGACATAGTAAATTGACTAAGATTACAATTCCATCTTCTGTAACGAAAATTGGTAAAAATGCCTTTTATGGATGCAAGAAATTAAAATCCATTACGATTCCATCAAAGGTAACATCAATAGGAAAGAAAGCTTTTTATAACTGTAAGGCACTTAAGAAAGTAACGATTAAGAGTAAGAAACTCAAAAGCGTTGGATCCTCTGCATTTAAGAAAATTAAGAAGAATGCGACAATTAAGGTGCCGAAGAGCAAGCTGAAGGCGTATAAGAAGCTTTTGAAGAAAAAAGTAGATAAGAGTGTGAAGATAAAGAAATAGAAATTTTCATGATATCAAGCTTTACTAATGTTGTTCATAATAATCGTATGAATCGAGGTGAATTGTGTTGGAAATAAAACTAGAAGCCAGGAAAGGATATATATATAATCTTACGTACCATTTGGCATGGTGTACGATGAACCGCCAGACTGTTTTTACAAGCGAATCGCGAAGGGACGTTCTTAAGGATATTTTGTATGCAATAGCAGAAGATAAAGAAATTAAGATTCAGGAACTTGATATAGGAGAGGATTATATTCATTTGATTATGAATTGCCGACCGCAGCATTATCTTCCGGATTTGATTAAATCTTTAAAAGGTGGTTCTGCAAAAAAAATACAGATCCGCTTACCGGAGCTGCAGGAAGATCTTCAAGATAGACATGTATGGGATTCATCATATCTGATTATTGCTGGTAACGAGGATATAACCGATGCTCTTAATAAGTATATAACTATACAACATCAGTATCGAAACAGATAGAACAAATCCAAAAAGTAGATAATAAAAAGTATTTTATGTAAAAATAAAGCACACTATAAAGAAAAAAACTGGACAAAATAGTCATTTTGTCCAGTTCCGTTTTCTATACTTAACATACAATATTTTTTATGTTATTGCAATCCTTTTTTAAAAATAAAAATAGACGGAGCAATTTCCGTCTATTTTTGCTTTTGAAATCCCTTAATATACCCTATATCATTTTCAAACGTATGAGATTCAAGAGTTTCTGCATATTTTAACGCATCATCATATCGTTTTTCTGCCAATGCTTTAGCCGTTGCATCGAACACATATACCATGAGGGTATTTTTGTTTAGTGGAGAAATTTTAACGACCTCTGTAAAAGGAAATTTATGAGCAAAGTCTATCAAATTCCAAGTTGAACGAAATTCTTTCGTATGTGCCGTTTTACCGCTTGCTCCTACAACAATAATGTTTTCGTTACACAATATTTCGGGTAATCGTCCCGCTCTCATATAAGCCCTCCTTATCCTTATTCTGCATATATCCATCCGTCGCCTAATTCACTTACTATATTGTGGCTTAAACAAATCGCTGACCGTAATGCCATAATAGTCAGCTAACTTATCAAATATTTCAAAGCGTGGATTTATTGGTTTTCTTAAATTTTCTAAATTGTAGTAGTAAGACATATTGATATTTAAATCCTTGGACACCCGGTAAGGGGAAATTTCCTTTAGGAGCCGAAGATAGATGATGTTCTTTCGGAAGATTATTTCTGATGATTCCATTTTTGCCTCCTTTGGTGATGTGTATATTCAAAGGTCACCGGGTGACCTTACGCTTGGGAAAGAAGTTCTTCCAGCTGCATAATCTGACGATGTGTATCATCGGCAGTGAGTATATCGAGAGCAGCAAGATCTTCAGCGGTGGCGTTTGCAGATGCTTTTGTTAGTTTGTCAATGGCTTCTAAATAACACTGTATTCCTTTTTTGCATGATTCAAATGCTGTACGGGCTGACAAATCTGCTTTTGCGAGTGAAGATTGATTTGGAGTAAAGGAAGATGTTTTTGCTTCGGATTTAGACGTAAGCACATCGATTTCTTTTTTGAGAAGTTTAATTTCATCGTCCTTTTGAGCAAGAAGCTGATGATCGTCGGTATTGGCTTTTTCTTCCTGAAGTTCTTTAATCTTTTTGTCTTTTTCGAAAATCATATCTGTCATTTCTCTCTTTTCTTTCAGCAGGAGTGCAACTTCTTCCGGAGTGACTTTCTGACCGGAATGAATCATGTCCAGAATCATACGTTGTTCAGCTTCTGTGAGTTTTGAATAATTGGATCCTTCCTTCAGAGTGATGTTGTTTTTTTCAAATTCTTCTTTCAGCTCCGGGATAAGATTATCGATTGCTTTATAATTCTTAACCTGGCGTTCAGAAATTCCAAGATCAGTTGCTATTGCCTTATTGACATTAATTTTATCTGCATTGGATTTTGCAGCGATATTTTTCCTTTGGTACAGGATATTTAGGCGAGCTATATTTTCAGCAATAGTAGCAGGAGTCCTGGTACGGCTGATTTCGTTTGTAACTATAAGGCGGATTTCAGAATCAATCACTTCATCTGGTACGTCAGCCAGATCCGTGTCTGCGTCATAATCATATGGAATGCCATCACTAATAACTGCACTGATTTTGCATGGGTATCCATTCAGTTTATATGGCAGGACATTTTTCTTAAAAAGTAAATAGCGAGGATCTTCGCTGTCTTCCGGATAATTTTCAAATTCACTGATTAATTCATCTAAAGTTCGTGTCCTGGTT
>JAFTVQ010000012.1 GCA_017461865.1 Lachnospiraceae bacterium | reverse complement strand
TACCACCCCAAGAACAAAGCTGCTCCGGCGTTGAAAAATGTTCTTGCGGTGCAGCACTGATTTCTGCTATAATCTCTATAGCGGATTCTTCATCGAAACCGGGAATGGAATCGATGATCGCAATTTGTTCTTGGAAGGGTTGAGACAAGAGGCGCATATCCTCGAGGATACTTGCGATATCCTCCTGGGCAGAATCCAGCTTGTGGAGCAGTTGTTTAAGAAGGCGACACTCCGCAGAACTCATGTTGCCGCAGACGGCAGCTGAAATCTCTTCGGAGGGTCGGCGAAGTCTGCGGCAATTTTTCTCCACGTCTTCTGCCGTGATGCGTCCCGTCTCTTGTAGGATATCCAACAGCTTTCTCCCTGCCACACATAGAATATCTTTCATAACAGAAGAAAATTTGAAACCATGTGCCTGCAGAAATTTTTCCAGTCGATTGACGTAGCGGCACCGTTCCTGCACAAAGACGCGATGTAGCCGGGCACACTCCCGCAAGTCTCGGATTGGCATAGATGGGACAAAACTTTTTTCCAGCAGACCGTGCCGCAGTAGTGTTGCTATCCACTCAGCATCTTTCACATCGGTTTTGCGCCCCGGAAGATTGCGCATATGTCGAGCATTCACGACCCATATGCGTTCCATATATTTTGATTCGGTTTCAAGTGCTTGATAGATTGGTTTCCAATACACACCTGTGCTTTCCATAGCTACTGTGTAGCAATCGTTTTCTTCGAGCCATTCTATCAGTAGTTGAAGTTCGGGGTTGGTTGTGCCAAATGTGTGGCGGATGATTTCTGGGTTGTCATCGATCCCTCGAAGAATACAGGCTTCGATAACTTCCTTATGAATATCTAACCCACAGCCACAATACAATAACGCTTCCATATACACCTCCGCAAAAAAGATAAATATGCGGAGTTGGCTACTTGAAAAAAGTGAAGTTTAATGCCCGCACTCGTGGCGCAATTCCGTGTACTCGAAAGTAGCCATAGTCCCGTTCTACAGACGCACTCTCAGTGGCAAACCGTCCCTCGACCTTCTCCGCACTTCCAGTATAGCATATTTTCATACATTTCGCGCGCGGCTTTGCGGCATGGGTCGTTCTGTGTCTTTGACCCCTGTCCCTTGTTCAGTTTCCGTCAAGACAGAGAACCGTCCCCTGTCTTTCGTCAAGACAGAGAACCGTCCCCTGTCTTTTCCTATTTTTAAATTTTTCTCAACCCCTAATAGGAAAAATTTTTCAATTAAGGAGGGATATTTTTGAAAATTATTGGAATTATTTGCGAATATAACCCACTTCACATTGGACACCATAAGCACATTCACGCGATACGGCAAAAATATCCCGATAGCATTATTGTGTGCCTGATGAGCGGTAACTATGTGCAACGGGGAACGCCTGCAGTTTTTGATAAAACGCTCAGGGCAAAAGCGGCACTATTGAGCGGCGCAGATCTCGTCTTGGAATTACCGGTCACTGCGGCGCTTTCCTCTGCCGAAGGCTTTGCGTATAGCGGCGTTCGGATTTTAGGCGGCTTTTGCGATATTCTTTCCTTTGGTGCAGAAGATCCCGACTGTGAAAAGCTGATGCAGGCGGCACAAGCACTTTTGTCGGAAGAATTCTCCGCAAAGATCAAAGATGCTATGGCTGCAGGTTGCTCCTTCCCTGCTGCGCGTCAAACCGTCTTAGAGCAATTGGGATGCAGCGTGGACGCAGTATCCAAACCCAATAACATTTTGGCAACGGAATACTGCAAGGCCATTATTGCCCTCAATTCCACGATGATTCCCGATCCTATTCAGCGTTCAGGAGACTATAACGACGAAACGATTGACGCCGAAAACCCCTCTGCTACCGCAGTGCGCCGTTTAATATTGGAAAACACATCGTGGATAGACTATATTCCAAAAGCGGCGCAGAAAACCTTCCAGGACGCTGCAGCACACCATATTGATGCCGGGGAACGTGCAATCCTTGCAAAATTGCGCACAATGCGTGATGATGAGTTTGAAGCCATACCCTTTGGGTCTGAAGGCTTGTGGAGAAAACTAATGAAAAATGCAAGAACGTTTTCTACACTTTCTGATATCATTGATGCGACCAAATCCAAAAGATATACACGCACCCGTATAAACCGAATGATTATGTGCGCGTTTCTCGGTTTGACAACGGAAGATCTCAACTCCCCTGCCCCGTATGTGCGTGTACTTGCACTGAATGATTCAGGGCGAAAGGCTTTGGTTGCCGCGAGAAAAACAGGGCTCTTCCTCAATCTTGGTGATCGAATCGATCACCCCTATCAGGAAATTGAAAACAGATGTAACAATCTATACGGTCTTTTTGCTGTCCACACCCCCGATGCCCCCAATCAAAAAGCAAGACTTTACTTTCAAGAATAAATATACGCCATCCATTTGCGGATGGCGTATATTTATTAAATACATTTACCTGTCACCTTGTCCCAGTCCGTCATTTCTTAAAAAAGATGAATGCAAATTACTCTTACTGTTGTTCCTTCTTGTTTAATCGAGTAATGAATACCAGTTGCACCGTTATTTATTCCCATTGAAATATTTTTTTCATAATTTGGTGGATAATCGGACTCTTCGACATAGAAATTCTTATCTTTGCTGCAATATGAATATATGCATTCATAGACCTGATCAGAAAAATCCTCGTCGCAATTTTCCCAGGTGAAATAGAGATCAGTCAAAGTTTTATTTTTCGCAAAGAAAACTCTAACCGACGCTTCATGGCCAAGTACATTTGCTCTATAAATATATATGTTTTTTCCGGTAACCTGTGCATCTAACCATTCTTCAACCGGTTCACCAAGGAGTTGTGCCGTTTGCTTTGGCGTAGATTTCCAGGAAAGACCCTCGACCAGCGGGATTGGAATGTTGCCCTTTCCACTGAAAACAAAGATCAATAAAGGTATAACGACTACAAGCACAACAATTGCAATAATAGACACTTTCTTCATAAAATTACCTCCTTATGTGAAGATGGAACGCCGGGGACAAGGGGACGGTTCGGGGATGACAGGGGACGGTTAATGCGAAAATAACCGAGGAAAAATCCAAGGGAGCGCCTAAAAAAGGGCGCAAAAGGTTTGCCCTGTCAAGCAGGACGAAAAAATGTATCCCCATCGTTATGGCACAGGAATCGGAGATCTGTAGAATTGCTCAGTACTAAGAAGTAAATAAATCAATTTCAGGAGTTTTCTTGCAACTGCAATGATAGCCTTTTTCTCACCAAGCTTGTGTTTGTGCGACCAATACCAAGCACGGAACGGCGAATTACGCACACTGACGGCCGCCCAGGCGGCCTGGCACAAAATGGATTTAACATACCTGTTTCCGTGGTTGGTTCTTTTGGATTTTATCTTTCCCGCACTTTCGTCATTTCTTGGTACAGTACCACCCCAAGAACAAAGCTGCTCCGGCGTTGAAAAATGTTCTTGCGGTGCAGCACTGATTTCTGCTATAATCTCTATAGCGGATTCTTCATCGAAACCGGGAATGGAATCGATGATCGCAATTTGTTCTTGGAAGGGTTTAGACAAGAGGCGCATATCCTCGAGAAGACAGGGGACGGTTCTCTGTCTTGACGGAAGACAGGGGACGAAGATATTGAGTTAGATGGAGACTTTCCCAAGTCTACTAAGAAACCGTGGCTGAAATAGAAAGGAGCGTTGTGTAAAATGAAGACCAAAGTTTTTTTAATTATTCTCTTAGTTTTCGTTTCTCTGACCTTGATATCGTGTAAGAATGTTACAGGAGACGAAAAAAATCATCAAAGTGAGATACAGGCGCACAACATTATGAAATTTGATTTGACAGACTTCACTTGGGAAATAGAGAATTTTCACTGTGATTTAAATGTTGGTTCTTTGGAAAATGCCGACGATGTAATCGTAAAGGCTATGGATTTATGGACAGATAAATATGGTGAGGACATAGATGGATTGTATGAAGACATAAAAGAACATCCTTTCCATATTGCATTTGATGAAGCCAACGAATGTTGGCATATAAATGGCGTTATAGATGAGGATTTATTAGGGGCTGTACCGCAAGCGCTCATTAAGCAGGATGGCACTGTTTTAGCTGTTTGGATCGGCTAAAAACAAAAAGGCAGGGGACAAGGGGACGGTTCTGTCGTCTCCTTGTCTCCCCTGCCCTGCCGTTCCCCCGTTCTCCTAAGCCTTCCCTGTAGGGAAGGTGGCACGGCGTAGCCGTGACGGAAGGGTTAACGGAGTATGGTTTTATTTGAAAACGATATCTCAAGTAACACCCTCCGATAACCCCTCAGTCAGCTTCGCTGACAGCTCCCCTACAGGGGAGCCATTGAGGGAACGGATTGCCACACCAGTGACATCGGTCACTGGTTCGCAATGACAGACGGCTCCCCCGGTCGCACAAAAGGCCCCCTTGTGAAAAGGGGGCTGGCAAAAATCTCTGATTTTGGACTGGGGGATTGTTTTGCAGGGACGAGGGGACGGTTCTGTCGTCTCCTTGTCCCCTATGATGTTTTTGCTAGTAAGATACAGGAGGCAATCAACAATGGACAAGCGGATGTTATCAAATGGGATGAAGGAAATTAAAAAGTCGATAATCAAGCGAAAGGCTTTAGTCCTGATCGTAGTGTTGATCGGCATAGCTTCGTTTACGCTCTCCGGATGTCGCTACTTTATGAAAGTGGACTTCTCGGTATTGTGTGATAAATCGAAGGTTTATACGGTTTCCGATCTCTTCAAGTTCGAGTTTGACAGGGCGTATATTAACGAGAGACTTGCGAAGTATGCCAATGAAGAAACCATCAAAAGAGATCTTGGTTTAAAAATTGATACACACATCAGGGAAATGGATTCGGGTATGCATAATCATATTCTGTTTGTTAAGGACGATACCATTATTTTTGATTATGTTTATTCAACCCTTGAGATCGAATTTACGGAAACGGATATATGGATATATCCGGATACAGTTCTTACTGCCGAACTAACCAGAGGCGATTATGTCAATGCAGAAGTGATTCAAATTTCAGTAAAGCAGTAAGGGACGAGGGGACGACACAAGACAGGGGACGGTTCTCTGTCTTGAAAAAAGCATTTGAAGGGTTATGGAGGAGAATACTATGAAATACTTAAAAGTTGTATTGGTTTTTATTCTGCTTTTTAGCATAGTAGTTTCGACAGCTGGTTGCCGGCTTTTCGACTTTATCACCGCAGATAAGATTGAGGTTATATTTTACGAGCATGAAGATATGTTTGTCGAGGCCGCAAAAGTTTTGCACAACATTCTGAAGGATCGGGATTTGCGTATTTGGATATTAACCGAAAATGACGATAATGACTCTCCCGGAGCAAGGAAAATCGACAATATATATTTTGAACCAGGAGATTCTTTCACGGATGAAGAATACAAGGCGATGTACGATTGTGTTGAGTCGCTATTTTCACTAAAGATCATAAATGGAATTTTCGGATGTGATTCCTATATTCGTTTTGCCATTCCAAATCGTTGGGACGATGATGCATCACTCTACTATACAAAAGAGGGGACTAACTTTCCGAATGTTGTTGGACAAATAGAGGAGCATGAGTATATCGCGCCCAATTGGCATGCCGTTGTAGTTGCTACTTTTGATTAAAGACACGTGGGGACGAGGGGACGGTTCTGCCGTCCCCTTGTCCCCGCCCTTGTCCCCAGAAATCCTTGTCATTCCGAGGAGCCGTAGGCGACGTGGGAATCCGTGTTCTTGCGGTGCAACGCGCCGCGTAACAATCCCTCAGTCACGCTGTTCGCGTGACAGCTCGCTGAGGCGAGCCCGGTCGCGGCTCTGACAGTCCACCGGACTGTCATTCACTACCGCGACTGCGCTTCGCTTACCCTTTAC
>JAFTVQ010000110.1 GCA_017461865.1 Lachnospiraceae bacterium | reverse complement strand
GGAACAATACCGCACCCGATTTCATTTATTATAACAATCAGATTGGAATTTTCTCTGCAAAGTCTTTCAGTATAAGAGGCAACGTCATCTCCGTTTTCTATAAGCCGTTTTACAAGCTGATGATAATTGCTGACGCATTTTGCTGTAAAAACACTTTCAAAATCACAGTTATCTCCATTCAGAATTTCGCAGTTATAGTGTGCTTTTACAAAATCTTTTTTCCCCTGATATGCTCCGCCTGTTATCATTATCATAACGCGATTACCTCCGTGATTTTTTCTCCGACTAATGCTGTCACAGCTACCAAAAGCTCGCTGATTTGCAGAAACCAGCCTGCCGTATCGCCCGTAATTCCACCGAAATTCTTATATGCGGAAAATCTGTAAAACAAGAAACTGCACAACGCTCCGACTGTGACAAAAACGCCCGACATAAGGCTTGAATAAGCCATAAAAAAAGCAGTGATTACAGCGATTATGATAAGAGCAGAAAGGGTAATTTTCCTGTGTGCAGGCTTTACAAAGCTCTGAAGTGTACCCTCGCTTTTTGCACTTTTCAAGCACACCGCACCGATACCGCTGAGTGAGCGTGACAAAATAAATCCAAGAGCAATCACAACAACAGTTTTTATATCTTTGATTTCGCTGTAAACCGCGGTCTGCAAAAGCAGATAAACAGCAAGATAAATCACCGCAAATGAGCCGATATGAGGGTCGGACATAATGGACAGCTTTTTCTCCCTGTCACCGAATGATGATTTAGCGTCAATCACATCACAAAAGCCGTCAAGATGTATTCCGCCTGTTACAATTATCGGAATTATAACGGAAACCACACCCTTGAGGATTGCTCCGCAGTTTAGCAAATCGCTGACATAATTCCAAAGAAGAAAAAATCCGCCGATTACTGCGCCTATAAGCGGAAAAAAGCAAAGCGCATACCGTCTGTTTTCTTCTTTCCATTCTACCTGCGGCATTGGTATTCTCGAATACATCAAAAAAGCACTTGCAAGAGATTTCAATATAGTCATAAAAGTGTTCCTTTCACAGCTAAGGGGATTCCGTAAACGCACTCAATTACATTGTCGGCAAGTTCACTCATACGGCGGTTAATATCGCCCATAATACGTATGTAATCCATTGTTTCTCTTTCATAATCAATTCCGTCGCAGGCTACATTGTTTGTCACAATTACAAGGTGCTGTGCCTGAGTTTTCAGGCTTTCAATTCCCTTTATAATCTTCTCTGTCGGGTCGGTGATTTCTTCATTTTTAAACATTTCGTTTGCAAGAAGATTTCCCATACATTCAAGCAGTACGGCATAATTTTCCGGCAGATATATTTCGTCTAAATCCGTATATTTTTCAACTGTTTCAAAGCCCTTATTTCTCCGCATTTTCCTGTGACGTTCAATAGCCTTCTGCGCTTCTTCGCCGTAAGGAATCATTGTGGCTATGTAAAGCTTTTTTCCGTCAAAGCTGTCAAGAATTTTCTCTGCATAACCCGATTTTCCGCACTTTGAACCGCCGATTACAACTGTCATCATTTAAGCTCTCTGTACCTTTCTATACTTATTTCATCAAAACGGTGTGCCTTGTTATAAACTGATAATGCACCGTCAAGAAGCGGCAGG
>JAFTVQ010000109.1 GCA_017461865.1 Lachnospiraceae bacterium | reverse complement strand
GTTTCCGTATGAGGCGCGCAGCAGGCACAAACATCAACGCCCGGAATGGTGACAATCCGCACCCGGCCGTCAATCTCGATTTTGCTGCGGTAAGAGAGGGCGGCAAGTTCTGAATTTTCCGGATAACTGATTTCAATCGGAAGATTAAGCCATATCACCCGGTTGGCTGCAAGCTCTATATCCTTGAGCTGTTCGCTGTCAAGTGCCCCGTCAAAGTCCAGTGTAACTTCACGGGTGCTCAGATGAAAACCGACATTGTTGTAGCCGAAGCGTTCGTGAACAATGCCGGAGAGAATATGTTCACCGGAATGCTGCTGCATAAAGTCAAAACGCTGCTTCCAATTGACCTGTCCTTCGATGATTTCGCCGACAGCGACAGGTTCTTTCACCGTATGATAGATTAGGTCTTTTTCAATCTGTACATCAAGAACGTCCTGACCGTTTATGGTTCCGATATCCGCGGACTGTCCGCCTTCTTCCGGGAAGAAAGCAGTGGAGTCAAGGAGTAACCGATAGAGAGGTTCCTTATTTTCTTCTGTTTTTTCTGAAGCTCCGATCACATCACAGGAGATGACCGTTGCCTGAAACGTTGTCATATGGATATCTTCGTAAAATAATTTTCTTGTCATTTGGAATCCTCCGAAGTTGAGTAGATATATCTCTACTATCTTAATATAAGTAGTGCAAAAGGGGCAAGAAAAAATATTCCTGTTTGCGCATGGCGTAGGGGGAATCCGTTTTGCTACTGTGTCACGGGTATTCACCTTCCGTTTTTACATCCAAAATGTCATCAAATGCAATTTTCGTATTTACAATCTGAAGAAGCCGGCAGGTCGGGTCAATTCGGGCGACCAGCCCCGTGATTTTGATATATTCATCCTGCTGAAAGCAGATGACCGTTGCCATTTTTCCTTTTTTTAAAAGATGCATTTTCCGGTCCAGTTCCTCGGCCATTTCCGGGGAAAGCTCAATTTTCGGCACGACAATCTTTTCTTTTGCGGCGAGAGCTTCCGGCAGGCCTTTCAGTGCGGCAAACGGCATGAACTGTTTGGCCCTGTCTGCTGTGGGCATTTTATTTTTAGGTTTCGATGCCACTTCTGTGACCTCCTATCTGCGCGTTGCGCTCACGTGTCGTTGCATGCTCTTCCAAATTCATTCCTTTTAGGATGGCATTCTTGCCGTACTTATTTTTGATAGAAAGAACTGCTTTCTGGATCTTGCGGTTTTTCTCCAGGCTTTCGGCATCTGTGAAAAAATTGTACTGATGAAACTCCTCCGGAACGACATGGTTAAACGTCAGGTTGATGCGTTTTATCGTCAGCGATGGTTGGACAATGCGCTCATACAGTTTCTCGACTGCCGGGACAAGGAGTATGTCTGCACTCGTCTCATCATCGAGAGAAATTGTCCCGTGTGCAGGGGCCATGTCCAGACGGTTGTCATATCCCACATGCAGCGTGATGGATTTGGTGACCAGACCTTTTTCTACCAGATCGAGGCAAAGAAGGTCTGCCATTTCTTTGACAATCAGCCGGCCTTCCTCAAAGCTGTAGGAGCATGCAAGTACCTGACCGCTGGAGAGACAATTGCTCTGGGCGCGGTAAGATTTGATATCCGCGATGGTGACCGGTTCGCGGCCCCACGAGTGGTCAATCAGAAGTTCCGCATCGATGCCGAACAGATGATAGAGCAGATCCTCATCCGTCTTTGCAATATCGCCCATGGTATAAATTCCATAGCGTTCCAATTTGCGGGAAGTACCTGCTCCGATGCGCCAGAAGTCCGTAAGAGGTCTGTGATTCCAAAGTGTTTCGCAGTAGCTCTGTTCATCGAGCTCACCGATAAAGTCTCCGGCGTGTTTGGCGGTAATATCAAGAGCTACTTTGGTCAGATACAGGTTGGTTCCGATTCCGCAGGTGGCACGGATACCGAGCGTTTCATAGATTTCATTTAAAATAGTTTTTCCCAGATCCCGGGCGGACATGTCGTAAAGCGCCAGATAGTCCGTTACATCCATAAATGCTTCGTCGATGGAGTAAACATGAATATCTTCCCTGGCAATATACTTCAGATAAATGCTGTAAATTTCCGCTGCATAGTCGATGTAGAGCTGCATCCGCGGAACGGCGGCAATGTATTTGACATGTTTCGGGATTTCGAACACGCGGCACCGGTTGGAGATTCCGAGTGCTTTCATGGCGGGGGTGATTGCGAGACAGATCGTCTTTTCCGAGCGTTCCAAATCAGCGACAACCAGATTGGTCGTCATGGGATCAAGTCCCCGCTCTACACATTCGACGGAAGCGTAGAAGGATTTCAGGTCAATACATAGATAAGTTCGTTTTTCCATAATCACACCGCCTTTCTGTCCTGCCGTGAAAAGGAGAACTGTGCATATAGTTTTCACAGTGTAGTAAAAATTATAACACACGAACATATGTTTGTTAATATTTTTTTGATTGCATAACAAAAATAATTAAAATAGTGTATAATGAGTGCAGGAATAAACTTTGGATCAAAAGAGGTAGTGCTGTATGAGCAATTTACAGATGGACAAGAAATGGTATCGCATTCGCAAACGGTTGTATGAAATTACGGAAGTGGGTTACCATCTGGACAATATGAGCAGAGGATATGATGTCATAAATGTTTTGACGATCCTCTTAAATCTGACGGCCAGTATTTTATATACGTATGAGGGAGTGCGTACGCAGTACGGAGAAATCCTTTTAACATTTGAGACCGTAACGGCCGTATTTTTTGCAGTGGACTACGTACTTCGCGTTGCTTCGGCGCGGTTTAAGTACGAAGATAGGAAAATGACCGAGGGAATGGCACTTCGGAGATATGTATTTTCCTTTATGGGAATCGTGGATTTGCTTTCGTGGCTTCCGTACTTTTTGCCGATTTTTTTCCCGGCGGGAACGGTTGCATTCCGCATGATCCGCGTAGTTCGGATTTTGCGATTGTTCCGTGTGAATGCGCATCACGATTCACTCAGCATTATCACGGAGGTTTTATACGGAAAAAGACAGCAGCTTGTGTCTTCGGTTTTTATTATTTTGATGCTGATGATCGGTTCGAGTCTTTGTATGTACAGTCTGGAACATGAGGCGCAGCCGGAAGTGTTCTCCAATGCTTTTTCCGGTATCTGGTGGGCGACGTCTACGCTTCTTACCGTCGGATACGGTGATATTTATCCAATCACGACGCTCGGTAAGATTTTCGGCATTTTCATTTCCTTCCTTGGGGTCGGTATGGTTGCAATCCCCACAGGTATTATTTCGGCGGGATTCGTTAATCAGTATACAACGATTAAAAACAGAACGGACTATGGATATAAAATGAATATGGATTTTATTCGGATCCATATTGAGGAAGGTGAAGATTGGTGTAATAAGAGAGTGGCAGATCTTTTGCTTCCGTCGGGGATGATTATGGCGGTCATCAAGCGAGGAGATGATATTTTGATTCCGCGAGGAGATGTTGTGCTTCTTGATGATGATATTGTCGTTCTCGGTGCCATTCCGTATGAAAGTGACGAGCATAATCACATTGAGCTTCAGGAGATTGTACTTAAGAAACAGCATCCTTGGACAGGCCTTCCGATCTGTAAACTGGATATATCGAGACAGTCGGTTATCGTGCTTGTAAAGCGCAGAAATAAAGCACTTATTCCGAACGGAAATATGGTGCTTGAGGCAGGCGATAGGGTGTATCTGTATACAAAACTACATCTTGCAGATGCAAATGTGATGGAAGTGTAAATATTGCCAAATTCCATTGACTTGACATATTCTATGGTCATTGTTATAATGTCTGTAACATTTGTAATAAATATGTAACAATTTCAGGCGAAAATTATAACAAGAATAGAAAGGTATATTATGTATAACAAGAGAAAAACGGGAATGAATATTGTGGCACTTGGTTTGGCGCTTACGATTGCATTTCCGGCAAATATTTTAGGTGCACCGGTGATTTCTATCGGCGGATTTTCAGCAGGTGCGGATTCCGTTATTTCGAAGACTCCGTCTTTAGAGGTGAAGACACAAGAGGCAGAGACAGTTCAGCTGACAATCGGTGCCCAGCCGGCGGACGAGCCGTCAGAGTCGGTGGAATTGCTTTCATTTACGGCAGGAGCAGGTGTTGTTAACGCATCTGTGGATGAGCCGGCAGAGGATATGGATGAGCAGTCCTACGATGAGGAAGAGGAAGCCGGCGGTTTGTTCGGTTACACCAACCTCGGTATTGCGCGTGTGGAGGATCATTTGAATGTGCGCGCAAGTGCAGAAAAAGACAGCAAGATTGTCGGTAAGATGGAAAATGATTCCGGATGTGAAGTTTTGGAAGTAACAGACGGTATGGCACATATCATTTCCGGTAGTGTGGAAGGATATGTGAGTATGGATTATCTTCTTACGGGAACAGCAGCAGAGGTTTATGCTTCTGCTATCGTAAAAGAGTTAGCGACAGTTACTGCAGACGGATTAAAGATGAGAACAGCCCCTTCCCTGGAGGCAGAAGTGTATGACATGGTTGCTTACGGTGAAGAACTTGAAGTGTTAGAAAAACTGGACGGCTGGGTAGCAGTAGATTATGACGGTCAGAAAGTATATGTTTCCGCAGATTATGTATCTGTAGACAGAAAGTTAAAAACAGCACTGAATATGACGGAGTTCCTTTACGGTGAGGGAGTTTCCGACGTGCGTGTAGAAATTTGTGAGTACGCAAAACAGTTCCTCGGAAATCCGTATGTATGGGGTGGCGTTTCCCTTACAAAGGGAGCTGACTGTTCCGGTTTCGTGCTCAGTATTTACAAGAAGTTCGGTGTAAGCCTTCCGCATTCTTCCAGAGCACAGGCAAACTGCGGTACAAGAATCAAGGTTTCCGAGATGAAACCGGGTGACCTTGTATTCTATTCAAACGGAAGCCGTATCAACCACGTGGCTATGTACATCGGTGGCGGACAGGTTATCCACGCAAGCTCACCGAAGACAGGTATCCGTATTTCAAGTACCTACTACAGATCACCTGTGGCAGCAGTCAGACTTTTATATGATTGATTTCGCTTGACGGCAAGCGGTAAGTTCGGGCATCACGATGGTGATGCCCGTTTTTTATGTCGGAGGTGGGGAGTAATATAGTTTGCGGAGGCTTTATCAGGGTTCTTGAAGTTATGTAAACTTGAAATGCATGGGGCTGACGAAAGGATATAGGATAAAAACAGGAATATATCATAAATTATCCTGTAAAATCGGTGTTTTTTGAAATGAAATATTGATATATAGTGCATTGGCTCCGGAAAAACATGTGTGAAAGAGCGTGAAGCACACAGATGGGTTTACATAACACATAAACATCGAAATGACGTAGGATAAAATCGAGAAAAGTGAGGATTTATACAATTCAGAGCTGACGGAAAATGGATGGATCTCGTATAAGCCCGGCATAAAACCGACGGCCGTTTTGTTGGGAAAAACATTGAAAAATCAGGCGAAAAATCCGAATTCACCCCTTTACATAACTTGTTTCGTGTGTTATACTCAATTCTGTGTGAAAACTAGCCATGCTCGGGCGTGGGAGACTCTGACCCCGTTCTTAGCATGAGCCTTATGAAAAAGAAGGAGGAAATCAAAATGATTTCAAAGGACAAAAAAACAGCAATCATGGAAAAATTTGCCAGAACACCTGGTGACACAGGTTCACCTGAAGTTCAGGTAGCAGTTCTCACAGAGAGAATCAAAGAGCTTACAGCTCACTTGAAAGAGAACCCGAAGGATCATCATTCAAGACGTGGTATGTACAAGATGATCGGTAAGAGAAGAGGTCTTCTTGACTACTTAAAGAGAGTAGATATCAACAGATATCGTGCTTTAATTGAAGAACTTGGTAT
>JAFTVQ010000108.1 GCA_017461865.1 Lachnospiraceae bacterium | reverse complement strand
GATTGTTCTCTTAATTGCCTTGATATTCTAATTTTGCAAAACGAAACGTCCTGATACTGATAATCGGTGTTGGGGCGTTTCACCACGTCTTCACCCTCAGAAAAATAATCATTTATTAATACTCCTCTGCAACCCCTCCATCGTCTTCTCCTGCACCTCAAAATTACTTTTCCGGTACTCCCTGGGTGTCTTATTTACATACTTCTTAAATGTCTTACAAAAGTGCTTGCTGTCCGAAAACGCCAGCATATCAGCCAACCCCGAAACGGAGATATTGCTTTTGCTCAGATAATAAGTAGCAAGAGCGATTCTCCTGGCAATGGCATACTGCATGGGAGACATTTTATATTTCTCATTAAAAATCCTGATAATCTGTGTCTTGCTTAAAAAGAAATAATCCGAAAGTTCATTCAACGTAAATTTCCGATAAATATTCTGGTCAATATAATTTTTGATATGTTCCGCGCGGCAGACCACGTTCTGCTCAGCACCGAACTGTTTTCCACGGCTTATCTTTTGGATGATTTTAAGTAGCTCCACCGCAGTTCCCTCGCAGGCCTCCAAAGGAGACTCGTGTCCTTTCTCCAAAAGCTTCAATATCTGCAGAAAGTTCTTAGACACATCTGTGTGGGACACAATAAGAGGCGCGTCCATGCGGTAAGCAGCCACAAGGCCATCCACCAGCGGACCATTCACTGTGATGAACATCTTTTCCCATGGTTCCTTTGCATCAGCATAAAAAATGCGGGGACAACTCTTGTTCAGAAAGAAAAAATCTCCTTCCTTCACAGTAGTCGTTTTGCCATCGATTGTAATATAACCGATCCCCCCGGTGACGTACTCAAACTGATAGCGGTCGAACTCATCGTTGGAAGAGCTATTGTGGGAAATGATATAGTTGGGATTGGGCAGGGTGATACCGGCCAGAAAGATATTCAGGGGCACATTTTCTGCCTCGGCAGACATATAGTAAATTTTCTCGTTTTTTACATTGTAATACATGGAGCCTCCAGTGTGTTAATAATTTACACCTTTTTGCAATTTTTTACCCTTTGTTTCCCAAGAATAATATTATAGACTGATAATATGACAGAATGGTAAAAAAGTCAAACAGAAAGGAGTAAAAAAGGTGGAATTTTTAAAAGAGAAAGCATTTTTCGTGGGAATCGATTCCGACGGCACGGCATTTGATTCCATGAAAATAAAACACACTTTTTCCTTTATTCCTGCAGCCATCCAAGTATTCGGTCTGGAAGACTGTGAAGAAGTCTTTCGAGAGATTGAAGAGCGAATCAATCTGTATTCGCTGACAAGGGGCATCAACCGCTTCCCGGGGCTTTTAATGACTTTTGAAGAACTGAAGGCAGCAGGATATGGCACCGAAATCCAACCCCAGGATCTGAAAGCGTATATCGAGTCAGGATACCCGCTTTCCAATGCCGGTTTAAAAGACTGGCTGGCGAAGTCACCCTCTGCATTTGGGCAGAAGGTCCTTCAGTGGAGTGAACTGGGAGACGGGTATTTTGAAAAGCTGACAGAGGATATCCGGCCCTATGATGGCGTTGCCGAAGCAGTAGAACATATGCGGAAAGCTGCAGATATCATGGTAGTGTCCGCTGCATCCTCCAAGGGCCTTGAGAAGGATTGGGGACGTGCAGGCCTCACGGAAAAAGTGAATTTCATTGCCGGCCAGGAGTTCGGTAAGAAAGCGCAGCAGCTTATGTATGCCAAAGAAAAAGGCTTTACAGGCGAAAGAATGCTGATGGTAGGAGATGCGCCCGGAGATTATGAGGCAGCGAAGAAAGCAGGGGCATGGTTTTATCCTATCATTCCCGGCATGGAAACAGAGTGCTGGGAGAAGCTTCGCGAGAAATACTTTGATCTGTTTGTGAGTGAACAATATGACAAGGACGTGGAAGCTGCGTTGTATGACGAGTTCATCCGGTCGCTGGAAAGCGGGAAAAGAAGTTAGTGGTATAAACGGTATGTGCCGATGATAAAAGCAAACAGGGGCCGAGGGCAAAAGAGAGCAATGTGAGCCGACGGCAGAAAGAGAGGAAGACATGATACAAGATATTTTAAAGAAAATGACTGTGGAAGAAAAAGTAGGACAGATGTGTGTGCCTATTTTACAGTCCGACAAAATCACCGATGAAATCAAGAAAGCAGTAACCGAATATAAAGTAGGTGTCGTAAGATACTGCCCCGATGCAGAATTTGACAATGCCAGCGTTGCAGTAGGCGCGCCCAACAAATAT
>JAFTVQ010000011.1 GCA_017461865.1 Lachnospiraceae bacterium | reverse complement strand
GTATCAAATATCTCAATCTGATTGACACTTTTTACCAGATTCGTCTCCTTCTTTACATAAGAACCATATGTAATCATGATTCCCATCGCCACACTGACCGAATAGAAAAGCTGACCGGTGGCATCCATAAGTACCTGAATAAACTTTTTCAAGGTCATTCCGTCAAAATTCGGAACAACATAAACCAAAAATCCTTCCACACCGGTACGGGTGACTCCGCTTGCATCCGTATGCTTCAGTGTCAGAGAGAAAAAAGAAATTCCCATAATCAGCACAATCAAAATCGGCATCAAAACCGTCGACAATTTTTCAATTCCGTTGCCGACACCTTTGTATACAACAAACATCGTCAGTGCCAAATATATCAAAAACCAAACAACCGGCTCTGTCTGTCCGGCGATATAGGAAGAAAAATAAGCATCTTCTACCGCCTGCGCCGCATTTCCTGTCACATAAAGCGACAAGTACTTTATAACCCAGCCTCCGATTACACAGTAATAAGGAAGAATCATTGCCGGTACCAAGCAAGCAAATACGCCGAGCCATCCCATGTTCGGATGCAGCGCCTTGTAAGCCGTCAAGGGGCTTTGCCCGGTCTTTCTTCCGATTGCAATTTCCGTTGTCAAAAGCGCAAAACCAAAGGTAAGCGCCAAAATCAAATAGCACAAAAGAAAGACGCCGCCTCCGTCTTTTGCTGCCAAATATGGGAATCTCCAAATATTTCCCAATCCGACTGCACTTCCCGCTGCCGCCAAAACGAACCCGATCGACCCGCTGAAGCTGCCTCTCTTCTGTTTCTTTTCCATAATATTTCCTCCAAAATACGTATATATATTTAACTTACTCATTGTATACTAACATTTAAAAAGAAAAAAGACAATATTCACGATTGACCGATAAATGTAAACACTTTATAATTATATTGTTTAACTAAATATTTAAGGAGGTATTTTTATGGGACGTTTGGATGGTAAAGTTGCCATCATCACCGGAAGCAATTCCGGCGTCGGAGCAGCTACCGCCGAGCTCTTTGCAAAAGAAGGCGCCAAAGTTGTCATCAGTGCACGCCGTCTCCCTCAATTGGAAGAAGTCGCTCAGCGCATACGCAATAACGGCGGCGAAGTTCTTGTCGTTCAGACGGATGTTTCCAAAGCGGAAGACGCCGAAAACCTTGTTGCCAAAACAGTGGAAGCCTACGGCACGGTAGATATCCTTGTAAACAATGCCGGTGTTCTGGAAGCAGGACTGAAACCGATTGATTGCTACGAAGACGAAGATCTCGATTGGGTGTTCAGCATCAATACAAAAGGCACACTTCAGTGTACAAGGGCAGTCCTCAAAGAAATGATGAAACACAACTACGGTTCCATCATTAACCTGGATTCCGTTGCCGGCCAGTTCGGTACCGGCGGTGCATCTTACGTAACAAGTAAAGCCGCGGTTGTCGGTCTGACCAAACATACTGCTTTGCGGTTTGCAGGTACCGGTATCCGTTGTAACTCCGTAAACCCAAGTTCTATTATGACACCGATGGCCAAGACCGATCCTGCCACATTAAACCAGGATATGTTCGGCCAGATGAAAAAACACATGAATCTCAGTGTTCCGATTTGCATGCCGGAAGATGTTGCCAACATCCTTCTCTTCCTCGCAAGCGATGAGTCGCGTGCCATTACAGGACAAATTATCGTATCGGATTTCGGTGCGACACTGTAACATACTATAATAATGAAAAAAGGAAATTGACATGAAGAAAAAATTATTAACAATCGTATTATCTGCAGTACTTGTCTGCAGTACTTTAGCCGGATGCGGCTCAAAAACACCAGAATTGGAAACTATAGAAACTGACACAGAAACAACCGTTGAAACAGAAGTGGCTGATACGACGGAAGAGGAAGTTCCTGAAGTTCCGGAAGAAACACGCGAAGGTATGTACCGAAGCGAATTAACCAACGACTGGATTGATGAAGCTCTCAAAAATCAGCGTCCGGTCGCTATCATGGTTGACAACGAAAAAACAGCTCTTGATCATTACGGTCTGACACAGGCTGATATCATTTACGAAATGATGAACAGTACAGCCAATGATGAAATTACCCGTTTCATGTGTATCGTAAAAGACTGGGGAAGCATTACCAGATTCGGAAGTATCCGAAGCGTGCGCCCGACCAACTTTATGATTGCACCGGAGTACAATGCCATTGTAATTCATGACGGCGGTCCGTTCTACATTGACGCATTCCTCTCCAATCCTTGGGTAGATCATTTAAGCGGCGGATTTGCACGTATCGACAACGGCAAATCACGTGAGTTTACCGAATATGTTACTACAGGAGAAATCGAAGCCCGCTTGGAAGCAAACGGAATCGACAAAGAATACAATTCTTACTACATGGGACAGCATTGGCAGTTTGCTTCACCTTCTGCCCCGGTTGATCTTTCAAAAGCAAGCGACAGCAAAGATTGTACTTTGGTTGACCTTCCGTTCCCTCACAACGGTTCCGAACTTTCTTACGATGAAGCAAGCGGTACATATTTATACTCCGAATACGGCAAGGCACACATTGACCTTGAAAACGACAACAAACAGCTCGCTTTCACCAACGTTATTATCCAGTGCGCAAGCCATACACAGTATGACGACAACGGTTATATGCAGTTCAACATCATCAACACATCCGGCGACGGATACTATATTACCGGCGGAAAAGCCATTCCGATTACCTGGACAAAAACACATGATGCAGAGCCTACCAACTTCTTCGATGCAGAGGGAAATGAAATTACTCTGAATACCGGAAAAACATATGTTGGCTTAGTTTCTACCTCAAGATGGGAAGAACTTATCTTAAAATAAATCACTTATGTACAATCAAAGAGGACCGGAATAACCGGTCCTCTTTTTTATGCTCTTATTTATTTCTCTAAATATTTCCGCAATACTTTTTCCAAAAGCTCCGGATCCAGCGGTTTGGAAATATAATCATCAAATCCTGCATCCTTGTACTCCTGCTCCACACCATGAATGGCATTTGCCGTCAACACAATCATTTTTGTATCGCAATTCTTGTTGTCCTTTTCGCCGCGCAGCGCATGCAGCGTCTCTATACCATCCATTTCCGGCATCATGTGATCCATAAGAATCAAATCATATTTTTTCGCCCGCGTACATTCCAGCGCCTGCTTTCCGCTCATTGCAAGGTCAACTTTTATCTCTGTCCGTTTCAAAAGGGATCTGAGCACTACCAAATTAACCCGGTTATCATCCACGGCAAGTATGTGCGCGTTCGGAGCCCGGAATACTTTCGTTTCCCCGCTCTGTTTTTCCTCCGGTTTCTTCACTTCTGTCTCGGAAATAATTTCCTGCGGAATCATGATCCGGAAACAGGTTCCCTCACCGTATCGGCTGGTCGCTTCTATCGTACCGCCCATATAATCAACCAGCTGCTTTGTAATACAAAGTCCGAGGCCGGTACCTTGAATGTGGCGGTTTTTTTCCATTTCCAAACGCTGAAAACTGTCAAACAAATGCGGAAGATCTTCTTCCCGGATTCCGATTCCGGTATCTCTGATTTCGATGCAAAGAATACATGTTTCCGGTGTTCCTTCCGACTCCGACTGCTGCCTTCCCACACACAACGTAACCGTTCCCTGCTTCGTATATTTCACTGCATTGGAAAGCACGTTATTTAAAATCTGCTTGATACGCAGTTCATCACCCTTAAGAACCGCCGGAAGGTCAGAACCGATTTCAGCCCGGAACACAAGACCTTTTTCCTTCGCTCTCTTTTCTGTCTCTGTCTGAATATCCTCAAGCACATCGGAAAGCGAGTATTCCACGGAAACAATCTCCAGCTTGTCGGCTTCCATCTTGGAAAAATCCAAAATTTCATTAATCAGACCGAGCAGCATATGTCCCGCTCTTTTAATATGACCTGAGTAGCCGTTGATAGCCTTATCCTCATTTTCCCGGAGAATCATCTCATTCATACCGAGAATCGTATTGATCGGCGTCCGTATTTCGTGGGACATGTTGGCCAAAAACAGCGCCTGTGACTTTCGCGCAGCCTCCGCTGTCTGCTTCTCGCTCTCAATTCTCGTCATTTCCTTGCCAACCTTAATTCCGGAAACACAAACCAGACATATCAGCGCCAGACAAAGCGGAACACCGTTCAGCTTTGCATTTACCGTGTAGGACAGAGCGATTTCCATAAGCGCCGCCAGCAATATACCGGAAAAACCGAGGACAACCGATTTGTATTGCAACACTTCTCTGCTCTTTATATCGAGCACAATAGTTACAAGTACAGACAAAACCGTGACGCCGAGCACAATATGGGAGCTCGTCATCGTCTCAAAGAAATCTTTGATGCCAAGCACCTGCAATCCGGTGCATGCCACAAAATTGATCAGCGACCACGCCATAATATACACATATACTTTTTCATATCTTCTCTTCTGTACCTGATTCACATAGCTGAGAAACGAGTACGGCAAAAGCATAATCATCAAAAATCCCATGTACATGGCAACCGTACTGTTCGGGAATACAAACTGGCGAAGCTTAGATTCCACAAGAAGCCATGTAGATGCAAGCATTATAACTCCACCGAGGGAATACATCTCCGCATTTCCTTTAAAATGAAACAGCGGAACATACGGCTGACAGGTAATAATGATTACAAGTCCGACCAAAAACATAAATGCTGCCATAAGCGCGGACAACCCGTACCGTCCAAACAGATAACTCTGAATATCCGCCTTTTCGCCTTGAAGAATTTCCTCCATGTATCCGGAATAAAACGAGTCGCTCATAAACTCAACACGCAGAATCTTTCCTGCGTCTCTGTCTGTCAGCTTAAGCCACACATATGTAATCGTACTGGTTTTTCCGAATAGCTGCGACTCAATGGTCGAGTACTCTTCTCTGAGTTCGTCGTCCACATATATCTTAAAATCCTGCTGGAGACTGCGCAGACAAAGCCAGGTCGCCTGCATATCTTCCGAGAGCTGCGACTCAATGGTCACCCACTCGCCCTGCACGTTCTCAAGCTGCCCGGGCACCTGCACTTCTTTTCTGCTGCCGTCTTCCAAAATCTGTACCCACTGTCCGTCGTACACATTGTAACGCCCTGTTCCCAGCTTGTTTTCCGCCGGCAAGGCAAACTGCGCAACAACAAAAAAAACAAACGAAAGCGTAATCAGGCTTCTCATAAGCATCTGTATGCACTTTTTAAGTTTTGTATCGGTATTCTGCGGTTTTTGCATGAATCTGTTTCACCTCAAGGATATTATACGCTTTTCATTTCCTTTCATCAATCAGTTTCCTGCATTAAACCTGTATATCGATGAATGGCATCGCGACTGTATTTCCGGCAGGCGCAGATATTTCCGGACTGCTTACCGCTATTCCAACGTCCGGCGCAGACATTGCGAATGCATTGTTACCCGTCGCCTGAATCCCCGGTTGCATGGCTGTCATCCCTTTTTCCTGCATATACTTTATCATGTCTTTCAAATAATCCATCTCGGCCTTTAGAATTGCCTTATATTCTTCATTCCGATGCTTGCGTTTGAGTTCCTCCAGATCCTCCTTGCTCATATGGGGATTGATGATTTCCATACTTTCCAGCAGATTCATCGCCTCCTGCAATTCCTGCAGTTCTTCCTCTCCAAACTCCGCAATCATCTCATTGAGCTCGGCCATCTCCTCCTCCGAAAGACGTTCCAATTCTTTTTCCTGCTGCTCCATAATCTCATCAAGCATCTCTTTCCGCTCTTCAAAAATAGCGTCCTGCTGTTTTTCAAGCTCCTCCTGCGCCATATCTACCACACTGTTTTGAATATCTGCTGCAGTCTCTTCCATACGGTCCAGTTTCTCGTCACGCTTTTGTACTGTCACCACAAGTTCTTCCATTTCCAGATGACGTTGTTTCTTTTTCGCTGCAATCTCCATGCGTTTTGCATGGTTCAGCGCAATTTGAAGTTCTTCCGGATCACCGTCACCGATGGACATTTTTCGCTTTACTTCGACCACTTTCCGTTTTGCCGAAATGACCGCCTGTCCTGCGCTGAGAGCAGTTTTGGCGCGCAAAATCTTATTGGCGACCTCCTTGAAATTGTATTTTGAAGCTTTCTGAATCTCTTCCTCCGCCTCGCTTGTGGTTTTCTCTGTTCCGGACAGCGCAGAAAATCCGTCCGCCCTGCTTCCCGCAATCGGCGAATACATATTTTCACTCTTCGCCCTTTTCAAGTCGCGAATCATCTCGCGCAGACGCTGCGCCTCGGTTGTCGTTTTCGGTTCCGTGGAATTCTTTTGCTCTTGATTGTAAGATGCAAAGCGGCTTCTTTGCATGAAAGGTGATGTCCGCGTATACGCAGACATACTATAGATACTTGATGCCATAACACTACCTCCTTGTAGTTGCTTGAAATCCGTTTCAAGGCATAATAAGACCATATAAATATATTTTAAATGATATCGGCAGAAAGATGGATTTACTTAACCCTCTGCCCTAAAACACAGAACCCGGTACCGGTTACTCCGCAAATCTCAAATCCGCCTCTCTATAAAGTAATGATTCGTGAATCCATATTAAAAACTAATTTCCACTCATCCGAAACTTTCTTCCATGTGGACGTTATATGAAAGACACCTTCCAAATCTACATTTTTTCTGTCAGCAACTGCCAATTCTATTACATAATGAATTTGACAAAGTGACTCAGTTTTCTCAATCACTTCAAAATTTGAAATCTTATATTGCGCCACATCAAATTCCTTAATTATCTCTACATAGTCTGCACCGGTACATCTAAACCCGCCGCAAACCATAACGGCCTTTTCATCTACAACTTCCAAAAAGGCTTGCGAATCCCTGTTTTTTGCAGCATTCCACATTTTCATTTCTAACTCTTGAATTTTCATATTATCCTCCATACAAAAAGGGCACCATTTCCTATATCACTATAAGTAATGATGCCTCAAATTAGTTTTTTATTTATCCAAACTCTTCAT
>JAFTVQ010000107.1 GCA_017461865.1 Lachnospiraceae bacterium | reverse complement strand
TTCTTTTCCATCATACTACTGCCGGTATATTTCTTATTTTTTAGCAGGCATACCATCGCTTCCAACCACATAAACTTCGGCGTCCTGAGCCATACTATCATAATTATCCAATAGCATATTATTAGGATCAAGCGGTATCACAAATGTGTCCGACGGAATATAAGCCGGTGCAATATTCATATCTCCAACCCTTATAAAACCACCGCCATTTACGTTATATACCACCAGCATCATATCACGGCTTCCGCCTTCGCTTTCCTCGCAGAACAAATAAATATAGTGATTTCCGTCCTCTGTTTTTACATAATACGGCTGAAAATCATATGCAAACAAATCTTCATAATGATAATAACCATCTGAATCCGTGTAAAGTCCAAACTGGCTATAGAATCTGTCTGTCTGATTAAAAAAACCTGTACAATTCAATTCCTCTAAGGTTCCATCTCCATCCAAATCCGTAAAAAAGGACTGATCCAACGGAAGTCTTACCATGTACGCTTCCGGTACATTCATATACTTTTCATGAAACAGTTCCGGATGTTCTGCAAAAGAAACCGTTGCAGTCTGTCTTCCATTACCTGATTCTGTAAGTTCACCATCCCCAAAATAGAACGTCACTCCATTGTAATCCAAAGTCCAGCTGATGTTATCCTCCGGTGTATTCGCAAAATAATCTTTCACAACTGCTTCCTGATAAAAATCTCCTGCCCAAAGATGACTGTTTAACTCCTCAAGCACAATTCCGGGGATTGCTTCCATATCAAGAACCACATCCGACAACAACAACTGCTCACCGGTCTGTGCATCATAGTTACTTCCCCACATGCCTCTGAAGTCCTCAATAAATCCATAATCCGAATACGAATCAGACAAGAAACTTACCACCACACTATCTGCTCTTCTGACCTGAACATCCAATGTGGATACCTGGGTTTCAAAATCCGTGGAATTCGCATCCATAATCTCCTGCACAAAGCTTATGATGTTATCCGCCTCATCATCCATTGTACGTGTTTGCATACCTGCTATTTCGGATAGTGTACCATCCATTTCAGGATATTCCTCCGCACCTTCCCACATTGTTATGTTGGAGTATTCACTATACAATACCCAAATATCATCCTGCCATTCGTATTGTGTAGTATAAGTCTGTGCCATTGACAATACTTGCGGTAGCTCAACTACTTCTTCACCTTCGTTTGAAGTATCTTCCGGTATCTCTTCAACATCATTTTCTACAACGCTCTCTTCTGTAGTTTCCGTTGCGTATGAATTTTCCGTTTCCATTATCGGATTTTCACTTCTACACGCCGCAAAAGTGCCGATAACACATACCATTAATGTAACCAACAGTAATTTTTTCACTGATATCATACCTCACTTCTTCTATGCCCAAGGGTCCTGTTCCGTAGGAATTCTAATATCCGCAAGACACTGAATATCATTAATAAACCACTGATTTGTAGAAGGCTTTCTACGTAATTTTACAGGTCTGGGAGCATCTGCGCCGCCACTCGTCACATAAAGAGTCGCCCAATTCTCTTCATCAAAAGAATAAGGATTCTCACTTACGGTAATTGTATACGGTGAGGTCGGAGTATAACCATTGTCCGGAGTTGCCCCTTTAAAAAAGGATAATGTCTTATATTGTTTTCCTGACAGACGATCCTTAATGAACTGCTTTTCTCTTTCATTCACAGTCTCCGGTCCCTTCAAAAAGTCCAGCATTTCCCAGGTTGCATTCGCATCCTTTTCCCAGTTACATAAAGCAGCAATACAAAGAGCCGTTGTCTTAAATGCGGTGTCCAAAGAAGCCTCCGGTAACGCCTGCAATTCTGCCACGCTCGTAGGTAACGAAGCAAATGAAAAACTTTCTGTGCGGTTTCTGCCCTTTGCAATTGTTTGAGATACATCTTGTGTCGCACTATTTACCGCTTTTGATGCCTCTCTTTTTAATTGAGATGTCATTTGGTTTTTGATTGAGTCAAAAAATGCCATTTTAGTATCCTCCTTTTACTGTAATCTCTCAAAACGAGTAGTTACCATAGTTAAAAATCCATCATCGCCACTGAACTGCATGAAATCATCCGTTCTTCCCATTTTTACCCAGAGTTCGCCATCGCGCTCCTCCCAAGTAAAAGGATCATCCGTCATCATACCGTCGCGGACTTTAATTACTCCCGCTTCTACTGCCGCCTCTATTTCTTCTTTTGAAACTCCCTCCGGCAAAGGCATTAAAACATATAAATTCCCATCCTCACATACTTCGAGAAGCATACCTACTGTTTTCTTGCGCTCCTTCATTTCATCTGCAACAGATTCCTCATCTGTTTCATCAATGTAAGGCATTGGGGAATTCATATATTCCTCTCCGGTCAGCCAAACTCTTTCATAGGTTTCATCATCTACCGTTCCGATAGAATGAAATTTCCATTTTCCTATATAACTCATATTTTATACCCCCTTTGCCTGTTATTATATCATTCTCGTTTCTCATCTACAATCCCTTTTAAACTATTAAAATAGTCCATTCATCCAATCTTCATTTCCAATTGCCTGCACTTTGTTGATTACATACAACATTTCAGGACACAAATACAAAAACCTGCATAGCAAGCGGAAACAGTAGATTTTTTTGTCAGGTCATGCTATGCTAAATAACAATGAAAATATGTCCTGCCGAACCATCAGCAGGCCTTATCTCTTTTGTTAGGCTAAATCAATCTATTGGTGAAAAGAGGAAGAAGATTGAAAAATATGGATAAAAAAGGATTAAGAAATATGGATAAGAAGTTGAATGTCTGCGCCTTTGCGTTGGCGCTTTTACTGCTCGTGTCGCTTGCCGGGTGCAGTGGTGCTTCCGACAAAGAAGAGCCTGCCGTGACGCCGGAACAGACATCCACCGCTCCCGCGCCGATTCTGCCAGAGTCTCCCACTCCGCCGGTGGAATCTGTGGCTGAGAACGAAGTGATCCATGTCAGCACAGCGGGCGAGTTCCTCGAAGCTATCGCCCCGGGCGTGGTCATTGAACTCGCGCCGGGCACCTATAACCTTACGGAGTATCTCCATGATGCCTCCGATAACATCTCGAACTATGTTGCTCGCAGTTTCACTGACGGTTGGCAGGCAGAGATCCACGAGGTCGATAGTCTGACCATTCGCGGGGCAAAGGACGGCAAGGTCGAGGTCGTGGCAGAGCCCCGCTATTCCGATGTGCTCTACTTTAACGACTGTTCCGACATCACCATTGAGAACATCACCTTCGGCCATACGATTGAGCAGGGAAACTGCGAGGGCGCGGTGCTGGCGTTTGATTACTGTCAAAAAATCAGTCTTAACAGCCTGGACCTCTACGGTTGCGGCACCTACGGCGTGGTGGCAGACCACACGGAAGACATTACGCTCAAGGACTGCATTATCCGCGAGTGTAGTTACGGCATCATCGACCTGCTATGTAGCGACACTGTCTTTGAGGGTTGCACTTTCAGGGACAACAGAGGCTTCGACATGCTGAGCCTCAGCGGCTCCTTCGCCCACTTCGAAGACTGCTCCTTCACCGGAAACGAAGGGGACAATTTTCTTCCCGCTTACCACCACAGCGACAACGAAAGCGGAGCGTGCTTTGAACGCTGTACCTTCGGTTGCTGGGAAAGCGCACGACTCAACGAGGAATTGCAGAACCATGGAAACTTTGTGATCGGAGAAGACTGCCAGTTTGAGGCCGAAGAATCGAAAGAAGACGGTGAGTTCTTCGCCCTGGATACGACGCGCCTTAAGGTTGCCTCATTCGATACACAGGTTCTGATGGCAGATGAGTATTATATTCTGTACGAGATCGTTAACACGACGTCCGGTGAAGTAAGTTTTGAAACAAGTGATGATGTGAGATTCCTTACTTTTGAGGAAGATGGTCGCGGATGCTTCTGGACAGACACTGAAAAAGGGCGTCCTTTCAACTATGAGATGGACAGCGCGTATTCCTGTGTAATCTCCTTCGACGATGGAAGCAAAGCATCCTGCGGACTCTACGCCGATCAGGGTGGAGCACTGCCAAACAGCGAAGAGGGCTCTATCTGGCTTGCGCTGTATCTTGAGGATGAGGTGCTCTGGTGCTACTAATCTGATACTTGAACACACAAAAAAACCTCTGAAGTTTCCTTCAGAGGTTTTTTAGCAGGGCTACAAGGATTCGAACCTTGAGATGACGGAGTCAGAGTCCGTTGCCTTACCGTTTGGCGATAGCCCTA